>DYFW01000050.1 GCA_020725005.1 Thiobacillus denitrificans
CCATCTTCAAGCGCGCGTGCAAGCTGCCGCCCGGCTTCACCCTGACGCTGAAGCGTGGCCAGCCGCGCGCGTTGCCCCGGCAGTACTGGGACATGCCCTTCACGCCGGTCGCAGTGAAGGACGAGGCCGAAGCTGGCGAGGAACTCGTGCGCCGCCTGCAGGAATCGATCAGGCTTCGCATGATCGCCGACGTGCCATTGGGCGCCTTCCTGTCGGGCGGCGTCGATTCGAGCGCCGTCGTCGCGATGATGGCCACGCAGTCGACTACGCCGGTCAACACCTGTTCGATCGGCTTCGACGACCCGGCCTACAACGAAGTCGAGTTCGCGCAGCAGGTCGCCGACCGTTACCAGACCAAGCATCACGTCGAGACGGTCGCTTCCGGCGACTTCAGCCTGGTCGGCAAGCTCGCGCAAATCTATGACGAGCCCTACGCCGATTCATCGGCGCTGCCGACCTACCGGGTCTGCGAACTGGCGAGGAAACACGTCAAGGTCGCGCTTTCCGGCGACGGCGGCGACGAGCACTTCGCCGGCTACCGGCGCTACCGCTGGTTCCGCTACGAGGAGCGCCTGCGTTCGGTGATGCCGCTCGCGCTGCGCCGCCCGCTGTTCGGCGCGCTCGGCAGGCTCTACCCCAAGGCCGACTGGGCACCGAAGGTGTTCCGCGCCAAGACCACCTTCGAGGCGCTCGCGCGCGACACCGTCGAGGGCTATTTCCACGGCGTCTCGCTCCTGTCCGATGCGCAAAGGAAGCAACTCTTCTCGCCGTCGTTCCGGCGCGCGCTGCAGGGCTACCAGGCGGTCGAGGTGCTGCGCCGCCACGCGGCGGTGGCGCCGACCGACGACCCGCTCTCGCTGGTGCAGTACCTCGACATGAAAACCTATCTCGTCGGCGACATCCTCACCAAGGTCGACCGCGCCAGCATGGCGCACGCGCTCGAAGTGCGCGAGCCGCTGCTCGACCACGAACTCATGGGCTGGGTCTCGGGCTTGCCGGTCGATCTCAAATTGCGCGGCACCGAAGGCAAATACCTCCTGAAGAAGGCGATGGCGCCCTACCTGCCGCACGACGTGCTGTACCGCAGGAAAATGGGCTTCGCCGTGCCGCTCGCCGCGTGGTTCCGCGGGCCGCTCGCCGGCGTCATCCGCGGCGTCGTGCTCGGCGAGCGGCTGGCGTCGACCGGCATGTTCAACCAGGACTTCTTGCGCGAAGTCGTTGAGGCCCACCAGGCCGGCCGCCGCGACTATTCGGTGATCCTGTGGACGGTGCTGATGTTCGACGCCTTTCTCGGCCAGGTGCTCGGCGTCGAGGCGTCGGAACGGGAGGCCGCATGAAAATCCTTCACGTCTTCGACCACACCCTGCCGCTGCATTCCGGCTACACCTTCCGCAGCGCGGCCATTTTGCGCAACCAGCGCAAGCTCGGCTGGGAAACCTTCCACCTGTCCGGCCCCAAGCAGATCGATTGCACGCTCATGGAAGAAGACGCCGACGGCCTGCACTTCTACCGCACGCCCAGGCCTGGCGGCCTGCTCGCCAAGCTGCCGGGGGGCGATCCCTTCGCGGTGATGCGCGCGATCGAGACGCGCCTGTTGGGCCTTGCCCGCGAGATCAGGCCCGACGTCATCCACGCGCATTCGCCCGTGCTCGACGCGGTGCCGGCGATCCGCGTCGGCCGCCAGCTCGGCATCCCCGTCGTGTATGAGATCCGCGCCTTCTGGGAAGACGCCGCGGTCGACCACGGCAGCACCCGGGAAGACAGCCTGCGCTACAAGCTCACCCGCGCGCTCGAAACCTGGGCGGTGAAACGGGCGGATGCCGTCACCGTCATCTGCGAGGGACTGCGCGGCGATCTCGTCGCGCGCGGCATCGACCCGGGCAAGATCACCGTCATCCCCAACGCGGTCGACATCGAGAAATTCGAAATGGGCGGCAGGCCCGATCCCGAACTCAAGTTGAAGCTCGGGCTGGGCGCCAGCCGCGTGCTCGGCTTCATCGGCTCGTTCTACGCCTACGAAGGGCTGGACCTCCTGATCGCCGCGCTGCCGGCAATCTTGAAGCAGATGCCCGACGTGAAGGTGCTGCTGGTCGGCGGCGGCCCGCAGGACGCGGCGTTGAAGCAGCAGGTGATGCGGCTCGACCTGAAAGACCGCGTCATCTTCACCGGCCGCGTGCCGCACGCCGAGGTGAACCGCTACTATGACCTGGTCGACGTGCTGGTGTACGCGCGCCACCGCATGCGGCTCACCGATCTCGTCACCCCGTTGAAGCCGCTCGAGGCCATGGCGCAGGGCCGTCTCATGGTCGCGTCCGACGTCGGCGGCCACAAGGAACTCATCGACGACGGCAGGACCGGCGTCCTGTTCCGCGCCGGCGACGTCGACGATCTCGCCGTCAAGGTCGCCGACCTCCTCGATCGCGAAGCCGACTGGGACGCCATGAAGCAGGCCGGTCGCCGCTTCGTCGAAACCGAACGCAACTGGGCGGCGAGCGTGGCGCGTTACCAGCGGGTTTACGGCGGCCTTGGAAAGCCGCGATTCGACGAGGTGCCGGCCTGATGCGCATTGCGCTGATCGGACCCCTGCCCCCGCCCTCGGGCGGCATGGCCAACCAGACCCTGCAGCTGCAGCGCCTGTTGCGGGAGGCGGGGGTGGACGTGGACCTCGTCCAGGTCAATGCCCCTTACCGGCCGGCGTGGCTGGGCGCAATCCGCGGCCTGCGTGCCGTGGCGCGGCTGATCCCGTACCTTGCCGCGCTCTGGCGCGCGCTGGGCCGCGCAGACGTGGCGCACCTGATGGCCAACTCGGGCTGGTCGTGGCATTTGTTTTCGGCGCCCGCACTCTGGATCGGCCGTATGCGCGGCACCCCGGTCGTGGTGAATTACCGCGGCGGCCATGCGGACGAGTTCCTGGCGCGGCAGGCATGCCTGGTCAGACCGAGCATGCGTCGTGCCGCCTGCCTGGTCGTACCATCGGGCTTTCTGCGTGCGGTGTTCGGGAAATACGGGATGGCGGCGGACGTGGTTCCCAACATCGTCGATACCCAGCGTTTCCGGCCCACAGAGGCAGGCCCGCAGGACGCCCCCGTCATTCTGGTGGCGCGCAACCTCGAACCGATATACGACAATGCCAGCGCCATCCGGGCCCTGGCCCTGGTGCGGGCGCGATTCCCCGCGGCGCGGCTCGTCATCGCCGGGAGCGGCCCCGAAGCGGCCTCGCTGCGGCAATTGGCGACAACCCTCGGACTGGAAGCGAGCGTGACGTTTTCGGGACGGGTGGACGCCGCCGACATGCCGGACCTGTATCGCAGCGCGTGCGTCGCCCTCAACCCGAGCCGGGTCGACAACATGCCGAACTCGGTGCTCGAGGCGCTTGCCTCGGGGGTTCCGGTCGTGAGCACCCGTGTCGGCGGCGTGCCATACATCGTCGAGCACGAAAAGACCGCATTGCTGGTCGAACCGGGCGCTCCCGGGCAAATGGCGGATGCCATCATGCGCATACTGGCCGAGCCCGAACTGGCGCAGCGCTTGCGCAGACATGGCCTTGCTGCCGTCCAGGACTACACCTGGCAAAAGATCAAACCGAAACTCTTCAAGGTGTATGAAAACGCGATCGGCACAGGACGGCGCTTCGCCATGATCAAGCGCGGGAGCGGCACATGATTCCCTGGTTCGCGCGCACCGTTTATCGACTGCAGGAAGCGGCGATGCATCGCCCGACCTTCGCCATGCTGGCCGAGCTCGAGCGTACGCAGTGGCTGACGCGCGAGGCCATCGAGGCCTTGCAGGCGCGGCGCCTGAACACGCTGCTGCAAACGGCGCTCGATCACAGTCCCTGGCACGCCGAACGCATCCGCGCCGCCGGACTGGAGGCCGCCGTGCGCGCGGGCGCGGTGACGCTCGCCGATCTCGCGCGCCTGCCGACCATGGACAAGAAGGACGCGCGCGACAACGTCGAGCGCCTGGTGTGGCGCGGCGTGCCGGGCGGTGCGTTCAGGTACACCACCGGCGGCTCCAGCGGCGAGCCGCTGATCTTCCATTTCGGCCGCGCGCGCCAGGCGTCCGACGCCGCTGGGCGCATGCGTGCACGGCGCTGGTGGAGCGTGGAACCAGGCGAGCGCGAGGCCTACCTGTGGGGCGCGCCGGTCGAGCTCAACAAGACCGACCGCATCAAGACGCTGCGCGATCGCCTCGTCAACCAGCTGGTGCTCAACGCCTTCGCCATGTCGCCCGCGCGCATGGACGAGTATCTCGACGCGCTGGCAGCCTGGCGGCCGATATGCCTGTACGGCTACGCGTCGAGCATCGCGCTTTTGGCGGCGCACGCCGAGGCGCGGTCGAGGCGGCTGCGGCTGCCTGGCTTGCGCGTGGTGTGCACCACCGGCGAGCCGCTCTATCCGCATCAGCGGGAACTCATCGGCCGCGTGTTCGGCGCGCCGGTGGCGAACGAATTCGGCAGCCGCGACATCGGCTTCACCGCGCACGAGGCGCCGGAGGGACAGATGCTCTTGATGAGCGAAAGCCACATCGTCGAGGTGCTCGACGCGGCGGGCCGCCCCGTTGCGCCGGGCGAGGCGGGCGAAGCCGTGATCACCGGGCTTGCCTCGCTCGCCCAGCCCTTCGTCCGCTACCGCACCGGCGACGTGCTGCGCCTGGCCGCCGCGCCGGCAGCGGGCGGACAGGGCCTGCATGTGATTGCCGAAGTCGCCGGCAGGCAGACCGATTTCGTCGTCGCCGCCGACGGCCGCGTCATGCACGCGCTCGCCGTCATCTACGTGCTGCGCGCGGTGCCCGGCATCGCCCAGTTCAAATGCATCCAGCACGCGCCCGACCGCATGGAAGTGCAGATCGTCCCTGCCGCGGGCTGGGGCGACGCCGCCCGCGCGGCCGTGACGGCCGGACTGCGGGAACGCCTCGGCGAGGCGCTGCGGGTCGAGCTGAACGTGCTGGAGGAGATCGTCCCGGAGGCCTCGGGCAAGCACCGCTACGTCGTCAGCCACGTGCCGCTGGCCGATGCCCTGAAACAGGCCGCCGCCTGAACCGAGGCGGATTGATATGGTTTCCAACCCCCAAAGCAACATGACCACGAAGGCACAAAGCGCACGAACCCGTCCGGGTGCCGGCATATTCGCCCAGCCGGCTGGCTTCGTGTCTTTGTGGTTCAACTGAGATATTGAGATCGAACGCAACATGAAACTCTCGTCGCTGATCGAACTACCGCTGCGCTACCAGCCGTGGAAGGCGCGCCACCTGCGCCTGGTGATGGAGGACCTGGCCGGCGCCGCGCGCCAGCCCGAGCAGGATCACCGCACCCACCTGCGCGCCGCGATCGACTGGCTGTGCCGTGCCCAGGACGTGCGCGACGGTGAGCCCGACGCCGGCGGCGTCGCCGCCGGCTGGAGTTTCGAGGACGGCTGGCTGCCGGGCTACCCGGAAACGACCGGCTACATCATCGAGACCTTCCTCGCCGCGTCCGAACACCTGGGCCGGCCGGAACTGATCGCACGCGCGCAGCGCATGATCGACTGGGAATTGTCGCTGCAGGCCGCGGATGGCGCTTTCCCCGGCCACTTCGGCGAAGCCGGCAGCCATCCGGTGATCTTCAACCAGGGCCAGATCCTGCACGGCCTCGTCGCCGGCCACACGCAGCTCGCGCGGCAGGACTGCCTCGAAGCCGGCGTGCGCGCAGGCCGCTGGCTGGTGGCGCAGCAGGACGACGACGGCTGCTACCGCAGGTTCGAGCACAACGGCGTGCCGCATGTCTACAACACGCGCGCGACCTGGGCGCTGGCGGCGCTGGGTGTCGTCGCCAACGAAACGGAATTCGTCGCCGCCGCTCGGCGCAATCTCGACTGGGCGCTCACCCGGCAAACGCCGAGCGGCTGGTTCGCGACCAATGCCTTCACGCCCGGCCGCGATCCCTTCACGCACACCATCGCCTACGCCATCCGCGGCTTCATCGAAGTGGCGGTGCTGCTCGGCGACGAACGCTATCTGGCGGCGGCCGACAAGGCCGCGCGCGGCCTGATGGCGAAGCAGCGTGCCGACGGCTGGCTCGCCGGTACCTACGGCGACGGCTGGACGCCGACCGCCGGCTACGCCTGCGTCACCGGCGTCGCGCAGATGGCGCTGTGCTGGCTGCGGCTCGCGCAGATCACCGGTGACAGGGGTTTCCGCGAGGCGGCGTGGAAGGCGATCGGCTACGTCAAGCGCACCCAGCGGCTGGAAGAGGCTGACGCCGTCGTGCGCGGCGCCATTCCCGGCTCGGCGCCGATCTGGGGCGCGTATTCGCGCTTCGAATTCCCCAACTGGGCGGCCAAGTTCTTCGCCGACGCGCTGATGATGGACATGGCCAACGTCGCCGTGCCGCCGGTCCCGGCCGCAGCCAAGGGCCTGCCGCGATGAGCGCGCTGCGGCTGATGATCCTGTGCGGGCGCAGCGCCCGACACCTTTATGTCGCCAACGCGCTGTGCCGCGCGGGCGAGCCGCTCGCCATCGTGCAGGAAACGGGCGGCGAGTGGAACCTCGCAAAGACCCTGAAGAAATTGCGCCCGGACAACTTGTTTCGCAAGGGCTGGCGCTGGCTGCGCGATCGCCGCCGCTATGCCGGCAACCCGGAGGCGAAGTTCTTCTTCCCGGATGGCGAGCCGCGTCTCGACCGCCCCGAGCTCGTGCGCGAAGTCCCGCATATCAACCACCCGGACGTGACCCGGCTCGCGCGCGAACTGCAGCCCGACCTCATCTGCGTGTTCGGCACCTCGCTCATCCGCGGCGATCTGCTGAACGAAGGGCGGCTCGGCATCGTCAACCTGCACGGCGGCCTCTCGCCCGAATACCGCGGCGCCGACTGCACTTTCTGGGCGCTCTACAACGGCGAACCCGAGAAGGTCGGCTGCACCCTGCACTACATCGACGCCGGCATCGACACCGGCCGCCTCATCGCCCACGTGAGTCCCGAGGTGAGGGAGGACGACAGCGAACTCGTGCTGTTCTGGCGCGCGGTACAGGACAGCGCCGGGGTCTACGCCGAGGCGATCGAGCGGCTCGCGCGTGGCGAGGCGCTCGGCGCGGCCCAGCCGGGCAAGGGGCGGCTGTACCAGGTCAGGGATCGCGGTCTGCGCCATGAACGCGCGCTGGCGAGACGCCTGGCTGCCGGGATGTTGGCGGGGCGGACCCTGCCCAGGAGAATCCGCTGGTTCAAGGATGAACCGGCCAGGGAGCAACGCGCATGAGGGACCTGCTCGTCACCGGCATCGTGTTCGGCGTGCTGCCGTTCATTTTCAGGCGGCCGTGGATTGGCATCCTGTTGTGGTGCTGGTTGAGCTACATGAATCCGCACCGGCAGACCTGGGGCTTCGCCTACGACATGCCCTTCGCCATGATCACCGCGGTCGTCACGATCACGGCCTTCCTGTTCTCGCGGGAAAAGAAGGAAATGCTCTGGACCCGCGAAACCGTGCTCCTGCTGGTTTTCGTGGGGTGGATGCTGGTGACGACCTTTTTTGCCTTTTATCAGGATCCGGCCTGGGAACAGTGGAACAAGGTCTGGAAGATCCAGCTCATGGTGTTCCTCACCGCCATGATTATCCGGGAACGCCGGCACCTGCACTGGATGATCTGGGTCATCGCGCTCTCGCTGGGGTACTACGGCGTCAAGGGCGGCATCTTCACCATCGTGCACGGCGGCCAGTTCCGCGTGCAGGGCCCGACCGGCACCTTCTTTGGCGGCAACAACGAAATGGCGCTGGTGCTCGCCATGCTGGTGCCGCTGATCCGTTACCTGCACCTTCAGGAACCGCGCAAGTGGGTCCGCCTGGGGCTGGCTTCCGCCATGGTGTTGTCGGCCATCGCGTCCATCGGCAGCCAGTCGCGCGGCGGGCTCGTGGCGATGGCGGCGATGGGGGTCTTCCTCTGGTTGAAGAGCCGCCAGAAGCTGGCGATGGGCATCTACATCCTCATCGCGGTCGGCCTCGTCCACGCCATCATGCCGCAGTCGTGGTACGACCGCATGTACAGCATCAAGACCTATCAGGAGGACGAATCGGCCCTGGGCCGCATCAATGCCTGGCACACGGCCTTCAACGTGGCGAAAGACCGCGTGACGGGCGGCGGCTTCGAGATGTTCCGCGCGCCGACCTTCCGCGAGTACGCGCCCGAGCCCTTCCGCGTCCACGACGTGCACAGCATCTATTTCGAGGTGCTGGGCGAGCACGGTTTCATCGGCCTGGCCATGTTCCTGCTGCTGGCGCTGTTCACCTGGCTGCGCGCCAACCAGGTGATCCGCGAATGCAAAAACGACCCGCAGCGCAAGTGGGCGGCCGACCTCGCCGCCATGATCCAGGTCAGTCTCGTCGGCTATGGCGCGGGCGGCGCCTTCCTCGGGCTGGCCTATTTCGACCTGACCTATCACTTGATGATCGCCCTGATCCTGGCGGCAAAATTCACCGGCGTGCTCGACCAGTCCCGGCCTGCCGTCGTGGCGGCCCCCCGCCGCGATCTGCCGCACCCGTCGAGCCGGTTTGAAACGGACGGGCATAGGCTAAGGCCGTGACAGGCAGTTCCTGATGACCACCAAGTCACAAAGGCCGTCTATTGAGTTATCTGTAATGAATGACAGCCCTTGTCCCGGACGCCAGGTACTATCGTCGCGCTGCTGTAGGTCGGGAATACTTTCCCGACGTGCTCGCACAACACCGCCCGTTGCGGCGGGAAGGTGTTCCCGCCCGGCGTCCTCTCCAGCCCGTGCAATGGAGAGTACGGCTGAAAATTGGTTGGGCCATGTCAGCTGTTATGGAAGTTTCAATAATGCTCAGGGACCGGTGCGTTCGCCCGGCGGATGCGCCCGTGAAAGCGGGCAGGCCTTATCCAGGAACTGCTTTTCTTCGTGCCTTGGTGGTTCTACCGAATTTCCTGCTTGAATCACGGCTCGTGCCGAACCCGACCTCAGTCACCGTTCTCCTGCAGCCAGCGCTCCAGCATCATCACCACCCAGACCATCACGCCGTAGTAGCTCGCGTGCGGTCCGCGCGCCATGGCGAGCATGTGGTCGAGATAGGCCGGCTGGATCCAGCCGCGCTTTTTGAAATCCGACAGGCTGTCGCCGACCAGCTCGCCGAGCGGCGCGTACTGATTGCTCCACACGCCGAAGGGCAGGCCGAAGCCGTGCTTGGTTTTCTTGATGATTTTTTCCGGCAGCAGGTCGGTGAGCGCCTGCTTGAAGAACCAGCGCAGCGTCTGCCCGCGCACCTTGTAGTTCACCGGCAGGTGGTGGGCGAATTCCACCAGCCGGTCGTCGAGCAGCGGGTAGTGGACCTCGACACCGGCCGCCTCGGTCATGGTGCCGACCTTGCGCAGATCGTTGTCGGCCAGGGTGAACTTGAGGTCGACGTGCATCATGCGGTTGATGTAATGATCCGACGCGGTGCGCGCATAGACCTCGACCAGCGCGGCGTCGGTCAGGGAAGGATCGACCGCGTGCAGGAAATCGGCTTCGAAGATGCGGTCGAGCGGCGTGCGGTGCAGGAAGTTGTAGGTTTCCAGCCGCAGCGGGAGGCCGATCCTGGCCTGCGCGACGTAGCTCTTCAACTTGGACAGCGGAAAGCGGTTCGACACGCCGGGCAGGTGCGCCAGCGGTTCGATCACGCCGCGTCGCAGCAGCGCCGGCATGCGGCCGTAGAGCTCGAACAGGCCCTGCTTGGCGTAGCGCGCATTGCCGCCGAAGATCTCATCGCCGCCGTCGCCCGCCAGCATCTGCCCGAAGCCTGCCTCCTGCGCGGCACGCGCGCAGAAATACGTCGGCACGGCCGAGCTGTTGCCGAAAGGTTCGTCGTACTCGCGCGCGATCACCGGGATGGCAGTGACGATGTCGGCCGGCTTCAGGTAGTACTCGTGGGCGCGGCTGCCGAAACGTTCGGCGGCACAGCGCGCGTATTCCATTTCGTCGAAGCCGTCGGCGTCGAAGCCGATCGAGAACGTGTCCACCGGCGCGCCGCGCGCAGCCGTGAGCGCGCCGACCACGGTCGAGCTGTCGGTGCCGCCGGAGAGGAAGGCGGCGGTACCGGGCGCGTCGACGCCGCGCACGGCCGCGTCGAGCCGTGTGCGGAAGTCGGCGCGCAGGGCGGCATAGTCGTGGGGCGCCGGTGCGTAGTCGGCGTGCCAGTAGAAGCCCGTTTCGATCTGGCCGTTCTTCAGGCGGGCGTACTGGCCGGGCAGCAGCTTCTTCACACCCTGGTACAGGCTGCGTGGCGCGGGGATGGTATGGAAATAGAGGTAATCGTAGATCGCCTGCGTATCGATGCTGCGGCCGACCGCGGGGTGGGCGGCGACGCCCTGCACGCTGGTGCCGAACACGAACTGCCCGCCGCGCTTCGCGTAGCACAGGCGCTCGGCGCCGATGCGGTCGAGCGCGAGAAAGGCCTGGCCGGTTGAGGGCTCCAGCACGGCGAAGGCGAAGTTGCCTTGCACGTGCAGCGGCAGCTGCCCGCCGAGGCGGCCCCACCCTTGCGCCAGCGCGGCGGCGGGGCCGCGCGCGCGCGCGGTGGCGGCAAGCTCGGCGTCGGCGAAGCGGGGCCGGCCGAAGCACGCCACCGCGAGCCCTTCCTCCACATGGACGGAGGCCTTGCCGAAGCGCGACGCGCCGGCTACGCCGAACGCCGGGCTGCTATGGGAATCGGGCGCGCTCGCCGGCGACAGGCGCGCCGCCTGGCCCATGTGCTGGATGAGTTCCCGATGCGCGCCGTGCTCGCCGAGCCAGCCGTAGATGCCGTCCATGGTCTGTTTTGTGTCAGGGATGCGTGATAATTGCCGGGTATTATTTCAAGAAAACATGGCGCGCGGCCTTGCGGGCCGCGCGCTCGGTTGGCATGAAACCTGTTAGGGAGACACTGAACACGTCTGGTTTCCCGTCATTGCGAGCAAGGCGAAGCAATCCAGTGCTTTGCCTGGCAAGCCATTTCTGGATTGCCGCGTCGCTATGCTCCTCGCAATGACGCGCTGGAATTGTTCAGTACTGCCTGGCCATCCCACCCGAGCCACGCCATATTCCCAGAAAGCGAAGCCTTGAGCGAATTCGTCGAAAAAGTTAGCAAGACGCTTGCCTGGCACGGCCGGCGCATGGCGCGCAGCCTTCGAGGCGCGTGGTGGCGTCTCGTTCCGCGGCCCGCCGAGCGGCCCATCATCGTGGTGGGCTGCTCGCGCGCGGGCACCACGCTGGTCTACAAGACGCTATCCGAATCGCGCGAGATCGGCAGCCTGCAGCGCGAAACGCACGACTACTGGATGGCGCTACACCCGCTGGCCGACAAGGGTTGGAACACCCACGCGCTCGACGCGGCGGACGCGAGCGACGCCGACCGCGATACCGTCAGCCGCTATTTCTACGCCTGGACCGGGCGCCATCGCTGGGTCGACAAGAACAACCAGAACGGCCTGTGCGTGCCGTATCTGCAGGCGCTGTTTCCCGACGCGGTGTTCGTCTTCGTCAAGCGCAGCCCTGGCGACAACCTCAATTCGCTGATCGAGGGCTGGCGAAAACCCGACGAATTCGCCACCTGGTCGTCCAATTTGCCGGCGCAGGTCGCCGTCGAGAACGGCACGCTCACCCAGTGGTGTTTCTTCCTCGCCGACGGCTGGCGCGATTACGTCGACGCGCCGGTCGAGGATGTCGCCGCCTTCCAGTACGAGGCGATCAATCGCGCCATCCTCGACGCGAAAGAACAGGTGCCGCCCGGGCAGTGGGTCGAGGTGTTCTACGAGGACTTCCTGCGCGACCCGGTCGCCACCTTCCGTCACGTGTTCGAGGGTTGCGGGCTGCGCTTCGACGCGCGCCTCGAGGCGCACTGCGCCAGCGTGCTCGACATCCCCTACAACGCCTTTTCCGAAATCCGCCTCGACAAGTGGAAGGACGGCCGCAACCGCGCGAAGATCGAGCGCGTGCTGCCGAAAGTGGCGGATGTGGCGGCGAGGATGGGATATTGATGGCGCTGACGGGGGCGGCATTCAGTGCTGTCCTGCTGCTCTGGGCGGGCGCGCTGTTCGTCTTCATGAAACCGCTCGTCGCGCGCTGGCGCGAACCCGTCTTCCGCCATCCCGTCCTCGTCATCGAAAGCGACGACTGGGGCGCCGGCCCGCCCGGCCAGGCCGCTGTCCTGAACCGGCTTGCCGAAACCATGTCCCGCGTGCGCGACAGCCGCGGGCGGCCGGCGCTGATGACGCTGGGGGTGATCCTCGAAGTGCCGGACGGCCCGCGCATCGCCGCCGTCGATTGCGCCGGCTATCACGCGCTGCCGCTCACCGACGCGCGCTTCGACGCCGTGCGCGCCGCCATGCAGAGCGGCATCGCCGCCGGCGTGTTCGTGCCGCAGCTGCATGGGCAGTGCCATTACTGGCCGCCGGCGCTGTTGGCGGCGGCGAGGCGTGACGAAGCGGTGCGCGCCTGGCTCACCGCCGCCGAACCGGCCGCCACCGAGGCCTTGCCGTCGCCGCTGCAAAGCCGCTGGGTCGACGCCTCCGTCCTGCCTTCCCGGCCCCTCGCCGATGCCGAGATTCATGACGCGGTCGCCAACGAGGTGAGCGTTTACCAGCGCATCTTCGGCCACCGGCCGCGGGTCGCCGTCGCCACCACCTTCGTGTGGACCGGCGCCGTCGAGGCGGCCTGGGCGCGCATGGGGATCGAGGCCATCGTCACCCCCGGACGCCGCGCGACCTGCCGCGACGCGTCGGGGCAGCCAGGCTGCGTCGACGCCGCCATGCTCGCGGGTGAGCGCTCGCTCGCGGGCGCCACCTATCTGGTGCGCGACGTCTACTTCGAACCCGCGCTCGGGCATGCGCCGCAGCGCCTCGCCGACGGCCTTGCCGAGCGCGCGCGCCAGGGCCGCGCCTGCCTCGTCGAAACGCACCGCTTCAACTTCCTGCAGCAGCCGGACGCGAGCCTCGCGGCGCTCGAAGCGGGCCTCGCGGCCGCGCTCGTCGCGTGCCCGACGCTGTGGTTTGCCGCGCCCGCCGACATCGCTCGCGCGATCCGCCAGCGCGACCCCGCCTGGATCGAAACCCGGCTGCGGCCGCGGCTCGCCGCCTGGCGCGCGCGGCTCGACGAAATCCCGCGCTTTCGCCGCGTCGCCCGCCTGACGGGGCTCGCGCTGCCGCTCGCGCTCTTGGGAGGCCGCGCATGAACCCGCGCTTCTCGGTCGTCATTCCCGCGTTCAATTCGGCTGCCACGCTCGCGCGCGCGATCGAGTCGGTGCGCGCGCAGACCTGGCCGGCGCACGAGATCCTCGTCGTCGACGACGGCTCGACCGACGCCACCGCCGAGGTCGCGGCCGGCTGCGACGGCGTGCGCCTGATCCGCCAGAAGAACAGCGGCGTGTCGGTCGCGCGCAATGCCGGCGCCGCGGCAGCGACCGGCGATTGGCTGGCCTTTCTCGACGCCGACGACTGGTACGCGCCCGACCGGCTGCGCCTGCACGCCGAATGGATCGCCGAGGATCCCGCGCTCGACTTTCTGACCGGCGACTACGAATACCGCGACGACGCCGGCAAGCTGCTCGGCACGTCGATGGTTCAGCACGAATCCGGCCGCATGATGCTCGCCAAGGCCGCCGGGGGCCCACGCGTGGTGATGGACGCGCCCGACGAAATCGCCGCCTTCGTCGCCGACCACTTCGGCGACACCCACACGCTGTCGGTGCCGCGCGCGCGCTTCGTTGAACTCGGCGGCTACCCCACCGGGTTCAAGGTGTGCGAGGACGTGCACTTCCTCACCCGCCTGGTGGCGACGAGCCGCCGCATCGGCGTGACGTGCGCGAGCCTCGGCGTCTACGTCATCCACGGCGCCAGCGCCACCCGCCGCGACCCGGTCGCGGCGCAGCGCGAGAACGTGCGCACGCTCATCGATCTTTCACGGCTGGCGCAGAATTTCCCGGCACCGGTGCGGCAGGGCGTGGTCGAGCGCATGGCCAGCGCGCGCTACAACCTCGGCTGTGCCCTGAGCAAGCACGGCGAGCGCGCAGCCGCTGTGAGCGCCGTGCTGCCCTCGCTCATCGAGCGTCCCGGCTGGCGAAGCCTGCGCACCGTGCTGTCAATGCTCAGAGGGTGACGCGCGATGAACCCCAGACCCTGGATTGCTTCGCTTTGCCCGCAACGACCCGGGTGCCGTCATCGCGAGGCCCGAAGGGCCGCGGCGATCCAGCCGGGCGGAATCGGCCCCATGCCGCCATCGCGAGGTGCGATGGGCCGTGGCGATCCAGTTGAACACTCAGGCCAATACCCATGAACCGCCTGCTCGTCCTCACCGAACTCTTCCTCCCCACCAAGGGCGGCACCGCCGTGTGGGCGGCCGAGGTCTACAAGCGCCTCGGCGGCAAGGACATCCACATCGTCACCGCCGACGTGCCGGGCGCGGCCGAAGTCGACGCCGTCCATCCCAACACCGTCCATCGCCTCCATCTCAGGCGCGTGCCCTGGCTGCGCCCCGAGTCGCTGGCGATGTACCTGCGATTTTTCTTCGTGTCCTTAGGGTTGGCGCTTACTCATCGCTTCGACGCGATTCACGCCTTCCGCGCGCTGCCCGAAGGCCTGGTCGCCTGGCTCGTCGCACGTCTCACCTTCCGCCCGGTCGTGATCTACGCGCACGGCGAGGAACTCACCACCTGGGGCCGCGGCGGCAAATACAAGGCGATGCGCTTCGCGCTGCGCCACGCCGACCGCGTCATCGCCAACAGCGAACACACCCGCGACACCCTGTTCGGCATGGGCATCGACCCTCACCGCATCAGCATCATCTACCCCGGCGTCGACGTGACGGTGTTCCGTCCCGGCCTCGACACCACCGGCCTGCGCGAAAGTCTCGGTATTCACCCCGAGGAAAAGCTCGTCTTCTCGGTCGGCCGCCTGTCGCGCCGCAAGGGCTTCGACCAGATGATCCGCGCCGTCGCGCAGCTGCGCGCCGAGGGGATTGCGCTGCGCTACGTCATCGCCGGCATCGGCGAAGACGCGGACTACCTGGATGGGCTCATCGCGGAACATAATGCGCAGGGCATCGTTCACCGCATCGGCGCGGTGAGCGACGCCGACCTGCCGCGCTGGTTGAACGCCTGCGACGTGTTCGCCATGCCCAACCGCGAGATCGACGGCGACAACGAAGGCTTCGGCATGGTGTTCATCGAGGCGGCGGCGTGCGGTAAACCGAGTCTCGCGGGTGACGCAGGCGGCACAGGCTCGGCAGTGTTGCACAACGAGACCGGGCTTCGGGTGGATGGCGCGGCCGTGGATGCAGTCGCGCGGGCGCTGGGCAAACTGCTGAGCGATGCGGTGGCGGCCATGGCCATGGGCCAGCGGGGGTGGGCGCGAACCCAGCGTGACTTTGCGTGGGAACGGGTGGCGGAAAAAACCCGCGCCCTGATTCGCCGTTGAACGCTGGCGGACCGTATTCACCGCACCGGCCCATCCGCGGCTATGCTTGGAAGCGCGTTGCGCCACCGAGACACGATTAACGGCGGAGGCAGTGAAAGCCCCGCCGCTGCGCTGGATTCGTCTCCGGCGGGCGCCGTGCCGATGCCTCGCCCCGGCATGGGTATCCTGGGAATCTCGGGGGCCGCGATACTGGATTTTGGAGAACAGACATGTCGGGATGCTTACGCTACGCCGGTTTCGTGCTGATGGGGCTGTCGCTCAACGCGCTCGCCGCGCAGCCCTACGGGCCCACCGCCGAAGAAATGAAAGTGCTGCCCGATTACTGCCGGAACCCCGGGCAGTGGGGCGCGATACTGGGGCCGTCCGCGGGCTGGAACAACCACACCTGCTACGGCATCAACTGGATCAACCGCTACTACAAAAGTCGAACCGGCCGCGAAAAGCGCGATAGCCTCCAGAACGCGCTCGGGGATTTCAATTACTCGATCACCAAGCTGCCGCCGGACTTCCCGCTCATGCCGGAAATCCGCATGTACCGCGGCATCACCTACGCGCTGATGGACCGCGCGGGCGAGGCGGCCGCCGACCTGCAACAGGCCATCCGCATGAGCCCGGGACTGGTCAGGGCCTACAACGAACTTGCCGACCTCTACGAGAGCAAGCTCGGGCAGCGCGGCAAGGCGCTCGAGACCATCACCGAAGGCCTGCGCCACAACCCGGACGTCCCCTCGCTGCAACGTCGCTACACCCGGCTGGGCGGCAAGCTCCCGTATCCCGAGCCCCTGGCGCGCCCGGCGCCTGCCGTAGCGGAGCCTCCGGCCGCCCCCGTGCAGGCCGCGCCCCAGGAAGCGGCGCCGGCCGCCGGGGCCGGCACGGCTCAGGATGCCGAAAAGCCGAAGATCGGCAACCCCAAGAACCCTTATTGCCGTTTCTGTCCCGACTGACGCCGACCGGGCTCAGTCCTGCCGGTCGGGCATGAAGGCTTTCAGGCGCATCCACAAGTCATCGCGTATCTCGGGGTGCGTATCCGACACGTCGTGCTGGCAGCTCGGATCGCTGTCCAGGTCGAACAGCCGCAGCGCGTAGCCGCCTTCCAGCGGCTGGTACACCAGCTTCCAGCGCCCTCGCCGGAGCATGCGGTCCTTGGCGGCCATGATCCGTTCGCAGTATTCGGGCTTGATGCCGAGCGTGCCGCGGTCGCGGTCGGGCACGTCGATCAGTGCCAAGAGGTCCGGGTAGCGCAGATGATCGTCCGGCAGGCCGGGGATATCGGTGATCCAGATGCCGGTCTCGTTGAAGGCGTCGAGCTCGGGGCAGTCGCCGCCTGCGCCGAGGCAGCCCGCCAGCGATACCCCGTCCATGCCGCCCGCGGGCGGCGCGCCCACCAGTTCGAGCAGGGTGGGCGCGAGATCGATCGAGCGCACCACGTTGTCGACCCTGCCGCGCGCCGGTTTGCGTGGATCGCGGATCACCAGCGGAATGCGCGGACTCGCCTCGCCCACCGCCGAGTTGCCCTGGCCCCAGGTGTCGTGCTCGAAGAATTCCATGCCGTGATCGGAATACACGATGACGATCGTGTCTTCGGCGAGTCCGCACGCCTGGAGGTGGGCCAGCATCCTGCCGACCTCGTCGTCGAATTCGGCCACGCAGCCGTCGTACAGGTCGAGGATCTGGTCGAGGTCGAACTCCTCCCTGGGCGCGCCCTGGCGGCGCAGGATGTCGAAGGGGTCGGTGAGCCGCGCCATCGCGAACTTCGACTCGCCGCGATAGGCGGCGTCGGCAAAGCGCGTGTACCACGGCCACTCGGACGCGAACGGCGGGTGCGTCGTCGAATAGAACACGTTGAGGAAGAAGGGCTCGCCGTTCGCCGCCAGCCGCGACACCAGCCGCCGCGCGCGCTTGCCGAGCGGCTGCGTGAGCGGCACGCCGCCGAGGTAATACAGCTCCGGCAGCAGCAGGCGGCCCAGCCGGTTGTGCAGGAACAGCGAAAGATACAGCCGCAGATCCTTCGGGCCCTGGCGGATCAGGTATTTCAGGTTCCACTGGTCTTCCGGCAGATCGGTGTGATCGAAACCGAAGCTGAATTTGCCCATGTCCGCGCCGCACCAGTCCGAGATCGCCGCGGTGCAATAGCCGCGTGCCTTCAGGATCTGCGGCAGGGCGTCGACTTTCAGCCGCGTCTCCGCGTCCGGCACGAAGTTGTCGCGGATGCCGTGTGTGTGCGGCCAGGTGCCGGTGAGCAGCGAGATGAGACTCGGGGCGGTGCGCGCGCACGGCACGTAGCAGTTGGCGAAGAGCGCGCCCTGTTCGCCCAGTTGGTCGATGCGCGGCGTGAGTGCCCGGTGGTAACCCATCGCGCCCAGGCGGTCGGCGCGCAGCGTGTCCGAGCCGATCATCAGGATGTTCGGCGGGGCGCCTTCCTGGCGCGGGCGCGGGTGGCGCAGCGGTCGCGCCTGCGGCTGCCAGGCCGCCCAGGCCACGGTGCCGGCGACGAACAGCACCGCCGCCCACAGCGCGATCAGGTCGCCCGCCCGGCCTTCTTGCGCCAGCTGCCACGAGGCCGCCGCCAGCAGCAAGGCCGCCCCGGCAAGACACAGCGCCCGCAGGGCGGCGATGCGCGCCGGCGTCATCCCTTGCCACAGCCCGTACAGCCGGCTCATGCGGTAATGCATCGACGCGACCAGCAGGCCCGGATTGAAGCGCAGCTTGGCGACGAACTGCAGCGCGAACGCCCCGACGATGCCGACGACGGCGGCGAGCGCCGCCAGCCATCCCGACCACGGCGCCTGCAGTGCCGTCGCCAGCATGAAATAGAGCAGCACGCCGATGCCGCCGGTGAAGAACATCAGCACGAACGCCCAGGCAGTCAGCCGCGCCAATGCATAGAAGGTGTAGCGCCGGTAATGCGTCAGCACCTCCTCGCGGATGCGCGGGCCCGTCTGCGAAAAATTGGCGAGCGACTTGGCGAGCAGCGCCATCGAGCCTATGGCCGCGACCCCTGCAGCCGGTAGCAAACCCGCCCACTTGGCGTCGCCGCTGGCGAACCAGGCGATCATGCCGCACGCGATCGTAACGAGTGCGAGCAGCTTGACGGCGACCATGCCGGGGTCGGGCGGTAGGCGGGATTGCGCAGCCTGTGACCGATTGCGAAAACGTTCGAACGCCCCCGTGAGTTCGCCGAGGCTGGCGGCGAACCGGACCAGGTAGAAAAAGCGGCGATCGGGCTGCAGCGTGAACACCGCGCTGCCGAGGTGCTCGAGAATCTTCCTGAACATGTAGAGGCGCGGCCGCGCGCCATCCTGCCGCACCAGGAAATTGGCGCGCGTGCGCAGAAAACTCTTGCGCAGGGTGTAGGTCGTGCTCATGCGCTCGGCGTCGATCGCATGCAGCTGCCGGACACCTGGCAGATAGCGGATGGCAAACCCCTTGTTCACCGCCCGCATCAGAAAATCGTGGTCCTCGCCGCCGGCAAGATTGTGGCCCGTCGGCCCGAGGTCGACCGAGAACAGACCGATCGTGTCGAAAACCCGCCGGCGCACGACGATATTGCCCCCGCTGGGGTAACGATCCCGCGGCCCGATGACGATTGACGCGCTGCCCAGGTCGAACTCGGGAAAAGGACGGATCGGAATCGCATACTCACCCTGCGCATGCACCCAGGCGGGCTCGCTCCCGTCCCACGCCGGCCAGATGCGGCCGCAGTAGATCGCTTCCTCGGGATAGGTCGCCAGGCCGTCGAGCAGATTGCCGACAAACCCCATTTCCACGGTCTGGTCGTCGTCGATGAAGCACAGCGCCTCGTGGGTCGTCTGCGCGATCGCGGTATTCAGTGCGTAAGACTTGCCGGCTTTAGGTTCCTCGATCCACGAAAGCCGGAGATTGTCGCTTGGATGACTGGCGCGAAAATCGGCCAGGCGCTCGAGCGTGTCGTCGCTGCAGTTGTTGGCGACCACGACGATATCCACGCATTCCTCGCCCGCGTAGCCGCAGCCATACAGGGACGCAAGCGTCTGGATCAGCGAGGCGCTGCGGTTGTAGGTGCAGATGACGACTGCGAGTCGGTTGCTGGCGGGCATGGGCCTAGATCATCCCAACCCGCGCCCATGCCTGCGCAGCGCGGTCAGCCATTCGTTGATGTGCTCGCATGTCCCAGCTTTGGTGGGTGGATTTGAAAGGACGGAGAGCATTCCTCAAGGTCCAGACCGGCATGCATTCGGTTCGCATCATCACAGTGCTACAGTGACGCGAAATTTGTGTGGGGCTTTGCGCCAAGGACACTTGCAGCTGCCTTCAAGTAAGCAAGACCATGCTTGAGGTCTGGCTCCAGATGATTTCCCTCTGCCCACTCATTCCAGGCGTTTATGAAAACGAGGCGCTCGTCACCAGTTCTCAGACGACGCGTTTGATCACATATCGTTCGCAGCCAGGTTTCGTATTTTTCTGGCGTGGAGTCAATCAATATCGCCGCCCCCTCGGCGCGCCGCGCACTGTTATCAAAGCCTGGTGTTACACCCCTAAAGCGCACATGGTTCGGCATGGGTTTGGAAAGTAGACCCTGAATCATGTTGTCGTAGGAAGTGATGGTGTGCTTCAAATATGCGTCAGGGATTAGGCCGGCTGCAATCAGCAGGCGCGACAGCCTGTCACGGTGAAGGGGACTGCCAAGGCGCCGCCAGTTTGGCGCAAACTCGATGTCGGCATCAAAACCAATAGATTTTGGGTCTAATCCACTGTCGAAGCTTTCGACCCGTGCCAAGTACAGATCGCCCAGACCCGCGCGCTGCGCTTCATTGCGCCAAACCTCGGCAGTGTGCGTTGGGTTGGGAAGAAGTTCGGTTCTGTAGACAATGAATAACGGTTTGCCGTCGATGCGTATGTAGCGTGCGTCACGAAAGGCAGGCAACAGGCTTTGTAGGTGCAGCACGTCGTCTTCAGGGCTGTATTTCTGTTCCAGGAGCACGTCTCTATCACCGCCATTCCAGGCCCTCGTCCAGTTCTCGTTGGCCCAGCAGAGGCAAAACGGGAAATCAGGCTTACCCGTCGATAAGACTTCGTTGAACGGGCGTTCGAGTATTCGCCGGCCGTTAAACCAATAATGGTAGTAACAGAAGCCATGTATCCCGTGCTCACGCGCCATCGTCGCCTGCTCTGCACGAATGTCTGGAAGACGAAGGTCATAGAAGCCGAGATCTGCTGGTATGTGTGGTTGGTAATGACCTTTGAACAATGGGCTTGCCTTCGCCACATTGCGCCATTCTGTAAAGCCTTTCCCCCACCATGCGTCGTTCTCCGGAATTGGGTGATACTGTGGCAGATAGAACGCTATCGCACGGATATCGGTATTCATGATCGATTTCTATAGGCGGTGTATTGGAGGTTTGAAAATCAACTTGCGTAAGTTATGAACAGCGAGGACGAAAGTGTTCGTTGTTTGCGCGCGCTCGTCGTGCGGACATAATTTATCGAAACTTCCATAACACCTGACATGGCCCCAACCAATTTTCAGCCGTACTCTACATTGCACGGGCCGGCGAGGAAGCTGTAGGGCGGGTACACCTTCCCGCCGCAACTGGCGGTGGTGTGCGGGCACGTCGGGAAAGTATTCCCGACCTTGTATCTTGTTTCCCGTG
>DYFW01000051.1 GCA_020725005.1 Thiobacillus denitrificans
CCACCCGCCCCCTTCCAACCCCGGGCGCTTTTGCACACAAGTCAGCACACTACCGGTGTGGCGATTCCGCTTAGATCAGCGCTCTGTCTAGCGTCATCTTTATGGCTCCGCAGGGGCCCGGGGATTCTAGCAGGGCCCTCGTTCGACATGCAAAATCCCCTGGCACGGCTCATCCCGGCTTGGCCGCTTGGTATTCCGCAAGGATCGACAGGATCGGCGTTTCGATGTGCCGGCGCGCGCCGGTGAACCCTGCTTTCTCCAGCATGTCGATCACCCCGCTCGGCGGCACGCAGGCCTCGATGGTGTCCCAGTAGTAGCGCCACAGCCTGGCTGATTCGACACTGCTTCCGATGAGACGCGCCAGCCGCGGCAACACCCCCCGCATGTAGAGCTTGAGAAGCCGCCGGCTCCAGGCGCGCTCAGGCTTGGTAATCTCGAGCAGGCACAGGCGGCCGCCGGGTTTGAGTACACGGTGGAATTCGCTGAAGGCTGCCGGCAGGTCGCCGATGTGGCGTAGCGCGTACCCCATGCTGAGGAAGTCGAAGCTGGCATCGGGAAACGGGATCGCTTCCGCCCGTCCCTCGACGAGGCGGACCCCCGGCAGCCGCGCGCAGGCCATCATGCCGGGGCTCGGATCGACTCCCACGACACGGCCGGGGTCGCCCGCCAGCTTTACCGCCTCACGCGCCACCAGTCCGGTGCCCACGCCTATGTCGATGACGCACATGCCCGCTTTCAGACCGGCACGCCGTAGCGCCTGGTTGCGGTACCAGGCCCCGCTGCCCAGGGCAAACAGACGATCAATGCGGTCATAGTCGGCAGCCGTATTGTCGAAAATGGCGCGGACGAAACCACGTCGCGCCTGCTCGTTCGGGTAATACTCCGTCAGAGGCGGATGAGGGGCATGGGGCATGTCGGGGCGCTTCATTTGAACTGCCACACCATCCCGAGATTGAGCCCCAGAACGTCGATTCCCGGATTGGGGTTGGTCATGCCCAGGTTGGAATGATGGGTGAAATAGCCGGCCGCAGTGAAAGCCCGGTCTTTGTCGAATTGGTAACGCAGACCCAGTTGGCTGAACCAGTTGAACGTGAAGTCCTGACCCTGCCCACCCGGTATGTCTTTCGAATTGGTCATGCCGGCTCCGCCGCCGATCTCGAAGAACAGCGCCGTTTTCTTGTCCGCGCTCCACAACTCGAAACTTGGCGCGCCCGCAAAAGCAAAATAGTAGTCTTCGGCCCCTTCCAGGAAAGTTTCCAGGATGACCGAGATGCGATGGCGTACGGTCAGGCGCGCGCCGTCCCCCCCGTTCCACAGGTCAAACGCCGCGGGCGAGCGCCATGCCAGCTGGGCCGGCACGATGACATAGTCCAGCGGGGAATTGTTTCTGATCTTGTCCAGATAACCCACCTCTGCCGCCATTTCCCAGCGGTCGGCCGGGTGGCTTTGTGCGCCAGCGCTGGCGGGAATGGCCGATAGACAGAGTGCCAGCACGGACAAGAACACGCCCGGCCGTGTCGGCCCGGCGTAGAAAGTCGTGACAAGCTTGAAATACGGTGAGTGTCGCGCAGTGCGGTTCATGGTGTCGGTTCAGGGTTGGTTGAGGCGTTTGTACAGGAGAACGGGGAAACGCAGTGCAAACCCCAACATCAATCGCAGGTGCATCCAGGTGAGCAGGGTGTTGTCGCGCAGGTAGTTGAAATGGGACACGCCGCCTTCGTCGGCACGCAGGTATTTCACCGGTGCCGGCAGGTTGACCGGGCGCACGCCGCGCCAGCACAGGCGCACCACGGCCTCGGGGTCGAAGTCGAAGCGGCGCATCCAGCGCTGCCCGCGCATCACCCGTCGCAGGGGGTCGATGGGGTAGACGCGAAAGCCGTAGAGCGAATCGCCTATGCCCGCCCACAGGGTCTCCAGATTGGCCCAGCCATTGGACACCTTGCGCCCCTCCACGCGCAGCGCAGGCGCGTCGGCATCGAATACCGGCTTGCCGAGAACCATCGCGGCGGGTTCACGTTGCGAGGCCGCCATGAAATCCGGGATGAGGCCGGCTGGATGCTGGCCGTCGGAATCCATCGTCAGGGCGTGAGTAAAACCCGCTTGTGCAGCGAGGTCCAGGCCGTGCAGCACGGCGGCGCCTTTGCCCTGGTTCCGCGGCAGTACCAGAACCTTCAGCTGGGGGTCGTTCGCCGCCATCTCCTGCAGGCCTTCGGCGGTGCCGTCGGTGCTGCCGTCCACCACCACCCACACCGGCGCCCAGCGGGCACGGGCAGCGCGCACCGTGTCGTAGACCTGCGCCCCCGGGTTATAGCTGGGGATCAGCACCAGGTGGCTGGCCGAAACGTTCGCGTCAGACGACATCAGGCTGGCCCGGAGCCCTGCTCGCAACAGCTTGTGGGGCATCGTGCGGAAGGAAATGCGGCGCATCGCGCAGTTCAGCGATGAAGTAGCGCTCCAGTTCCTCGGTAAGGGTCCCCGCCTTTTCCCGCGGTTCGAAGCGGCGGCCAAGGCGGACGCGATAGGTGATCGGCATCGTCGGCCGGCGGAACAGCGGCCAGCCCTTGCTGAGGTAGGCAGAATCGGTCTCGATAAACACGGTCTGGACAGGCACCCGGGCGCGGCTGGCGATGAGCGCTGCGGTGCCCTTGCAGGCGTTGATCGGCCAGCGGGTGGTGCGGGTGCCTTCGGGAAAGATCAGCAGATGGCTGCCGTTTCTCAGGTCGGCCACGGCCTGCTTGATCATGCTCAGCTGCGCGTCGTTGCGGATGTAGCCAGCGAGGCGGGCGCCGGCGCCCAGAAACACGTTGTCGACGATGTCGGCTTTCATGATGCACGCCATGTTGGGCAGGCGCGAAATGACCATCACGGCATCGAGCAGGCAAGGATGGTTGGGCGCGATCACCAGCGGGCCTTCGGCGCGCAGGGCATCGAGCGCGCCGAGGTCGAAGCGGCAGGCCCCGATGAGGGACAGTGCGCCGAGATAGCCGCGAAACCCAGTGGTAATGGCCCAGCGTCCGAGCAGCCTGGCCGGGCGCCTGGGCAGGAGGTAATAGAGTGGCACGGACAGCGTCGACCAGGTCAGCGAAATCGTGCCGAGCAGCACCAGGCCGAACCACAGGGCGAAATACTCGTAGAGCCGATGCAGCCAGCGCCTTGGCAGGCTGGGCGGCGAAGCCGGGCGCGCATTCACGCGACCCCCCCGGCCTGGATGGCATGGCCACCCGACGCCTCGATCTCAACCAGCAGATCGGCACGGCAGACATCGGCCTGCAGGAAAACGGATGGCACTGCGCCGCCGATGAATCGTGTCATTTCATGACGAACCGTATCGACGTGTTCAGGATGGCGCACATAGACCTTATAGGCGAGCGCATCGGGGCGAAAACCGGCGCGCGGCGCCAGGCGATTGGCCTCGGCGAGAATGGCGGCGATATTGCTCAGGCTTTCCCGCGTCTGCGCCGCCACGTCACCTTCGTGCAGCGTCTGGTAACCGACGATGCTGGCCGTGCCTGAGATAAACAACATATCGCGCCCCCCCAGCTTCGCCAGGCTGGCGCGCGCGAAAGTCGGGCTGCGCGGCCCGTACTGGCTGGGATAGTGGTATGCGCTGACCTGGCGCGGATTCTCGACGCCGACCACGCCAGCCCGTGCAGCAAGAAAGGCGATGTGCAGGCCACCTGCGACAGAACCGAGGGCGCAGGCCGCCGGCACCCTGTCGACAACCGAGCGGCCGTGGGCAAGGAAAGCATCCTGACGGCCTATGTTGAACTGGCGGTAGCGCTCCATGCGATGACTTTCCCCGTTGATCGCGGGGAAATAGTTCCAGAATCGCAGGATGTCGGGGTAGCCACGGGCGTCGAGCAAGGAAAAGATGGCGCGGTAAGCGGATTCCGTCGCGGCCTGCAGTGGTGTACGCGCATCGTCGCAAGTCGCGGCTGCGGGTTCGTCGAGGCTCAGGCAGCCAAACAGAAGCTTGTCGCCATAGCGATAACGGATAGGCCCTTGCTGGCCGGATTGCATCGCCTCGTTGCCATGCCAGATTTCACAAACCGGTTCACTACCAGTCAACGGCACCATCTCCACAGACAGGATGGGATGGTCTCCGATACCGGGCAAACCGGCCGGATGCGAAAAGCAGACCCCGCCCAGCACGCCTGCTCGCTCGTCATCTGTCAACCGGGCAAGCCGGGACACAGGCAAAACTTCCAGCCGCAGCATCGCTTCTGCGTGCTTCATCAGCTGCTGGCACCTTCCGCGTCTTCAACATAGCGGATATTCAGCCTGCGCCGCTTCCACGCACCGATCGTGCGCTTCAAGTTGGCCAGCGAGGCCAGGTAATAGATCGCCTTGAAAACCAGCAGGGAACGCCAGATCGGCGTCTTGCCGAAAATGTCACCTGCCAGCACCGACAGCAACGCCTCCTTCACCCGGAAAACATTGCTTGGCGACATGAACAGATCGCGCATGGTGGGGTTGGTGACACGGTAGATGAACCAGGAGAATTCCTTCGGTCCGTGCTTCATCGTCCGATCGAAATGCTTGAGCGCCTGCGCCGCTTTGTCCGGATCGCGCAAGCAGGTATCCACCGCTTCGGCGCCTGCAAAAGCGCTGTTCATGGCAAGCATGACCCCCGATGAAAAGACCGGGTCTATGAAAGCGTAGGCATCGCCCAGAAGCAGATAGTTGGGGCCGTGGCTGCGGTCGCAGGCATAGGAGAAATTGCCGGTGGCCTCGATTTCTGAAACGAGCGTTGCCTCCTTCAACCGCGCTGCCAGGGGCGGGCACTGCGCAACGAGATCGAAGAAGAAATCCTTTACCGGTTGCTTGCGGCTTCTCAGATAGGCGGGCCAGGTCACCGCGCCGACGCTGGTCGTGCCGTCGGCGAGCGGGATGAACCAGAACCAGCCGTGTTCGAACCAGAAGATGCTGATGTGTCCTTCCTTCCTGCCAGCGTGCCGCCGGGCACCCCTGAAGTGGCCATAGAGCGCCACGCTGTTGTGTCTGCGGTTGCGCTGCTTGGTTTTCAGGCGGTTGCCAAGAAAAGTATCGCGACCCGACGCGTCGACGAGAAACCGGCATTGCCAGTTCACCCGGCGACCGTCGTCGTGCTCGGCATGGACGATGATGCCGCCGTCGTGCGGCAGGAAGTCCACCTCGCGCACCCGGCAGCCCTCGATGACCTCGGCGCCTTTGCGCGCGGCGTTGCGGATCAGGATCTCGTCGAACTCGGAACGGCGTACCTGATAGGCGCGCGGCATCGACTTGTCCCAGGCGTCGGCAAACTCGAAGCTCTGCTGGTGCTGATGCCAGGGCGAGACGAATTCCGCCCCCCATTTCTGCATGCCGATGGCCTCCACCTCGTCACGCACGCCCAGTTTTTCGAACAGAGGCAGGTTGGCCGGCAGCAGGGACTCGCCAATATGAAAACGCGGGTGGCGCGCTTTCTCTAGGAGCGTGACCCGGTGACCTTTTTGCGCCAGCAGCGTGGCCGCCGTCGAGCCGGCAGGGCCGCCGCCAATCACCAGCACGTCACAATGACTGTCGGCAGGGCCGGAAAGCGCGGAATCGTATGGCATGAGGCTTTTCTCGGATGACGACTGCACGGCAAAAGCGCTGTCCGCTGGAACTGAAATCCGGGCAATTCTACCCAAACAGGCCGCATCGCTGGTAGCGCGTGTCACACATCCGGCAAGAACATTTCCAACAAATCATTGAGGAAGCGCTGTCCCTGCCGCGTCGCCTGCAATCGGTCCGGGGCGGCTTCGAGCAGGCCGCGGCTGCGCGCACGTTCGAGCGCGGCGCTGCACACGATCAGCGGCAGCCCGGTGCGCTGCTCGAACAGCGCGGCAGGCACGCCCTCGACGAGACGCAGCGCATTCATCATGAATTCGAACGGCAGGTCGCCGCGCGTGAGTGTGCGGGTGTCGGCGACGTGGGTACCCGCTTTCACTGCACGCATATATTGCTGCGGGTGTTTCACCCGCATCTGCCGCACGATGCGGTCGGGGAAGCTGAGCTTGGAATGCGCGCCGGCGCCGATGCCGAGGTAGTCGCCGAACTGCCAGTAGTTGAGGTTGTGCCGGCTGGCGTGGCCGGGCTTCGCGTACGCCGAGGTTTCGTAGTGCTGCATGCCGGCCGCGGCGAGTCGTGCCTCGACCGCCTGCAGCATGTCGGCGGCGAGGTCGTCGTCAGGCAGATCGGGCGGCGGCGTGTGGCCGAAGGGCGTGTTGGGCTCGAGCGTGAGATGGTAGACAGAGAGATGCGGCGGCGCGAACGTCAGCGCCGTCTCGATGTTGGCCAGCGCCCCGGCCAGCGTCTGCCCTGGCAGGGCAATCATCAGGTCGAGGTTGAAGGTATCGAAATGGGTGGCGGCGAGTTCGGCCGCGCGGCGCGCTTCGCTGTCGTCATGGATGCGCCCGAGCGCCCGGAGATGGCGCGGGTTGAAACTCTGGATGCCGAGCGAGACGCGCGTCACCCCGGCCTCGCGGAAGCCCCTGAACTTCGCCATCTCGACCGTGCCGGGATTGGCCTCGAGCGTGATCTCCGCACCCGGCGCCAGTTGCGTCAGCGTGCGCACGCCGGTCAGCAGGCGGTCGATGGCATCGGCGGAAAACAGGCTCGGCGTGCCCCCGCCGAAGAACACGCTGTGGACCCTGCGCCCCCAGATCTCGGGCAGCGCACGTTCCAGATCGACGAGCAAGGCCTCGACGTAGGCGGCCTCGGGGAGATCCTGCGCCGCGTGCGAGTTGAAGTCGCAATACGGGCACTTCTTCACGCACCACGGCAGGTGAACATAGAGCGCCAGCGGCGGCGGCACCCTGACGCCGCCACGGGCGAAATGAACGGCCGCTTCAGCCAAGCTGCTTGAGTTTCGCGACGAGTTCGCGCAGCGCCTGGCCGCGGTGGCTGACGGCGTTCTTCTCGTCCTCGCCGAGTTCGGCGCCGGTTTTCCCGAACTGCGGCACGAGGAAATACGGGTCGTAGCCGAATCCGCCCTCGCCGCGCGGGGTGTCGATGATCTCGCCGTGCCAGCGGCCTTCGGCGATCAGGGGCTCGGGGTCGTCCGGATAGCGCACCAGCACCATCACGCAGTAATAGTGCGCCCGGCGGTTGGGCTGACCCTGGAGCGCGGCGATGAGTTTTTCGTTGTTGCGCGCGTCGGATTTGGGCTCGCCGGCGTAGCGCGCGGAATACACGCCAGGCGCGCCGTTCAAGGCGTCGACGCAGATGCCGGAGTCGTCGGCGAGCGCGGGAAGCCCCGTGTGGGCGCTGGCGTGGCGCGCCTTGGCAAGGCAGTTCTCGACGAACGTGACGTGCGGCTCGGGGCAGTCCGGCACGCCGAAGTCGGACTGCGGCACGGCCTCGATGTCGAGCGGCGCAAGGATGCGGGCGATCTCGCGCAGCTTGCCGGCGTTGCCGGAGGCGATGACGAGCTTTTTCATGATTTCAGCGCCTCTTGTTGCGCCAGGCTGATTTCCGCAATGCCGGCGGCGGCAAGGTCGAGCAGCGCCTCCAGCGTGGCGCGCGAGAACGGCGCGCCCTCGGCGGTGCCCTGCACTTCGACGATGCCGCCGCTGCCGGTCATCACCACGTTCATGTCGGTGTCGCAGTCGGAATCCTCGGCGTAATCGAGGTCGAGCACGGGCACGCCGCGGTAGACGCCGACCGAGACGGCGGCGACGCTGTCGGTGATCGGCGTCTCGGCGAGTTTGCCTTCGGCAAGGAGACCCGCGACCGCATCGGCCACCGCGACCCAGGCGCCGCAGATGCTGGCGCAGCGGGTGCCGCCGTCGGCCTGCAGCACGTCGCAATCGAGATGAATCGTGCGCTCGCCGAGCTTTTTCAGGTCGACCACGGCGCGCAGGCTGCGGCCGATCAGGCGCTGGATTTCCTGGGTGCGGCCGCTCTGCTTGCCGCGCGCCGCCTCGCGGTCGGTGCGGGTATGGGTCGAGCGCGGCAGCATGCCGTATTCGGCGGTGACCCAGCCCTCGTTGCTGCCTTTCTTGTGCGGCGGCACCTTATCGAGCACGCTCGCGGTGCACAGCACGCGGGTGTCGCCCATGGCGACGAGCACCGAGCCTTCGGCGTGCTTGGTATAGCGGCGGGTGAACGATAGCGGACGCAGCGCGTCGGGCGCGCGCCCGCTGGGGCGGACAGGGGATTGGGTCATGACGGCGCTCGGAAAATCAAAAGCCCGATTCTACCGCGGCGCACAGCCGCTCATTTGGCGGAAATCTTCTGGATCGCCTGCTGGATTTCGGCGATCGCGCGCTCGATCTCGTCGTCGGACACCGCGGCCGCGCCCGGCAGCGGCCGCATCGCGTTGATCTGGGTGGTGACGCCGCCTTCCGGCAGCGCCAGGGTGGAAATCGAATCCTTGCTCGGCATGCGCGCCTCGCCCCAGGTCATCGCGACGAGGCTGAGGTTGTCGCCGTGCTCGCCGCCGCGGAACTCGGCATGATCCATCAGGTGGCGCACCGCGTCTTCCAGCGTGTAGGCGTGCAGCAGCGCCGCCACCTCGGGAATGCTCACCATGCCCCAGATGCCGTCGGTGCACAACAGCATGGTGTCGGCGTCGTGCAGCGGGATCGGCGCGTTGCACTCGACCTGCGGGGGCACATAGCCGCCGAGGCAGTTCGACACGCGATTGCGCTCGGGGTGGTGTGCCGCTTCCTCTTCGGTGATCAGTCCCTCGCGCACCAGGCGCGCCACGGTGGTGTGATCCTCGGTGCGCGCGATCAGGCTGCCGTCGCTGAAGAGATAGAGACGCGAATCGCCCACATGCGCCCAGTACGCGGTGTTGTCCTGCACCACGGCGGCGACGAGGGTGGTATGCGGGATTTCCAACAGATCCTGTTCAACGGCGTAGTCGTTGATGGCGAAGTGCGCGTGGGTGACGGTGTCGGCGAGGAAGGCCTGCGGATCGTCGAGACGCGGGCGCGCCATTTTCTGGAAACGCTCGGTCAGCGTCTGCACCGCGATCTGCGCGGCGAGCTCGCCGTGCATGTGGCCGCCCATGCCGTCGGCCACCACCATCAACAGCGCCTCGCGGCTATAGGAATAGGCAACACGGTCCTGGTTGTTTTTGCGCCCACCCTGGCGGGACGACTGGTAGATGGTGAATTTCATGCAAGTACTCTAGGACAACTTCGGACGTCGCGTCGAATCAAAACAACTCGCGGTTGAGCGAACGCTTCAGGCTGGTCAGCAACGAGGGGCGCGGCGGCGTGATCGCGCTGCGGTCCATCAGCACCTTCTGCAGGCTGAACACACTCTGCGGGCGCTCCATGTAATTGAGCTTGAGGCAGTGGTCGATGGTTTCCAGCAGCTGGTCGGAATAGGCGCCGCGCCAGTTCTGCGTCGCCGGCACCAGCTTGTCGTTCGCCAGGCGCGCGTCGGCCGCCTGCGGCGGGTAGCCGGCAAGGCAGGCATACAGGCTCGCGCCGATGCTGTAGATGTCGGTCCACGGCCCCAGGCGCTCGCGGTTGTGATACTGCTCGGGCGCGGCGAAGCCCGGCGTGTACATGGGTTGCAGCTTGCTTTCCTCCAGCGACAGCGTCTGTCGCGCGGCGCCGAAGTCGATCAGCACCGGCGTGCCGTCGAGACGGATGTAGAGATTGGACGGCTTGATGTCGAGATGCAGCAGCTTGTGGGTGTGCACTTCGCGCAGACCATTGAGCAGCTGCGCGAACACGCGACGGATGAAGCTCTCGCGGATGGTGCCGCGATTGGCCTGGATGTGCTGCTGCAGCGTCTTGCCGCGCTCGAAACGCATCACCATGTAGACGGTTTCGTTGGCGCGGAAGAAGTTGATCACGCGCACCACGTTGGGATGGTCGATACGCGCCAGCGCGCGCCCTTCCTCGAAGAAGCACTTCATGCCGTGGCGGAAGATGTTGTTGTTCTCGGCCGAGCTCGCCTGCACGATGACCGAGCCTTCGGTGCGCAACACCAGCGCGCCGGGCAGGTATTCCTTGATCGCCACCGACTGGTTGTTGTCGTCGCGCGCCAAGTAGACGACGCTGAAGCCGCCGCCGCCGATCTTGCGCACGATGGTGTATTCGTTGAGCCGGTAACCGTTGGGCAGCGCCTGGTTGGGTTGAGTCGCCATAGTCGAACGTCTATTATCTTTGCAAATTATCCGGCCATGCCGTAGGTGTCATCCCCGGCGCCGCGCCGGCTATCGTTTCCCATTGCTCATATTAAGGCCATTCATGACCGCCAGCATGACCGGGTTCGCCGCCCGCAGTTTCCTTGTCGACGCCGTCAATGTCAGCATCGACCTGCGCAGCGTCAACCAGCGGTACCTCGAGCTGCATTTCCGCCTCGCCGACGAAATCCGTCCGCTCGAGCCGCGGCTGCGTGAACTGATCCAGCAGCGCTTGGCACGCGGCAAGGTCGAATGCCGCATCGGCCTGACGGCACTGCCGGCCGACTCGCAGGATAACGGCGTCAACCCTGCCATTCTTGAATGCCTGGCGCAGTGGCAGGCCGCGGTCCAGGCACGCCTGCCGACCGCCGCGCCGCTCACGGTCGGCGAGGTGCTGCGCTGGCCCGGTGCGGTCGGGGCCGGCGAACTCTCGCCCGAGGCCCTGGCCGACGCCGTGCTGGCGGGCGCGCGCGAGGCGCTCGACGAACTGGTCGAGAGCCGGCTGCGCGAAGGCGCCAAGCTGCGCCAGCACATCCTGGACCGGCTGGCCGCCGCCGAATCCCAGGTGGCGGAGCTCCAGCCACTCCTGCCGGCGCTGGCCGCCGCCCAGCGCGACAAGCTTGCCGAGCGCCTGCGCGACGCGCTGGGCGAGGCCGGCCACGAACGCCTGGCGCAGGAAATCGCGCTGGCGGCACAAAAGGTCGACATCGACGAGGAACTGTCGCGGCTCGCCGCCCATTTCGCCGAGGTGCGCCGGGTACTCGACCAACCGGGCGCGGTCGGCAAGCGACTCGATTTCCTGATGCAGGAACTCCACCGCGAGGCGAACACCCTGGGGTCGAAGTCGGTCGCGGTGGAAACCTCGCGTGTCTCGCTCGAACTCAAGGTGCTGATCGAACAGATGCGCGAGCAGGTCCAGAATATCGAATGACAACCGGAACGGAACAACCATGACCCCTCTTTCCAGTGAAGGCGTGCTTTACATCGTCAGCGCGCCGTCCGGCGCCGGCAAGACCAGCCTGGTCAAGGCGCTGCTGAAAAGCGACCCGGCGATCCATCTGTCGATTTCCTACACCACGCGCCCGCCGCGTCCGGGCGAAACCGACGGTCGCGACTACCACTTCGTCAGCCGCCAGCGCTTCGAGGAAATGCTCGCCGACGGCGAATTCCTGGAGCACGCCGAGGTGTACGGCAATTTCTACGGCACCTCCAAGGGCAGCATTTCGCGCGACCTGCTGGCCGGCCATGACGTCCTGCTCGAAATCGACTGGCAGGGCGCAGAACAGGTGCGCGCGCACTTCCCGGAAGCGGCGTCCATTTTCATCCTGCCGCCGTCGTTCGCCGCGCTGCGCACCCGGCTGGCGGGGCGCGGCCAGGACAGCGACGAGGTGATCGAGCGGCGTCTGGCCGCGGCCGCCCACGACGTCGCCCATGCCGGCGCCTTCGACTATATAATTGTCAATGATGATTTCGACCACGCCCTGCAGGACCTGGTCGCGATCACCCGCAGCATTCGCCTCCAGACGGCGCGCCAGCTGAAGCGGCACGCCGCGTTGTTCGAGGAATTCCAGCGTATCTGACACCGCCTGCCGCAGGAGTAAGCCATGGCCCGCATCACCGTCGATGATTGCATCGAACACATTCCCAACCGTTTCGAACTGACCCTCGCCGCGACCTATCGCGCCCGCCAGCTGGCGCAGGGTTCGCAGCCGATGGTCGAGTCGAAGGACAAGCCCATCGTCACCGCCCTGCGCGAGATCGCCGCAGGCAAGGTCGGCCGTGAAATCCTCAACCGGGGCCGCGCCTGAGGCATTGCCCCCCCTTGCACCGGCCCCCGCGACCCGGGGGCCGGCCATGACGCACGAATTCGATTCGCTGCGACCGGCGCTGGCCTATTTGCCGCCGCATGAAATCGACATCGTCGAAGAGGCCTACGAATTCAGCCGCCAGGCCCACGAGGGCCAGTTCCGCAAAAGCGGCGAACCTTATATTTCCCACCCGCTGGCGGTCGCCGGCATCCTCGCCAGCTGGCATCTCGATGCCCAGACGCTGTGCGCCGCCTTGTTGCACGACGTGGTCGAGGACACGCCGGCCACCGCCGGCGAAATCGAGGCGCGTTTCGGCAAGGCGGTCGCGCTGCTGGTCGAGGGCGTCTCCAAGCTCGACAGGCTCGCCTTCGCCTCCGAGCAGCACGCGCAGGCGGAGAATTTCCGCAAGATGCTGCTGGCAATGGCGCAGGATGTGCGGGTGATCCTGGTCAAGCTCGCCGATCGCCTGCACAACATGCATACCATGGGCGCGATGCCGGCCGACAAGCGCCGCCGCATCGCCACCGAAACCCTGGAAATCTATGCCCCCATCGCCAACCGGCTGGGGCTGCATTCGGTCTACCAGGAACTCGAGGACCTGGGCTTCCGCTACAGCCATCCGCACCGCTACCAGGTGCTGGCGAAGGCGGTCAAGGCCGCGCGCGGCAACCGCCGCGAACTGGTCGAGAAGATCAAGGTCGCGATCCAGGAAAAACTCGAACAGGCGGGCATCGAGGCGACCATCACCGGGCGCGAGAAACACCTCTACAGCATCTACCGCAAGATGCAGGAAAAGAACCTGGCGTTCTCCGAAGTGTTCGACATCTACGGCTTCCGCGTGGTGGTGCGCGACCAGCCTTCCTGCTACCTCGCGCTCGGCGCGCTCCATGCCCTGTACAAGCCCATTCCCGGCAAGTTCAAGGACTACATCGCGATTCCCAAGGCGAACGGCTACCAGTCGCTGCACTCGATCCTGTTCGGCCCCAACGGCACGCCGATCGAAGTGCAGATCCGCACCACCGAAATGAACCGCCTGGCCGAATCCGGCATCGCCTCGCACTGGATGTACAAATCGGCCGACGCCGCATTGAACGAGGTGCAGACGCGCACCCACCGATGGCTGCAGTCGCTGCTCGACATCCAGGCCGATCACGGCGACTCGCCGGAGTTCCTCGAGCACATCAAGGTCGACCTCTTCCCCGACGAGGTCTACGTGTTCACGCCCAAGGGCAAGATCATGGCGCTGCCGCGCGGCGCGACCGCGGTCGATTTCGCCTTCGCGGTGCACACCGACATCGGCCACCGCTGCATCGCGGTGAAGATCAACTACGAGCTGATGCCGCTTCGCACGCAACTGCGCAACGGCGACCACGTCGAGATCCTCACCGCGTCGAACGCCACGCCCAACGCGGCCTGGCTCAATTTCGTCGTCACCGGCAAGGCGCGCTCGCACATCCGCAACTACCTGCGTAATGCGCGGGTGGAAGAAGCCGCCGCGCTTGGCGAGCGCCTGCTCAGAAATGCCATCGCCGCGCTCAACCCCGATGCGGTCGAGCCCGGCCCGGCAGTGTGGGACCGCGTAATCAAGGATTATGGCCTGCAGACGAAGCAGGAGCTGTTTGCCGGCATCGGCCTCGGCCGCAAGCTGCCGCTGGTCGTCGCCCACCAGTTGCTGCATGTGCAGGGGGAGAAGACCGGCGAACCGGCGCATCCGCACGCGATCAGCATCCGCGGCACCAAGGGCATCGCGGTCGAGCTGGCGCAGTGCTGCCACCCGATTCCGGGCGACCCCATCCTGGGCTTCATCCACAAGGACCGCGGCCTCATCATCCACACCCACGACTGCCCCTCGATCCGCACCTTCCGCGCCGACCCCGACAAATGGCTCGATGTCGAATGGGAGGCCGAGCCCGGCCACATGTTCGACGTCTCGATCAAGGTCGTCGTCGGCAACCAGCGCGGCGTGCTCGCCAAGGTCGCCGCCGCGATTGCCGAACAGGGCTCCAACATCGGCAACGTGTCGATGGAGGAGGAAGACGGCAGCCCCTACACCGTGCTGTTCTTCACCGTGCAGGTGGAAAACCGCATGCATCTCGCGCGCGTGATGCGCGGCCTGCGCGTGCTGCCCGATGTGGTTCGCATCTTCCGCATCAAGGGCAAGAAGGATGGCCGCGCCTCTCCACCCCAGTAACCCGTCACAGGCCCCTCATGAAAAGAACCATCATCCAGACTGCCGACGCCCCCGCCGCCATCGGCACGTATTCGCAGGCGGTGCGCGTCGACAGGACGGTTTACCTCTCCGGCCAGATCGGACTCGATCCCGCCACGATGCAATTGGTCGACGGCATCGAAGGCCAAATCCACCAGGTGTTCAAGAATCTCGCGGCAGTCGCCAAGGCGGCCGGCGGCTCGCTCGACGACCTGGTCAAGCTCAACCTGTACCTCACCGACCTCACCCACTTCCCCAAGGTCAACGAGATCATGGCCAGTTACTTCGGCCAGCCCTACCCGGCACGCGCCGCGGTCGGCGTCGCCGAACTGCCGCGCGGCGCGCAGGTCGAGGCCGACGCGGTGATGGTGCTCGGCTAAGCACATCAATTGAAGCCAGCGGCGTCGCCGTTTTCCTTTCCGGTCAGCCCGGCGCTCGCCGACAAGCTCGCCAAGCTCGGCCTCCGTCGCGATGCCGACCTGGTGCTGCACCTGCCGCTGCGCTGGGAGGACGAAACCCGACTGACGCCGATCCGCGACCTCCTGCCCGGCGCCACCGCGCAGGTGCAGGCGACGGTGCGCGAAGCGAACATCGCCTACCGGCCGCGCCGCATGCTGACCGTGACGGTCGAAGACACCGGCGGCGGCGTGCTCGGCATCCGCTTCCTCAATTTCTATCCCAGCCACGTCAAGCTGTTCCAGCCGGGCCAGACTTTCCGCTTCATCGGCGAAGTGCGCGGCGGTTTCCTCGGGCTGGAAATGGTACACCCGCGCTTCGCGAAGGCCGACGACGCCACCCCGTTGCCCGATCAGCTGACGCCGGTCTACCCCACCACCGCCGGCCTCGGCCAGGCCACGCTGCGCAGGTGCGTCGAACGCGCGCTCGCCGCGCCGATTCCCGACACCCTGCCCGCCGACTGGCTCGCCGAGCTCGGCCTGCCCGACTTCGAATCGAGCATCCGCCTGCTGCACCGGCCGCCGCTCGACGCGGCGATCGCCGAGCTCGAATCGCGCCGCCACCCGGCCTGGCAGCGTCTCGCCTTCGACGAACTGCTGGCGCAGCAGCTCTCGCTCGCCGCGGCGCGCCGTCAACGCAAGCAACAACGCACCCGGCCGCTGCCCCCACGGGCACAACTGACCACTGCCTTCCTGCGCTCGCTGCCATTCGCGCTCACCCGCGCGCAGACGCGCGCCTGGAACGAGATCAGCGCCGACCTCGGACACTCCCACCCGATGCGTCGCCTGCTGCAGGGCGACGTCGGCAGCGGCAAGACCGTCATCGCCGCGCTCGCCTGCCTGCAGGCGATCGAGAACGGCATGCAGGCCGCCTTCATGGCACCGACCGAAATCCTCGCCGAGCAACACTACCGCAAGCTCGCCGCGCCGCTCGCCGCACTCGGCGTGAAGTCGGCGTGGATGTCGGGCAGCCAGCGCAAATCGGAACGCGCCGCCGCGTGGCAGGCGATCGCGTCGGGCGAAGCCGACCTCGCCTTCGGCACCCACGCGCTGTTCCAGGAGAATGGCGCCTTCGCGCGACTGGGCCTTGCAATCGTCGACGAACAACACCGTTTCGGCGTCGGCCAGCGGCTGGCGCTGATCGAAAAGGGCAGCGAACCCCATCAGCTAATGATGAGCGCGACGCCGATCCCGCGCACGCTGGCGATGAGCTTCTTCGCCGACCTCGACGTCTCGACCATCGACGAACTGCCGCCGGGGCGCACCCCCGTCGTCACCAAGCTGGTGAGCGCCGCGCGCCGCGACGACGTGCTGGCGCGCGTGCGCGCCGCCTGCCGCGAAGGCGGCCAGGCCTACTGGGTGTGCCCGCTGATCGAGGAATCCGAGAAACTGCAACTACAGACCGCCGAAGACGCCTACGCCACGCTCGCCGCGCAACTGCCCGACCTGCGCGTCGGCCTGGTGCACGGACGCATGAAGCCAGACGCCAAGCAGGCGGTGATGGCGGCGTTCCAGGCGCACGAGATCGACCTTCTGGTCGCCACCACCGTGATCGAGGTCGGCGTCGACGTGCCGAACGCCGCGCTGATGATCATCGAGCACGCCGAGCGCATGGGACTTGCCCAGCTGCATCAACTCCGCGGCCGCGTCGGCCGCGGCAGCCGCGAGTCGGTGTGCGTGCTGCTGTACGAGACGCCGCTGTCCGAGCTCGCGCGCGCGCGGCTGAAAGTCATCTTCGAGCACACCGACGGCTTCGAGATCGCACGCCAGGACCTGCTGCTGCGCGGGCCGGGCGAGTTGCTGGGCCACCGCCAGAGCGGCCTGCCGATGCTGCGCTTCGCCGACCTCGAGCGCGACGTCCACCTGCTCGAGGCGGCGCGCGACCTCGCCCGGCGCTGCCTCGCGTCGCACCCCGACATCGCCGCCGCCCATATTGAGCGCTGGATCGGCCGGCGCGAGGCGCTGGCGTCGATATAATCCTATTGAAACTTCCATAACACCTGACGTGGCCCCAACCAATTTTCAGCCGTACTCTCCATTGCACAGGCCGGCGAGGAAGCCGTAGGGCGGGAACACCTTCCCGCCGCAACGGGCGGTGGTGTGCGGGCACGTCGGGAAAGTATTCCCGACCTACAGCAGCGCAACAATAGTACCTGGCGTCCTGGACAAAGACTGTCATTCATTACGGAAAACTCAATAGAAACCGCAGTTGACCGCGCATCACCTCAATGAGAACCGCATGAACACCAATATTCTCGCCTTCGATGCGATTCACCTTTTGGGTGACTTCGCTACGCACCCGCTGGCACGTCCGGTCGCGCGCCTGCCTTTGTCGCGCCTCCTTGCAGGCCCCGGCCTGCGGCGTCGTTGCTTCGCGGCAGACACACGCCCGGACGTACCATCGGGCGCGTCCAACTGCGGTTTCTAGGATAATCCGGGTTTCCATTTCCGAACCGTTCGACGTGCTCGACTCACGGCAGGGCTGGCTTGCCCACCCGCACCCGATCCCGCGTCCGCTGCGCACCTGGCTGAGCGACCACGGCTCGCTCACTGCGCGCCTCAAGACCCGCTGTGCGGCCTTCCGCGTACTGCCCCTGCGCATTGGCATCGTCCGCCCGAACCCCGACGAAATCGAACTGCTGGGGCTCCGCCCCGGCATGCGCGCCTACGTGCGCGAAGTCCTGCTCTTGTGCAACGAAGTGCCCGTGGTGTTCGCGCACAGCGTGCTGCCGCAATCCGGCCTGCGCGGCGGCTGGAACGGCATCACCCGTCTCGGCACACGCTCGCTCGGCGAGGCCCTGTTCAACGATCATCGCATCGAACGCCAGCCGCTGGCGTACAAGGCGGTGCGGCGCGGCCACCCGCTGTTCGACCGCATCGCCCCCCCTCACGCGCAGGCGCGCGCACTGTGGGCGCGGCGCTCGCTGTTCTGCCTTCACCACCACCCGCTCCTCGTGACCGAAGTGTTCCTGCCCGCCATCGAAACGCCATGACGCTGACCGAACGCCTCACCCTCTACGAGAAACTGATGCGGCTCGACAAGCCGATCGGCATCCTGCTGCTCCTGTGGCCCACGCTGTGGGGCCAGTGGCTCGCCAGCAACGGCCAGCCGCACTGGCTGATCCTGTGGATCTTCGTGATCGGCGTGGTGCTCATGCGCTCGGCCGGCTGCGTCATCAACGACTACGCCGACCGCGACTTCGACCCGCACGTCGCGCGTACGCGCGAGCGGCCGCTCGCCGCCGGCAAGGTATCGCCGAAGGAGGCCCTGCTGCTGGCCGCCGGGCTTTCGCTGCTGGCCTTCCTGCTGATCCTGCCGCTCAATGCGCTGGTACTGAAGCTGTCGGTCGTCGCGCTGTTCCTCGCCGCGAGCTATCCCTTCACCAAGCGTTTCTTCGCGATTCCCCAGGCCTACCTCGGTATCGCCTTCGGCTTCGGCATCCCGATGAGCTACGCGGCGCTGTGGAATACGATCCCAGCGGAAGCCTGGGTGCTGCTCGCCGCGAACGTGTTCTGGGCGATCGCCTACGACACGCAGTACGCCATGGTCGACCGCGAGGACGACCTCAAGATCGGCATCAAGACCTCGGCGATCACCTTCGGCCGCTTCGACCTTGTGGCGATTGCGATCTGCTACGCTGCCGCGCTTGGCCTCATCGCCTGGGTCGGCCTGCAGCGCGGACTGGGCGCGGCCTTCCACGGCGGACTCGCGGTCGCCGCCGGCATTGCGCTCTACCACCTGTGGCTGATCCGCGCCCGCGATCCGAAGCAGTGCTTCCGCGCCTTTCTCCACAACGCCTGGTTCGGCGCCGCCGTGTTCGGCGGCATTGCGCTCGACTACCTGCTGCGCGGCTTATGACGGGCGACAGGCCACGCGCGACAACCTGCTGTTGGAATAAGGCTGCTTGAGCGCATCGAGACTCTTCAGCACTTCCGGATCCTCGCTGCGGATCACGAAGTAGAAATCCGTGCCCGGCTTCGGCACGCGCTCGACGCGCGTGCCGAGCACGCCCTTGTCCTCGAGTTCGCGCACGCGCAGGCGTGCCGCCTCGTCGGTATCGTACTGGCCGAGCGAAATGGCATGCTGCCATTCCCCCTGCGCCACCACCTCGCCTCCCTGGATACCGGCCGCGACGAGCTCGGCGAGCTTGGCAGCCGCCAGCTGCGCGCTCGGCAAGGGCGGGAACATCACCCGGCGCAGGGTGTCGACCGGCGTCTCGGCAAATGACATCGCCCGCTGTTCCACCAAGGCCTTGAGCTGTTCGCGTGCCTTCACGCGTTCGCCGGACGCAAGACCGCGCCATTCGACACACAGCGCGGTTGCCGTCCGCGAGGGCGACGGCGGCTGCGGCGTGCCCGACTGGCTGCGGAGGCTCAAGCGCTCGACATTGAGCGGCACGATACGATCCACCTCGCGCCGCGGCCACAAATCGCCGCCCAGAAAATAGGCCGCCACCAGCACATTGGCCAGCAGCAGCAGCCAGGCCATCCATTTCATCCCTTATCCTCCTCTGCGGCCACGCGCGCGATTCCTTCCAGCACCAGCATGGGCGCGATTTCCGCCTCCAGCCCCAGATGCGGCTGGAGGCGAGTCGCGTCTCCGCCGCTCAAGAGGCAGCGCGGCGCCATCCCCGCCTGCGTCGCCAGGAAATCGTATTGCTGCCGGATCACCCCGCACAAGGCTGCCACGATCCCGCTCTCGACCGCGTCAGCGGTCGAACGCGGAAACGCCGTCACCGTTCCCGCCTGCGGCGCCACCCCGGCCGTGCCGGTGTGCAGCGCATGGCGCATCAACGCCAGGCCCGGCACGATCACGCCGCCGAGAAAGCGGCCATCTGCCGCCAGCGCATCGGCCGTGAGCGCCGTGCCCGCCGACACCACCAGCACCGCCCCACGGCAACGTGCACGCGCCGCAATCAGGGCCATCCAGCGGTCGACGCCGAGCTGCTGCGGCGTGTCATAGGCGTTGCGCACCTCCCCGAACGCGGCCGCGGCCACATGCCAGGTCGCATGCACGCCCGCCGCCGCCAGCACCGCGGCGAGCGCCCGGGCGTGCGCGTCACTCGCCACGCAGGCGACATGGCAGGCGGAAACGCCGTCGAGCGCGCGTGCCAGGGCAGTCCAGTCCCGGTAATCGCCACTGCCCTCTGCACGCCATTCGCCATCCTCGACGCGGGCCCACTTGAGGCGCGTATTGCCGGCATCGATCAGGAGTCGCGCAATGCTCATCGCGTGTCCAGTCGCAGGCTCAGTTCACCGCCACTGTAGGCGCGCGGGCGCGGCCCGCCCTCGTCCAGCAACAGGGCGCCGTTGTCGTCGACCCCCGCGGCCACCCCCGCCTGCGCACGCGATTCCGCAAGCGTCAGGACGACCGGGCGTCCGGCATAGGCGTCGAGCCCCTGCCATTCCTCGCGCAACGCGGCGAAGCCCTCGGTACGAAAAATCGCAGCCACGCCGTGCAGCTCGCGCAGGCACGCGGCCAGGATGCGGTTGCGGCCCGCCGCGACGCCGAGTTCGGCCAGATCGACGACGGCACGATCGATCGCGTCGCGCTGGACCGCATTCAGGCGTACATTGAGGCCGATCCCCACCACCGCGAAGGCCGCGCCGTGCATGTCCCCCTGCACCTCGACCAGCACCCCCGCCAGCTTGCGATAGCCGGCCAGCACGTCGTTCGGCCATTTCAGCTGCACCGGATGGACGCTGTGGCGGTTGATCGCGCGTGCGACCGCCAGCCCCGCGGCGAGGCTCAAGCCCGCCATCGACTGCAGGCCGGCTTCGAAGCGCCACAACACCGAGAATGTCAGGCTTCCCCCGGGGACCGAGTGCCAGGCGCGGCCGCGCCGCCCCTTGCCCGCTGCCTGGTGCTCGGCGCACACCAGCGTGCCGTCTGGCGCGCCATCGAGCGCCGCCACCATCAGCGTCGCATTGGTCGAGGCCAGGCTGTCGTGCAACTGCAGCGTATACGCCGCGGCCACGTCATCCAGATCCCGCGTGATCGCGTCGGCGTCCAGCCACTCGATCGGCTCGGCCAAGCGATAGCCGCGTCCGCGCACCGCGTGCACCGCCAGCCCCATCGCCTCGGCCTGCGCCATCATGTTGCAGACCGACGCGCGCGACAGCCCGAAAGCCCGGGCGAGCGCCTCGCCGGAATGGAAGCGGCCGTCGGACAGGCGACGCAGGAGCGGGAACAATGCTTGATTGGTTCGGGAGGCCACCTTCGGATTTTACATGCCCGCGCCGCGCTGCCGCAGCTCGAGCCGCGGCAGCGCGGCGCGCATAAAAAAAACCCCCACCGTGTTGGGTGGGGGTTTGTCTTGCCCCCCAGGGGTTTCCTGGAGGACGGCGTAAGGAGTCTGACGATGACCTACTTTCACAG
>DYFW01000273.1 GCA_020725005.1 Thiobacillus denitrificans
GGAACCAGAAGTCCACGAAGAACAGCGCAAACTGCACCACGCTCACGGTGACCACGGTCTTGAGGTCGTAGGTGCCGATCAGCAGCACCATCGGGATGCAGATCACCAACGCCATCTTGAGCAGGGCCAGCACCATGGGCAGGGCCTGGCGCACCACGTCCATCGCCGGGAAGTAGCCCAGGGACCCGATGGTCAAGCCGACGTCGCCGGCGGCGCGGGTGACGACGTTGGACACGGTCATGTCGACCTGCCCGCCGTAGTCCGAATAGATCGCGCCCCGGTTGAGCCTTTGCTGGCGTGGCGAGGCGATCGCGCGGATCACCGAGTCGTTCACCTCGGCCTGGCTCAGGAAGCCCGCCCAGCCGGTCAGCCGCGTCAGCAGGCTCGGATCGACCTGGGCGAGCAGCCGCGCGCGCAGGCCCTGGCCGCCATCGGACCACCACTGCAGGCAGGTCGGATAGCCGCCTCCGCTGGGCACCTCGGCCAGCCCGGTATCACGGGTGGCATCGTAGGGCCAGGCGTCGCGTGGCGTCCTGGAGCGGTAGCTGTCGTAGAAGCCCGGGGTGCCGATGAAGTAGTTCGAACCGATCCACGTCACATCGTGCATCTGCTCTTCGGTCAGGTTGGGCCGGGTCATGAACAGTCGGGCACGCGCCGGCCCGTAGCAGTCGCGGGTGAAGTCGCTGACCTCCTGGGCCAGCACCGGGTCGTCAATGCGGGTGGCGTCGATGTCCATGCGGATCTGCCGCAGGTCCGTGCCGCACGGGATCGCCGCCACCGAGGCGCCGGTGATCGCGCGCGAGAGCGCGTGCATCGCGAACCACCACACCGGTACCTTGGCCGACTGGTTGTTGATCGTGCTGAAGGACTGAGACCAGCCCGTGTCGGTCGGCTCCGGCACATTCACCTGGCACTGCGCCGAGCGCGAGCGGTCGTAGCGGATCGTGTTGAAATCGACGTCGATGAACGGAATGCCGGCGAACATGATGACCACGATGGCGACGAACACGCGGTTCTCGATGCGGGCCGACGACAGGACGCCCTTGTTGCCTTCGTCCGCGCCTTCCGCGCGGGCCCTCAGCCACTCCTGGATCACGATGGCGAGGAACGGGATGGCGAACACGCCGCTGGCGACCAGCACCGCCCAGATACCGTTGTGGACGATCCACGAGACCAGCGTCAGGTAGTACTCAAGGTAATCGGTCGTGATGAGCGTCATGACAAACCCCGGGTCACCCCACCTGCGTGAGCAGGCTCGCTTCCAGCGCGAACACGGCGACAATGGCCGCGATTTCCACGCGCAGCAGCCGCTGGGCGGCGGCTCTTTCGGGTTCCCGTGCGCGCAGGCGCCGGCGCATCCACAGCCAGCACCACACGGTGCCGGCATAGAGCAGCAGCCGCCAGGCCAGGAAGGCTCCGGTGTGTGCGTCCATCCAGCGCTGCCAGCCCTCGATGCCGCCGGCGATCTGGATGCCGACCACATTGACGGCAACGGCCGCGATCAGCAGCAGCGCCGTCCACAGCAGCGTCAGGCCCACGCGCCGGTTGAACAGCCAGCGCAGGCGCCACCATCCCGCGCTCAAGGGTTGCTCCCGCCGGACGGCGGCCGCTGCAGCTCGTCGAGCCGGTTGCGCACCGGGTCGCCTTCATAGACGCCACGCGAACCGGCTGCGCGCGTGCCGTGGCGCTGGATGATCGACATCGGCGAGTTGTTCGCCAGCTCGCGCCGCAGTTCCAGCTCCGTCTTGAGGTTGTGGATCTCGCGGTCGAGGATGTCGCTCTCGTGGGTAACGGCCTTCTGGGCCAGTTCGTTGGCGGCCACGTTGGGCTCCTTGCGGCCGGTGAGCAGCGTGCGCTGCAGCAGCAGGGCCTTCTCCAGCACGCTGGC
>DYFW01000274.1 GCA_020725005.1 Thiobacillus denitrificans
GTGCGGGCGCAGCGGACGCGGCTCGGCCTGTCCGCCGCCGAGCTGGGCGCGCTCGTCGGCGTGTCCGCCCAGACCATCTACAACTGGGAAACCGGGTCGACGCGTCCCCGGGCCGAGCAGCTCGCCGCCCTCGCGGCCGTTCGCAAGATGGGCAAGCGCGAGGCCAGGGCTAGGCTGGCGGGCCCGGAGAGCGAAACGCAAGCGGGTTAGGCAGGAAATCCGGGGTTGCGCCCCGGTTTTCCGCTGGGTCGGCGCGCTTGTTGCAGCTTCAGGCGGCGTCGATGGCGGGCTCGTTGGCCAGCCGCCGCGCGTGGGGCTGCCGGCGCTGGTCGATGAAGAGGTGGCTGCCTTCGATCTTCTTGGCCATGCGCTTGGCGTCGGCGGCGGCGCGCGCGACTTCCTGGTAATGATGGAAATGCGCGGGGTCGATCTGGACCGCGCCGATGGACAGCGACACCAGGGCGTGGAAGTCCATGCGGCCGCGCCGGTCCTCGCTGACGTAGCCGCCTTCGGCCACATGGCGGACGTCGAACAGCGACAGCCGCTCGTCGTCGAAACGCGCGAGCATCGTTCGGCAGCGGTCTTCCCAGTCCGGGCTCTGGAACAGCACCACGAAATCGTCGCCGCCGATATGGCCGATGAAATCCAGCTCGCTGTCGCAGCCCGCGCGCAGGACGTGCGCCGTGAGCTGGATCATTTCGTCGCCGCGACGGAAACCGTAGACATCGTTGTAGGGCTTGAACTGGTCGAGGTCGAAGTAGGCGGCGACGAAGACCTGGTTTGCCGCCAGCAATCGCTCCATGTGTTCCTGGATCGGCACGTTGCCCGGCAAGCCGGTAAGGGGGTTGGCGTAGCGCGCGGCCATGATCTGCATCTCCGTCACTTCGCGCATCAGGTCGAAGCCGGACCCTAGGCCCAGGTAGCGGCCTTCGGTGGTCACGATGAAGCCCTGGGTAAATGCCGACTTGCCCTTGCTCACCACCAGTTCCGACAGCTCGACCATGCGGGTGGCCTTGTCCACCACCAGCGGCTGGCTGTCCATGAAGAGGGTACAGGGTTTCTTGCCATAGAGTTCACGGCTATACAAGCCGATGAAGCGGTCGAACATGGTTGGGCGATGGATGAGTCCCACCGGCACCCCGTCCTTCACCACTGCGATGGCATGCAGTTCAGGATGGGCAATTAACAGGTCGAGCACCACCTCGCTGGGGGTATCCGGCGACACCTGCGGCGCGGGCAAGGCCAGCCGGCCGGCCGTTGCACGGATGGAGTCGCGGCCGGCCGACAGCGGGAACACGCTGACCCGGCCCGATTCCAGGCACCGTGCCACCTCGTCCGGCGGCAGCCGCACCGGCACCGGCGACGGGCGGCCGATGAGATACCCCTGCACATAGCGGATGCCCAGGTCTTTCAGCACCGCCAGTTCCGATACCGTTTCCACCCCCTCGGCGATCACGCAGGCGTGCGCGCTTTCGGCCAGCTGGCGAATCGAGCGCACGAACTCCAGCTTGTGCGGATCCTGGTGGATGCCGGTGACGAAATGCTTGTCGATCTTGACGAAACCCGGCTTCAGTTCCGACCACATGCGCAGGCTGGAGAAGCCCTGGCCGAAATCGTCCATCGCCGCCTCGATGCCGGCCGCGCGCAAGTCCGCCACCGCGCCGCGCAACCCGGCGTAGTCCACCGTCGTCGCGGTTTCGGTGATTTCGAAGGCCACCTGGCTGGCGGTGAGGCCAGCGTCGGCAAAGGCGCGCAATATCGCCTCGGGCGCAAACCGCGGGTCGAGCAGGCTCGTCGGGGTGAGGTTGACGAACACCCGCCCCGGCAGCCGCAGGCGTGCAAACGCCGCCAGCGCCGAAGCCATGCACGCCGC
>DYFW01000275.1 GCA_020725005.1 Thiobacillus denitrificans
GCAGCCGGACTGGGCTTTGTCACCTTTAGCTCCAACGCGCTGCTGCCGCTGCTCGCGCAGGGCGACACCGCGCCGCTGCTGATGTCGATCACGGATCCCGCCACCGGCCTGCCGGTCGACTTGTCCGAGGCCGGCGCCGCAGTGACCTTCAGGATGCGCCCCGTGCCGCAAGGGGGTGTAGTCACGACAATCAAGGCCACGGTGGTGTGCAGCAAGCTCGTCGGCGTCGTGCGCGAAGACGGCTCCATCGACACCGCCGCGCCGTACAACGTGCCGGGCGCTGGCGGCCGCTGCCAAGTGGACTGGGGGCCGACGGACCTGGACACGGCCGGCGAGTTCGAGGCCGAAGTCGAGGTCACGCTGAAAACCGGCAAGATCAAGACGATCTACAAGTTGCTGTATCTCACCATTCGAGCGCAGTTCGCGTAAGGAGCGTCATATGAAGCGCTGGTACGACAACCTGAAAACCCGCCTCGCGCTGCTCGCGGTCGTCGCCATGTGTTCGGTCGTGCCGACCGCGCTTGCCGCCGGCGCGAGCGACACGACCGAGAGCAACATCATCACGCACAACTTCCGCACGGGCTCGTGGACCAAGCCGACCACGATCGCGGTGGCGCTGATCCGCGCCACGCGCGGCACCTGGGCGGCGAGCACGAGCTACGCGGCCAACGACACGGCGATCCCGAGCGCTCCGAACGGCCGCATCTACCGGCAGACGGTGGCCACCTGCACGAGCGCGGGCACCGAGCCGACCTGGCCGACGACCGCCGGCGGCACCGTGAGCGACAACACCTGCTCGTGGACCGAGCAGACGGTGCAGCTCGAGGCGTGCACCTTCACGGAGGTCGCCAACGCCGGCGCGTATGCGCGCGCCACGCTCAATCCGCTGGACGCCAACTGGGCCGCGCCCTCAGCGGGCGCGGGCAGCGGCACTGGGCAGACGAGCAATTCCGTGGCGATCACGTACACGACGCCGAGTGCCAACTGGGCGGGCACGGTGTGGGGGTTCGTGCTGATGGACAGCGCGACCTATGGTGCCGGTAACTGCATGTGGTACGCCGCACTGACGACGCCAAAGGTGGTCAACAGCGGCGACACGGTGAGTTTTGCGGTGGGCGCGCTCACGGTTCAGGTGGACAACTGATATGCGCGCCCTCATCGCTTTCGCCGCCGCCGCGTTGCTCGCCGCTTGCGCCGCGCCGGCGCCGCAGTCCACGCTCGGCGGACAGGCCGCCGGCGGCGGCGTGATCGTGGCCGGCACGCTCGCCGTCAACGACTGCGAGCTACTGACCGCGCCGCACCTGACCAACGTCGACATCGCCGCGCGCACTGCGGCCGTGCGTCTGCGCGCGGGCGAACTGCCGGTCGCCACGGCCGAGCAGATCCTCGCCGCCGGGCGCGCCGCGCACGCGGACCTGGTGGCCGCGTGCCGGGGCGGCCGGCTCGATCCCGCGCTTCTCGCGCGCGGGCGAACGAACGCAGAGCGCATGCGCGCGCTGCTGCCGTAGGAGACTGGCATGGACATCACGCTGGCGCGCGCCCTCGCGCGCGATCTCTCGATGGCGGCCGACGAGGCCGAAGCTGCCGGACGCACCGAGGTCGACCTCGCTGCCCTGCAGGCGCGCCTGGCCGCGCGTGCGGATAAGTCGCTCGACGAGCTGCAGGCGGCGATCGACGCCGCCCGCAACCGCGGCGGTTAAGGAGGCTGCCATGTGGCCCGACACCTCGCCCATCGTGCGTGCGTTCGAGGATCTGACCGCCGCGGCCTGGCGCGTGATCGCGCTGCTCGCGGTGGCGCTCGTGCTGCTGTTCGCCGCACTGCCCGCGTTCGCGCAGCCCAAGTGCTGGCCGGATCTGACGGTGCCGGCCA
>DYFW01000276.1 GCA_020725005.1 Thiobacillus denitrificans
ACCGCGCCCTGTACGCGGCCAAGCGCGGCGGCCGCAACCGGATCTGCCACGTCCACAGCCTGCCCGACGCCCGTTCCGGGATGCCCGCGCCATGAGTGTCCGGCGGCGCCTCGTCGTTGCCGGCCTTGTCGCCAGCCTGACGGCCTGCGCGCCCTGGACGCGCGTCGACCCGGCCACCCGGCTCGAAACCCGGGCCGACGACTACAGTGTCGAGCTGCCGCTCGGCTGGGTCCGGCAGACCGCGGGCGCGAACGACATCTTCATCACCCGCGACGGCCCCGCGCTCAACTATATTGCCGTCGCGCGCCAGCCGCACACCCGCAAACTGCCTTACACCCGGCGCGAGACCCGCGCCGACCTGCTGCCGCACGAACTGGCCGAACTCGTCGTCGCCGAATGGAAAGGCGCGGAAGCCACGGCCAACATGGAAATCGTCGCCACGCGCCCGCTGCTGCTCGACGGCAGGCCGGCCGTGCGCGTGCAGGGCCGCTACAAGAACGCGCGCGGCCTGCCGATCGAGCGCGTCGTCGTCGCCCTGGTCGACGCGCGCGGGCGGCTGACGCTGTTCTACGAGGCGCCGGCCATCGTCTATTTCCAGCGCGGCCTGCCGGATTTCGAAGCCATGGTCGCCAGCCTGCGCTTCCGCGCCAAACCATAAAAAAAGGGGGTTTCACGTGAAACCCCCTTGCTCACCCCGTCACCGGCGGCGTTCGTTCAGTCCTTGAAGCGCCCGCGCACGCCGCGGCTGCCGCCCGGCCGGCTGTCGCCATAGCTGCGCGGCTGCGCCGGACGCGCCCGGTTGCCGTTGGCGTTGCGTGCCGCGGCGGCACGGGCCTTGGCTTCGCGTTCACGCTTTTCCCAGTATTCGACGCTGTTGCCGTTCACTTCGACTGCGCTCGCGTGTTCACCGGTCATGCGCGGCACATCGGAGGGGGTGCGCGCCGCCTGCTCGAAGCGGTTGCCGCGCGGCGCGTCGGTGCGCGCCGGGCGGGCATCGCTGCGGTAGCCGCGGTCGCGGTTGTCCCGGCTCTCGCCGCGCGGCGGGCGGTCACCGTAGCTGCGCGGCTCGCTGCTCCTGGCGCGCTTGTCGCCAAAGCCGCGCCCGCCGGCCGGGTTGCCGCGCGGGCGGTTGCCGGCGGGGCGTCCGGCCCCCGGTTTCTGCGCCGGCTCCAGCCCCGGCAGCGTGTGCACGTCGATGCGGCTGCCGGTGTAGCGCTCGATATTCTTCACCAGCCCGACCTCGCGCATGCCGGCGAAGCTCACCGCGATGCCGGTGCGCCCCGCGCGGCCGGTACGGCCGATGCGATGGACGTAGTCCTCGGCCTGGCGCGGCAGGTCGAAATTGATGACGTGGCTGATCGTCGCCACGTCGATGCCACGCGCGGCGACGTCGGTCGCCACCAGCACGCGGGTGCGTCCGTCGCGCAGTCGCTGCAGCGCACGGTTGCGCTGGCCCTGCTGCATGTCGCCATGCAGCGAGTCGGCGGCGAAACCGCTGCCGGACAAGAGATCCGAAATCTCCTCGGCGCTCTTCTTGGTCGCGGCGAACACGATCGCCTGCGTCATGTCGACGTCGCGCAGCAGGGCGTCGAGCAGACGCGTCTTGTGGTCCATGTTGTCGGCGTACAGCAGGCGCTGCTCGATCTTGGCTTCCGCCTGGGGCGCGGCCGCGATCTCGATGCGTTGCGCGTCCTTCGTCAGTTCGCGCGCGAGGTTGCCGACCACGCCGTCGAGCGTGGCGGAGAACAAGAGCGTCTGGCGCGCGGCCGGGCAGCGCGCGGCGATCGCCCGGATGTCGTCGACGAAGCCCATGTCGAGCATGCGGTCGGCCTCGTCGAGCACCAGCACCTCGAGGCGCGAAA
>DYFW01000277.1 GCA_020725005.1 Thiobacillus denitrificans
GCCTGAGCTGCAGGCCCGCGACCCCAGACCGCGCCATGCCAAACCGCAAAGGAACGCAGGATGAGCGAGAAAACGCCCGAAAAACTCGGCGCTGGCGAGACGGTGCCGACCGGCGCCGACGGCAGCCTTGCCGCCGGGCCGTCCCAAGGCAAGGCGGCACGCGCCGAAGGCGCAAGCAGCGCCGCGGCGGAGCAGCATGTTCCCCGTGACGAGCGCCCGCAGGGCGCACAAAGTCTCCCCTCCCGCGAGGGAGGGGCCGGGGGAGGGCGGGCTCCAATGTCCAAGGAACGCCGCCAGCAGGCGCGCCGCCGCGTGCTGCGCACCATCCTGCTCACCGGCGGCGTCCTCGGCGCCGCGGTGTCCGGCTTCCTGCCGCTCGCCTATGCCCAGAAGCAGCGCCTGCGCCCGCCCGGCGCCCTCGACGAGAAGGACTTCCTCGCCAGCTGCATCAAGTGCGGCCAGTGCGTGCAGGTCTGCCCGGTGGACGCCATCAAGCTGGCCGACCTGTCGGACGGCTTCGGCGTCGGCACGCCCTTCATCGACGCGCGCGCGCAGGCCTGCGACTTCTCCTGCGACGCCGTGCAGTGCATCCTCGCCTGCCCGACCGGCTCGCTGACCTACCACAAGCCGGATTTCCTCGCCGTGCGGCCCGGCGCGAAGCTCGCCTCCAAGCCGGTGCTGCTCGCCAAGGAAAAGGACGCCGAGCCGACCCTCAACCTCGCCGAGCGCATCGGCGTGGCGCGCCTGACGCGCCCGGAATCCTGCCTGGCGGTGCAGGGCAAGGGCTTCAAGGGCCAGGCGCGTGGCGCCGACTTCGACGGCGAGCTGCGCTACATGAAGGTGGACCGCTGGAAGCCGATCAAGGTCGCCGACCATCCCTACGACGTCGAGCTGTGCGACCTGTGCGTGCAGGCCTGCCCGATCAAGGGCGCCATCACGCTGGAAACCGGCCCGGCCAAGGACGGCAGCGGCAAGACCGTCGGCATCCCCGTCGTCCATGAACCCTGCGTCGGCTGCGGCGTCTGCGAGATGATCTGTCCCACCGAGCCGGCCAGCATCGAAATCATTCCGGGCGAGGGGTGGCGCGCATGAACAAGATCCTGCAACGTCGCTTCGTCGACCAGATTCTCGTCATGTTCGGCCGCGAGTCGAAGAAGCCCGAACAGATCACCGAGCGGGCGCAGAAGGTCCACGAACTCAAGCGCATGACCAACAAGGCCGAGCTGCAGGCCGCCAAGGACGCCCACCGCGCCCACCAGGAAAAGTCCCACAAGTGGCGCAACCGCCGCTGGGCGACGCTGATCTTCGCCAACCTGCTGTTCGTCGTCTCCTTCGCCCTCGACATCCAGATCCTCGAAGGCGCCCTGACGGCCTCGCGCTTCATCGGTTTCCACCTCATCGACCTCAACTCGGCGCTGCAGGTGATGCTCGCCCACAAGCACATCATCACCAACCTGTTCATCGGCACCGGCACGGTGCTGGTGCTGTGGATCCTGCTCGGCGGACGCACCTTCTGCTCCTGGGTCTGCCCCTACCACCTGCTCGCCGAATGGGCCGAGAAGATCCACCTCTGGCTGGCCCAGAAGAAGCTGGTGACCGACCAGCCGATCGACCGCCGCCTGCGCACGGTGTTCTGGCTGGTGTTCGCGCTGCTCGCCGTCGTCACCGGCTACACGGTGTATGAGGCGATCTCGCCCACCGGCATCGTCTCGCGCGCGCTGATCTACGGCGGCAGCGCCCTCGCCATGCTCTGGGTGCTGGCGCTGCTGGTGTTCGAGGTCTTCTTCGTGCGCCGCGCCTGGTGCCGCTACGCCTGCCCGATCGGCCTCACCTACGGCGTCGTCGGCATCGTCT
>DYFW01000278.1 GCA_020725005.1 Thiobacillus denitrificans
GCGCCCGCCAGGGCGCGCGCAGGCCCGCAGGGCCGCCTAATGGATTATCCGGGTTTAAGCTTCCCCGAGGGAGCGTTGCCATGACCCTCGCTTTCCCCGGCGTCGCCCGTCCCCGTCTCTCCACACTGCGCGCAGCGGGGCTGGTCTTCGTGCTGGCTTGCGCGGCCCTGTCCGACGCCGCCGCGTTTTCGCGCACCGAATGGGAACGGGCGGGCTGGCTGACGACGTTCGAGCGCGGACTGGCCGACGCGCGGCGAAGCGGACGCCCGCTCTTCGTCTACTTCGACGCGGCCTGGTGCAGCTGGTGCCAGCAATACAAGCGCGACACGCTCGACCAACCCGTGGTGCGCGCCGCGCTTGCGCGCGGCTTCGTGCGGGTGGCGGTCGACGCCGACGCGCGTATCGACCTGATGCGCCGTTATGGCGGCAAGGGCCTGCCGTTCACCCTGGTGCTGGCGCCCGACGGCGCGGTGCGCACGGCTTTCGTCGGCGTGATGCCGGCGCAGGATCTGGTCGCGCTGCTGGGCGCGCTGCCGCCGGCGGCGCAGCCGGCAACACGGGTCGTGCTGCAGCGGGTCACGACACTCGACCAGGCGGGCTACCGCACCTTCCGCGACGCCTGGCTGCGGCATCTCGACACGCTCTACGACCCGGCGCGCGGCGCGCTCGCCGGCCCGTTCGAGACCGGCGTCACGCACAAGCGCACGCCGGTGCTCGCCTGGCTGTATCTGATGGATCACGGCCTGTGGCGCGAGCGTGTGCAGGCGGCCGGCCGCGCCGAGCGCGCGCGGCTGTGGGATGCGCTCGACACCGGCTTCTTCAATTTCGTCGACCCCAGCCGCGACGGCTATCTCGAATCGTCCAAGCTGCTCGAAGCCAACGCCTGGATGGCGGCGTGGCAGGCGCAGCTGGGCGTCCACGACCCGGCTGCGCGGCACATCGCCCGCGCGGCGTACTATTTCCTCGACGAAGTGCTGCGCGATCGTGCGCACGGCGGCTATTTCCAGGCACAGATGGCCGACAACGCGTATTACGCGCTGAAGCCGGCCGAGCGCCTGCGCCGCCCGGCGCCGCCGCTCGACCGCGTCAAGCGCGCCGACACGAACGCCCAGGCAGCGTGGGCGCTGCTGCGGCTGGGGCAATGGGACGGGGAAGCGCAGACAGGGGACGACGCGGCGCGCACGCTGGATTTCGTGCTCGCCACCTTCTGGCGCGACGGGCGGCTATACCAGGCGTGGCGCGATAGCGTGGTGCTGGCGCCGGACCAGCCGCATACCTGGTTCTGGGTACTCGCCGCCGGCAGCGCGGTCGAACGCGTGCGGCCCGATGCCGCGCGGCGCGCCGCGCTCGACGCGATCGCGCGCCGGGCCGGTGCCTGGCTGGCGGACGCGATGCGGCAGGGGACGCGGCTCGACAACGAACTCGCCGGGCTCGTCGCGTGGAGCGCGAACCAGCCGCGGCTTGCCGGCCGGCTGCCGGCCGGCGCGCGCGACTGGGCGCTGCGCCAGTTGCGCATCGAGGTCGAGACGCCGCCGGACGACGTGGTGATCGGGCTGTGGGCGTGGGAGGCTGCGCTGGCGCGCCGCTGAAACGGAAATCTACGGTTCTTTCCCCGCTTCCCTGACGGCACGCGTAGCGAAACCCGCTTGACGTCCGCTTACACGATGTCGAGGTGATCCAGCCCCGCCATCATGTCGCGGCCACGGGCTTCCTGGCCGTGCAGCTTGATCTTGAGCCGCAGGTCGTTGAGGCTGTCGGCGTTTCGTAGCGCATCCTCGTACGAGATGAGGCCGGCCTCGTAGAGGTCGAACAGCGCCTGGTCGAAGGTCTGCATGCCGAGCTC
>DYFW01000052.1 GCA_020725005.1 Thiobacillus denitrificans
CGTCGCTGCGGCCGAGGAACTCCAGCCGCCCGTCCGGCAGCCAGCGCGCCAGGTCGCCCGTGAGATACACCGGCCCCTCGCACAACTCGGTGATGGAGGGGAAGCGCTCCGCCGACAACTCCGGCCGCTGGTGATAGGCCCCGCCCACGCCGTCGCCGGCGATCGCCAGTTCCCCGACCGCGCCGATCGGCTGCAGGCGCTTGTGGGAAGAGAGCACGAACAGCTTCTCCCCCGGCAAGGCCCGGCCCAGGGAAACGGGCCCCGGCGTCACGCGGCAGGCCGCCGACCAGATCGTCGTCTCCGTCGGCCCATAGACGTTGAACACGGCCGTATCGGGCAGGGATGAAAGCTGATCCGCCAGATCCTGCGGCAGCGCCTCGCCGCCGACCAGGACGGTCCTGAGCGCAGCCAGTGAAGCGATGCCGGCCTGCTCCACCAGCAGCTTCAGGCGCGTCGGCGTGGACTGCAGCACCTCGACACGTTCGCTGCCGATGCGCTCGACGATGCGCGCCGGATCGCGCGCCGTCGCGGCGGAAGCGAGCACCACCGTCATGCCGCAGGCCAGGGCACCCAGCAGTTCCAGCCCGGCGATATCGAAGCTCACGGTGGTGATCGCGAGCAGGCGCTGCCCCGGCGCGAAGCCGAAGGCCTGGGGCAAGGCGGCGAAGAAGGAAGCCGCGTTGCGGTGGAACAGCCGCGTGCCCTTGGGCCGGCCGGTGGAGCCGGAGGTGTAGATCAGGTAGGCCAGCGAGTCGGGGCCGACGGCAACATCCGGCGCGGAATCGGGCAAGGAGGCATCGACCTCGTCGAGGCCGATCACCGGCACGCCGGCCGGGGCGGAGAGGTCGCCGACGAGAGACCGCGAAGCGAGCACGGCGACGCAGCCGCTGTCTTCGAGCATGAGGGCGACGCGGTCGGCGGGGAAGTCGGGATCGACGGGGACGTAGGCGGCGCCGGCCTTGAGGATGGCGAGCAGGCCGACCAGCAGTTCGGCGCGCCGCTCGGCGACGAGGGCGATGCGCGGCGAGGTGGAAAAGTCGGCGCTGGTAGGACGGTGAGAGTTCTGAGTGCCCCCCCGACTTTCGTGGAGGCTAACCGGCTGCAAGCCGGTTAAGCGTGAGCGGCCGGAACAAAAGTCGGCGCTCGTGAGACGGTGGCGCAGCGTGTGGGCGAGGCGATTCGCGGCGCTATCGAGCTCGCGGTAGGTGAACGCGCCGTCCTCGGCGACCAGGGCGGCAGCATCGGGACGTTCATTCACCTGGCGGGCGAACAGGTCGAGGATGGTCGCGCGCGGTTCGGGCGAAGCACCGCCGTCGCCCCAGGCGAGCAATTGCGCGCGTTCCTCCGCCGGCACGCAGTCGAGTTCGGACAGCGGCAGGTCGGGATTTTCAGCGACCGCATCGAGCAGCGCCTGCATGCCGCGCGCGAGACCAGGCAGCGCGGCGCCGACGCCGCGGCCCTTCCAGCAGAGCATTAGGGAGCCGGTGCCCGGCGTGGCGGCGAGTTCGAGGGCGAAGGGCGTTTCCTCGCGGAACTCGACCTGGGCGAGGCTCAGGCCCTCGGCGATCGGGCCGAGCACGTCCTCGTAGGGGAGGGCCTGCACCAGCAGCAGCGTATCGATGAGCGCGTTGCCCTCGGGCACGCCGGCGAGGATGTCGGGCAGCGGCAGGTGGGCGTGGGGCGCGGCGGCAAGGGCGGCGTCGCGCGCCTGGCGCAGCAGGGCGGCGAAGCTGTCGCCGGGCTGCCAGCGCAGGCGCAGCGGCAGCGTGGCGATGAACAGGCCGGCCATGCGCTCGATGCCCTCGATCTCCGGCGGCCGGCCGGCCATGACGGTGCCGACCGTCACGTCCGCGCGGCCGAGGCGATTGCCCATCGCCAGTCCCCAGGCGGCGATCAGCAGGTGGGCGAGGGTGGCGCGCTCGCGGGCGGCGAGGGCGGAGAGCCGGGCGAAATGTTCGGGCGCGATGACGATGCTTTCCTTCGCCGGGGCCTGGTCCTCGCCGGCGAGGCTCGCGACGAAATGCGCCGGCTCGCAGCCTTCCAGCGTTGCTTGCCAGAAGGCGCGCGCCGGCTCGGGCTGGCGCTCGGCGAGCCAGCGCTGGTAGCGGCCGTAGGGCGGTGCGGGCTCGGGCAGCACGGGTTCGCCCTGCGCGAGCTGGCGGTAGGCGGCGAGCACTTCTTCGAGCACGAGGCCGATGCTCCAGCCGTCGAGCAGGATGTGATGGAAGCTCCAGAGCAGCCAGTGGCGATCCGGCGTCTCTTGCCAGACTGTCCAGCGCATCGCGTGGCCGGCGGTCAGGTCGAAGGGCTTGGCGCGATCCACGGCGAGGCAGCTTTCCATCGCGGCCGGCAGCGCGCCGGCGGCGCTGTCCGATGCCTCGGATTGCCAGGTCTCGAAGCGGACTTCCTGGCGGTGCGTGATCGCCTGGGCCGGGCGCGAGGTGGTCTCGCAGAGGAAGAGACCGCGCAGGGCGTCGTGGCGGTCGATGACGCGCTGCCAGGCCTCGCGCAGCCGCGCGAGGTCGAGCGGGCCGTCGAAGCGGGCGAGCAGCTGCTCGTGGTAGGCGGGTGAGTCGGGCGCCAGCAGCGCGTGATGCAGCATGCCCTGCTGCATGGGCGTCAGCAGGCAGACATCCTTGATTTCGGCGCGGCTCAGTTTCATTTTGATGCGGTCAGGCAAACAGTTCGTCCAGCTCGTCTCCGTCGAGGCCGGTGAAGGTGGGGGCACTATCGTCGGTCGCTTGGCTCCGCGCCGTTTCTTCGTGATTGGCGAGGCAGGGCGCGAGGGCGGCGGCGGTCGGGTGGCGGAACAGGGCTTCGAGCTCCAGCGCGTAGCCCATCTCGCGCAGCCGGGCAATGAAGCGCAGCGCGCGGATCGAGTCGCCGCCATGGGCGAAATAGTCGTCCTCGGGCCCGATAGGGTTGGCGAGGACTGCGGCGAAAGCTGAGAGGATGGCCTGCTCGCGGGGGTTGGCGGCGGCCCTGGCAAAACTCGGCGCTGGCGGGACGGTGACAGGCTCGGGCTTCGGCAACGCGCGCCGGTCGATCTTGCCATTGGGCGTCTGCGGCAGTGCGGACAGCGTCACGAAGAGCGAAGGCAAACAAGGCTCGGGCAACTCCTTGGCGAGGAAGGCACGGCAGTCGGCGATATCGGGCGCCGCATCCGCCGCCAGATAGGCGACCAGATCGGCGAAACCCCGCTCATTCTTCACGGCCACCACCACTGCGTCGCGCACGCCCGGATAGCGGCGCAACTGCTGCTCGATCTCCGCCGGCTCGATGCGCATGCCGCGAATCTTGATCTGGCCGTCGCCGCGGCCGAGGAACTCCAGCCGCCCATCCGGCAGCCAGCGCGCCAGATCGCCCGTCAGATACACCGGCCCGTCGCACAACGCGGGGATGGCCGGGAAGCGCTCCGCCGACAGCTCGGGCCGGTTGTGATACGCCCCGCCCACGCCGTCGCCCGCGATCGCCAGCTCGCCGACCGCGCCGATGGGCTGCAGGCGCCCACGGTGGGATGGGGAAGACAGCACGAACAGCCGCTCCCCCGGCAGCGCGCGGCCCAGGGAAACGGGCCCCGGCGTCACGCGGCAGGCCGCCGACCAGATCGTCGTCTCCGTCGGCCCATAGACGTTGAACACGGCCGTATCGGGCAGGGATGAAAGCTGATCGGCCAGATCCTGCGGCAGCGCCTCGCCGCCGACCAGGATGGTCCTGAGCGCAGCCAGTGAAGCGATGCCGGCCTGCTCCACCAAGAGCTTCAGGCGCGTCGGCGTGGACTGGAGCACCTCGATGCGCTCGCTAGCGATGCGCTCGACGATGCGCGCCGGATCGCGGGCCGTCGCGGCGGAAGCGAGCACCACCGTCATGCCGCAGGCCAGCGCACCCAGCAGTTCCAGCCCGGCGATGTCGAAGCTCACGGTAGTGATGGCGAGCAGACGCTGCCCCGGCGCGAAGCCGAAGGCCTGGGGCAGGGCGGCGAAGAAGGACGCCGCATTGCGGTGGAACAAGCGCGTGCCCTTGGGCTTGCCCGTGGAACCGGAGGTGTAGATCAGGTAGGCGAGGGCATCGGGACCGACGGCAACGTCCGGTGCCGTATCGGGCAAGGCGGCATCGCTCTCGTCCAGCCCGATCACCGGCACGCCTGCCGGGGCGGACAGATCGCCGACGAGAGAACGCGAAGCGAGCACGGCGACGCAGCCGCTGTCCTCGAGCATGAGGGCGACGCGGTCGGCGGGGAAGTCGGGATCGACGGGCACGTAGGCGGCGCCGGCCTTGAGGATGGCGAGCAGGCCGACCAGGAGTTCGGCGCGGCGCTCGGCGACGAGGGCGATGCGCGGGGAGGCCAAAAAGTCGGCGTTCGTGAGACGGTGGCGCAGCGTATGGGCGAGGCGATTCGCGGCGCAATCGAGTTCGCGGTAGGACAACGCGCCGTCCTCGGCGACCAGGGCGGCAGCGTCGGGCCGCTCCTTCACCTGGCGGGCGAACAGGTCGAGGATGGTCGCGCGCGGTTCGGGCGAGGCACCGCCGTCGCCCCAACTCAGCAGCTGCGTGCGCTCCTCCGCCGGCACGCAGTCGAGTTCGGAGAGCGGCGTGTCGAGGGACGCGGGCGCCTGCACCAGCAGGCGGCGGTAGATGTCGAGCAGGCGCGCGGCGCTCGCGGGCGCGAAGAGGTCGGCGTCGTATTCGAGGCGCAGCTGCAGTTCGCCCTCGGCCTCGATGACTTCCATCGCCAGGTCGAACATCGCGGCGTGGCGCGAGGCGGGCAGCGGCTTGCACTCGAGGCCGGCCATGCGATAGACGCGGTCGTTGCCGTCCTCGAAGATGAACATGGTGTCGAACAGCGGATTGCGCGCCAGGTCGCGCGGCAGCTTGAGCTCGGCGATCAGGGCTTCGAGCGGATAGGCCTGGTGCTCCAGCGCGGCGAGGAATTCCTTCTGCGCGGCGCGGGCGTGCTCGCCGAGGGGCTGGTCGCCGCCGACATTGAGGCGCAGCGGCAGGGTGTTGGCGAACATGCCGATCAGGTCGGCGTAGCGCGGGTCGTCGCGGCCGCCGACGGGCAGGCCGACGACGATGTCGTCCTGGCCGGTGAGTCGGTGCAGGAAGCCGCCGAAGACGCCGAGGGCGAGGCCGAACAGCGTGAGGCGCTTGCTCTTCGCGGCGGCCTTGAGGGCGGCGGTGGCCTGCTTGTCCACGAGCGCGAGGCAGTCGCCGCCGCGATGGCTGCGGCGCGGTGGGCGCGGCTGGTCGAGGGGCAGCTCCAGCAGCGGCGGCAGGCTGGCGTAGCGCGCGCGCCACCAGGCGGCGTCTTCCTTGCAGGCGGCGCTATCGAGATAGGCGGCCTGGGTGGCGACCGCGTCGAGGGGGCGCACCGTCAGGGGCGGCAGCGCGCGGCCTTCGTAGAGCGCCATCAGTTCGCGGGCGAGGATGTTGAGGGCGAGGCCGTCCACGACGATGTGGTGCGCGTCCATGACCAGCGCATGACGGTCCGCTCCGTCCGAGAGCAGCAGCACGCGGAACAGCGGCGCGCGGTCGAGCTCGAAGGGACGGATGAAGGCCTCGGCGGCGGCGGTGAATCCGTCCGCCGGGCAGTCGCGCCGCTCGACGGCGAAGTCGATCTCGGCGAGCGGCACGACGCGCTGGGTCAATTCGTCGTTCTCGATGCCGAAGCGCGTGCGCAGCGCCTCGTGGCGCGCAAGAATTTTGCGGAAGCAGTCTTCGAGGCGCGCCGCGTCGAGGCGGCCGGCGATGTCGAGGGCCAGCGGCACGTTGTAGACCGTGTTGCGGCCTTCGAGCTGGGTGAGGGCATAGAGCCGCCTTTGGGCGAAGGAAGCAGGACCGGCGGCGGCATCCCGCTTCCCTTCAGATTTTCCCGGCGTGGCACCTCCAGAGGTGCGGAACTCGAAGCCGCCGGCGCGCAGTTCCTGCACGGCCTCCTTGACGGTGGCGACGATGCGCTCGATCTCGGCCTCGCCGTGGGCGAAGGAGAGGAACAGCACGCGGCGCTCCCAGACGTAGATGCCCTTGAGGATCAGCAGGAAGAAGAACAGGTCGAGCTCGATGGGCTGCATCAGCGCGCTGTACTTGCCGCTGCCGTCGAAGCGGAACTGGGAGCCGAAGTGGGCGACCTGCATCGGCACCTGATGCTCGGCGAACCAGGCGTTGAGCGTGTCGGCGAAGCGCTGGCTGCGCGCGTTGAGCTCGGCGTAGCCGGCTTCTCCTAAGCGTTCGAGCTCGGCGAGCGCGGTCCTGGCGGCGGCGAGCGCCAGCGGGTGCTTGACGTAGGTGCCGCCGAAATAGACCACGTCGCCGCAGGGATGCGAGTCGTCGCCGTAGTTCCACGGGCCGCCATCCACGCTGTCGAGGAAGCGCGCGGAACCGGCGACGGCGGACATCGGCAGGCCGCCGCCGGCGATCTTGCCGTAGGTGGCGAGGTCGGCGCGCACGCCGAAGTGGGCCTGGGCGCCGCCGGGGCCGATGCGGAAGCCGTTGATCATCTCGTCGAAGATCAGCGCGCAGCCGGCGTTTGCGGTGATGCTGCGCAGCTCGCGCAGGAAGGCGGCGGGCTGCAGGCTCGGGCGGCGCGACTGCACCGGCTCGACCAGCACGGCGGCGAACTCGTGGGCTTGGGCCTTGATTGCGGCCAGCGCCTCGTCGGTGCCGTAGTTGAGGATCACGAGGTCTTCGACCATGCCGGGCGGGATGCCGGCGGCGATCGGCCAGACGTGGCCGTCGTGCTCGACGCCGAGCACGCCGTCCCAGGTGCCGTGGTAGGCGCCGGCGAACAGCGCGATCTTGCGCCGGCCGGTGACGGCGCGGGCGATGCGCACGGCCATCATCACCGCCTCGGCGCCGGTGTTGCAGAAGGTGACGCGCTCCATGCCGACCATGCGGCAGAAGATCTCGGCGACGTCGGCGGCGAGCGGCGTCTGCGGGCCGATGGCGTAGTGCGTCGCGGCCTGTTCCTGCACGGCGGCGACCACCGCGTCGGGCGCGTGGCCGAGGATGACGATGCCACAGCCCATGGTGATGTCGAGGAACTCGTTGCCGTCCACATCGGTGAAGTAGGCGCCCTTGGAGCGCACCGCCGCGATGGGGTAGGTCATCTCCTTGAGCGTGTGGCGGTAGGAGAGGGTGTTCTTCCAGTCGGCGAGCGGGCCGCGATGCTCGGCGGCGAGGCGGCGCGAGCCGCCGGTCTTGGCGACGTAGCGCCGGGTCAGGTCGGCGACGAAGGCCTGCTGCGCGGGCGTCAGCACGTCGGCATCGAGCTTGAGGGAGCGGAAGTTGGGCATCTGCGTCGGCGGCTCGGCCTTGGGGGCGGCCTGGACCGGCGCTGCGGCGGCGGGCTGGGCGGCGGGCGCCTGGCCGAGGACGGCGAGCTGCTCGGACATCAGGCGCGAGAGGGCTTCGAGCTGCATGGCCATCAGGCCTTCGACACCGGCGGCGGGCTTGGACAGACCGGCGGGCGCCGTGAAGCTGACGGCGGGCTGGGGCATGGCGCAGGGCGCGGCGGCTGCCACGGGGGCGGCGGCCGCAGTTGGAGGAGACGGCGTCGCCGGCAGCAGCGCGGCGACCTTCTCCGCCGTGTCGAGCTGGTCGTAGAACTCGGCGAGCTTGACGCTCACGCCGTGGCGGGCTTCGAGGTGGCCCTTGAGCTGCACGAGCATCAGGGAGTCGAGGCCGAGGTCGAGCAGCGGCACGTCGGGGACGATGTCCGCGAGCGGGAAGCCGGTGATCTCGGCGATGAGGGCGCGGACGGAATCCACGGCCGGTGGGGATGCGGAAGTCATGGCGGGCACCTGCGGCTGGGGTGGAACGGACAAGGTTGGAACCGGCGGGACGATGCTGGCAAAACTCGGCGCTGATGAAGCCCCTGCGCTACAAGGCGGTCGAGCAAAAGACGCTCTCCTCGCCGTAGCGGATGACGACACGGTGGGTAAGGTCGGCTGCGATGCGGCCTGCCCGCCGCTCGCGGGCAGGATCGGCGCGCGCCAGTGGCGGCGGCGCTGGAAGGGATAGGGCGGCAGGTCCGTGCGCCGGCGCGGGCCGCCGGCGAGGGCGTTCCAGTCGATGCGGTGGCCGCGCGCGGCGATGGCGGCGACGGCGCCGGCCAGCGTCAGCGCGCCGTCCATCTGGCGCTGCTGGGTGGCGATCCAGGCGGCGCGGCCGTCCTTGCCGGCCGGGCGTTCGCTGCCCAGGGCGGCGAGCACGGCGGCGGGGCCGATCTCGACGTAGCTGCCGGGCTGTTCCTCCAGCCGGCTCAGGGTGTCATGGAAGCGCACCGGCGAGAGCAGCTGCTCGGCCCAGTATTCCGCCACCGTCCCACCGGAGCCGAGATTGCGGCCGTCGACGCTCGACAGCCACTCTGTATGTCCGGCGCGGCCGATCTCCGGCAGATGCGCGCGGCAATGGGCGACCAGGCCGTCGGCGACGGGCGTCAGCAGGGGCGTGTGGAAGGCGTTGGAAATGCGCAGGCGGCGCGCCTGGCGGCCGGCGGCGCCGAGGGCCGCGAGCACCTTGTCGAGGGCGGCGCTGGCGCCGGAGAGCACCACGGTTTCCGGACTGTTGATGACGGCGACGAAGACTTCGTCGGGTGCGGCGCTTGCGATGGCGGCGCGGGCGGTGGCCTCGTCCACCGGCACCGAAGCCATGCTGCCGCCGGGCGGATGGGCGCCCATGAGCCGGCTGCGCGCCTCGATCAGCGAGATGCCTTCCTCCAGCGTCAGCACGCCGGCGGCGACGCCCGCCGCCACCTCGCCGGCGCTGTGGCCGACGATGCGCGCGGGCCGGATGCCCCAGCCCGCCAGCAGCTCGGTGAGCGCCACCTGGACCATGAACACGGCCGGCTGGGCGAGCTCGATGGCTTCGAGCTCCTCGGCGCTGCTGGCCGGGTCGATGAGGAAGTGCTTGAGCGAACGGCCGCGCAATTCCGCGAAGTGCTGATCGCAGCGGTCGACGACGGCGCGGAAGACGGGCTCGGTCTCGTAGAGCTGCTGGGCCATGCCCGGATACTGGCAGCCCTGGCCGGTGTAGCCGAAGACCAGGGGTGGCGCGTCGCCCTGGCCCGTGGCGGCGCGCGCGGCCGGCGGCATGGGCTGGCCGGCGGCCCAGGCGGCGAGGCCGTCGGCCAGATCACGCGGACTGCGGGCGGCGACGCCGAGGCGCTGGGCGAAGGGCTGGCGGCCGGTGTTGCTGCTCCAGACGAAGTCGGCCGGCGCCGGATGGTTGCTCAGCGCGCTTGCGGTGGCTTGGGCGAGGGCCTTGAGCGCGGCTTCGTTGTGCGCACTCAACTGCAATACAAAACATGCACGATCCGGCGGGACGACGCCGGAAGTCGGCGCTGGTGATACGGTGGCAGGCGATGTTTCCACGCCTTCGAGCACCGCGTGGGCGTTGGTGCCACTGAAGCCGAAGCTGCTGATGCCGGCGAGGCGGCGCGTGCCGCGCGCGGGGAAGGGCGTGGCGCGGTCGACGACCTTGAGCGGCAGGTGCTGCCAGTCGAGGCGCGGGTTCGGTTGTGTAAAGCCGAAGTTGCCGGGCAGTTCGCCGTGTTCGAGGGCGAGCACCAGCTTGACGACGCCGGCGACGCCGGCTGCCGCTTCGAGGTGGCCGATGTGGGACTTCACCGACCCGACCAGCAGCGGATCGGCGCTCGTGCGTCCCGGCGCGGCGGCGGCCAGGGATTCGAGCTCGATCGGGTCGCCGATGGGGGTGCCGGTGCCGTGGGCCTCGACGTAGGCGATCTCGCCCGCGCGCGCGCCGGCGGCGCGCCAGGCGGCGGCGATGACGTCGGTCTGCGCCGCGCCGTTGGGGGCCGAGAAGCCGGTGCTGGCGCCGTCCTGGTTCACCGCGCTGCCGGCGACGCGGGCGCGCGGCCGGCGACCATTGCGCAGCGCGTCGGCCTCGCGTTCAAGCACCAGTACGCCGCAGCCCTCGGCGCGCACGTAGCCGTCGGCGGCGGCGTCGAAGGTGTGGCAGCGGCCGGTCGGCGAGAGGGCGCCGACCTGGCTGAAATAGACGAACAGATGGGGCGTCAGCATCAGGTTGACGCCGGCCACCACGGCGAGCTCGCATTCGCCGGCGAGGAGCGCCTGGCGCGCCTGGTGCAGGGCGACCAGGGAGGACGAGCAGGCGGTGTCGATGGTGAGGTTCGGACCCTGCCAGCCGAAGAAGTAGGACAGGCGCCCGCCGGCGGTGCAGCCGAGCGCGCCGGCGCCCGCGTAGGGGTCGATGGCGGCGAGGTCGGGGGTATAGAAGCTCGCGGTCTTGTAGTCGTCGGTGGAGATGCCCAGATAGACGGCGACGCGCCTGCCCCTGAGCGAGAGCGGCGGGATGCCGGCGTTTTCCAGCGCCTCCCAGGCGACTTCGAGCAGCAGGCGCTGCTGCGGGTCGAGAGCGCTCGCCTCGCGCGGCGAGACGCGGAACAGCTTGTCGTCGAAGCCCTGCAGGTCACAGTCGGCGAGGAAGCCGGCCCAGCGGCTGACGCTCTTGCCCGGCGTGCCGACGGTCGGGGCGTAGTAGTCCATGGCCGGCCAGCGGTCGGCGGGAATCTCGCGGATCGGGTCGCGGCCGCTGGTCAGCAGCGACCAGTATTGCGCCGGCGTGTTCGCGCCGCCGGGGAAGCGGCAGGCCATTCCTACGATGGCGACAGGAGTGTCGGGCGCGGCCGCCTGGCTCGTCGCGGGTCTGTGCTCCGCTACGCCGCCTTTGGCAAGGTGGGCCGCGAGCGAGGCCGGGGTCGGGCAGCGATAGGCCAGGGTGACGGGCAGCGCGACGCCGCAATGCGCGGTCACGCGCTTGCCGAGGGCGACGAGCTGGACCGACTTGAGTCCCAGTTCGCTCCAGGTCAGGTCCTGCCAGTCGGCGGGGAATGTCGTGCCGGGCAGCAGTTCGGACAAGATGCCGTGCAGCGCTGCGGTCAACCCGGTTGCGTCGAGATGCCCGTGCGCCGGCGCGGTGTCGGCCTCGGCCAGCCATTCGTGCAGCGGGGCGGCGCCCATTTCGCGATGCAGGGTGGCGACGCAGTGCAGGTCCGGGTTGCGCGCGATGGCGGCGATGTGTTGCAGCAGAACCGGATGGGGCGATATCTCGACGCAGCTGCGGATGCCGTCCGCGAGCATCGCCCGCGCGGCCTCGTAAAAGCGCACGGGCTCGCGCACGTGGCGCACCCAGTAGTCGGCGTCGAAGTCGCCGGATGCGGCGGGGCCGCCGCGCCAGGCGGAATAGATCGGGATGCTCGGTTGCCGCGGCGTGAGCGCCGCCAGCCGCTTGCGGAACCTGTCCAGCGCGGGAACGACGGCCTGGCTGTGGAAGGGCACGCGGATGCGCAGCGGGCGGCAGGCGATGCCCGCGCTTTCCAGTTCCTGCGCCAGGAATCCGATCGCGGCCTCGTCGCCGGCAAGCACCACGGCGGATGCGCTGTTCTGCACCGCCAGTTCGACCCGACCGGCGTGGCGGGAGAGGTGGGCATTGATGTCGTCTGGCGCCAGCTCGACGTGCAGCATGGCCCCCGTGGGGGTGCTGTCCATCAGCTCGCCGTGGGCGAGCACGAGGGCGACGGCGTCCTCCAGCGACAGGACGCCGGCCGCCACGGCCGCCGCGACTTCGCCGCCGCTGTGGCCGAGGACGGCGGCGGGGCGTCGGCCGTGTTCAGCCAGGGCATGGGTCAGCGCGGTCTGGAGCGCGAAGATGGCGGCATGGCTGCGCGCCGGCTGCGCCATGCCGTCGAAGCCGGGGTCTAGCAGCAGGTCACGGACCGACCAGCCGGCCTGGCGGACGAAGATGCGGTCGATTTCGTCCAGCGCGGCGGCGAAGCCGGCGAGCGCATGCGCGCTCTCCAGCAGGCCGGCGGCCATCCCCGGCCATTGAGTGCCGATGCCCGAATAGACGTAGGTCGTCTTCCCCATCTTGGACGATATCGGTGTTTTTCGGACGCACCTCTCCCCCTCCGCAAGGCGTCCGCAAGGACGCCTCGGAGACCGATCAGACGGCGGGGGGAATCAGGCGAACGCGCTTATTCGGAAGCGTTCTTGACGACGCTGCTGCCTTCCTTGAACTGCTCCCGGTAGTACTCGCGCACGGCGGCCGGGTCGAAGTTCAGGAAGGTGCCGCCCGACTCGAAGTGCTGGACGAACACCTTGCCGACGGCATAGGTGGAGGCGCCCGCGACGGCCGACATGGCGAGGATGCCGGTAGTCTGGCCGACGATGGGGATCGCCTTGAGCAGGCTGGCGACGGGCAGCGCGAGGGCGACCGGGGCGTAGCCGCCGGCCAGGGCGCCGACGACCTTCTTGCCGATTTCCTCGGTGAAGGCGATGCCATAAAAGTCGGAAAGCTTGCGCAGCAGATTCACTTGCAGCGCGGTCAGGGCGACGAAATCGACGGCTGGCATGGGAATCAGGCCGATACCGGCGGCCGCCAGGGCATGCTTCTTGACGAGGTCGGCGGTGTAGGCCTTCCGCTCGTCCATTTCCATGCTCTTGGCGCAGGGGGCTTGCGCGGGGGCTTCGGACGCGGCGGTGTTTTCGATGGTGGCGGCAGTGCTCATGGTTGACCTCCTAGAACAGCAGGCGTCATGCCTGACGGGGTGGAAAATTGGCGCGCTTAGACGACGGCCGTCCGGCACGCGACCCAACCGGTTCAGCCTTCAATAGCCTTCTAACTAAAGACATGAATGCGACAACTTTCAATAAAAGTTGTCATAACTCATTGTAGCGCTAAAAATTTTTAAGACATAAAAAACTTGCTGCGCACCGACCCGGCGCGGCTGCAGGGGCGAGGAAACGGGAAAAGTCCGCCCGTTCCGTTTTTCGCTGACGCTAAACGCGTGCCGTTGAGCGTCCCCATGGATCATCGACCCGAGGCCGACACTGCCGCCGCGGTCGCCTTCCTTGAGTAGCGTCAGAGGCAGACGCTGCCTGGCAAACCATGCGCGGGCGCGAAATCAGTGGGCGAGCTGTTCGTGCTTATGACTTTTGGGAATTGTGCCGGTCCGATGCGGGGGCTAAGCTTGCTTCGAAGCCACTGCGGCGGGGGGACTCACGATGGAATACATCGAGTGGGATGAGAGGCTGATATGCGGCGTACCGGAGATCGATGAGGACCATCGGGAGTTGGTGGCATGTTGCAACCATCTTTTCCGCACGCTTTTTGCCAGTCGCGACATATGTGCCATCAGAACGGCATTCGAGACTCTCGTAGAGCACACCGAGGATCATTTTCATCGTGAGGAAGTCTTGATGGAGCTTATCGGCTATCCGGAGCTGGCCGCACACAAGGCCGAACATCAGACCTTGCTTGTGTCCGCAAGGCTGCTGCAGGACCGGATCTCGGCATCCGGCTACCTGCCGGTCGTCTGTCACCGTTTTGCCTTCCTGCGTTCCTGGTTGTTGAACCATATCGTCGGGACGGACAAGCTGTTGGCTAACTTCATGGCGCAGGCACGGGAGCAGGACATGAGTGCAGACGCATTAGAAGAGCTTGGCCTGATCGGGACAAGTTAACGGCTGGCCAAGATGAGCCTGAATCAAGCCACACCCTTCGGGGGCCATGCTGAAAGTGGTTTTGAACGCGAGCGGGTTGTTTTGGGACGCCGCGCAAATGGCTGGCTGTCCATCGTTGCCAATGCACGGATATTCGGTAGGTTCATGGCCTGCCGCTGGAGCGGTTGAGCGGGGCTCTCACCGTTTATTCACCGTCACAGCCTGAAAGGGGAGGGCCATGGTCGGAACGATCAAGAAAATATCGGCGGACCAGTTGCGGGTCGGCATGTTCGTGCATGACCTCAACTGCGGCTGGATGGCCCATCCATTTCTCGCCAACCAGTTCAAGGTCAAGGATCCGGACACGGTGATGCAGATCCTGGAGGCGGGCATCCGCGAGATTTACATCGACACGCGGCGGGGTTCCGATTTCAAGGACGCACAGACCCTGGAGGAATCGCGCGCGGAACTGGAGCAGGAACTCCAGGCCATCGTCGCCGCCGACGACGGGACGACGATTCCCTCGGTCACGCTTGCCGAGGAGCTGGTACGCGCCCGCAGACTGCACGGCGAGACGCAGAAGCTGGTGCGCGGCATGATGCACGACATCCGCCTCGGCAAGCAGATCGAGGTCGAGCAGTGCGAACCTCTGGTGGATGGCATCTTCAATTCGATCTTCCGCAATCCGGATGCGCTGCTGCCGCTTTCCCAGGTCAAGACGCGTGACGAATACACCTTTCAGCATTCCGTCTCGGTGTCCGCGCTGGCGGTGGCCTTCGGCCGCGCGCTCAAGCTGCCGTATGCGGAGATCCGCGAGTTTGCCCTCGGCGCCTTGCTGCACGATGTCGGCAAGGCGCGGGTGCCCGACGGCATCCTCAACAAGCCGGGCAAGCTGACCGACGATGAATTCGTCGTCATGAAGACCCATGCCGCGCATGGCGCCGACGTGCTTGCCCAGGCCAAGGGAGCGATCAGCCGGATCGCCATGAACGCGGCGATCGAGCACCACGAACGCTACGACGGCACCGGCTATCCGCGCGGCCTGAAGGGGAACGAAATCAGCGCCCACGGACAGATGATGGCGATTGTCGATGTTTACGACGCCATCACCTCGGTGCGCATCTATCACAAGGGCATGCCGCCGACCGACGCGCTGCGCAAGCTGTTCGAATGGGGCAAGTTCCACTTCAACCCGGCCCTGGTGCAGGCCTTCATCAAGAGCATCGGCATCTATCCCGCCGGCTCGCTGGTACGGCTCGACAGCGGCCAGCTCGGCATCGTCAAGGAGATCAACCCGGACAAGCTGCTGCAGCCGGTGGTCAAGACGATCTTTCACGTTGGCAAGAACTACTACCTGACGCCGAAGCTCGTCGACCTGGCGAAGTCCGCCGATAAGATCGTCTCGAACGAGTCCTACGAAAAGTGGGGTATCGATCAGGCTAGGTGGATGTGATGTATTGGCCGGATATGCTGCGTCCTTGGTAGCGCATCTCGATGCGCAGTCCGCCGCCGGGCAGGGGAGTGAACGGATGGCGCCGATGAAGCAATCGTGCTATCGGGTGGCCAAGCGAATGACGTTTTTCTCGCCGCAGCGGATGGCGGGACGGCCTTGTTCCTCGCCGCCCGAATCTCAGGGACCGGTCAGCCCCAGGCCGAGGGCGGCGCGCGCCGCGTCGTTGCGATTCTCGACGTCGAGGGCCTTGAGAATGGCCGCGACATGCACGCGCACGGTGTTCACGCGCATGCCGAGGGCGTCCGCGATTTCCTTGTTGCTGCGGTTGCGCGCCAGCAGCGCCAGCACCTCGCGCTGGCGCGTCGTCAGGGCGCGCCTGTCTTCCGTTTCGGCGCGGCGGGCGAGGCCGAGGGGGGGCACGTAGGTGCCGCCGGCCAGGACCACCCGCAGCGCGGCCATCATCATGTCGGGACTGGATGACTTGGGGATGAAGCCGCGCGCGCCGCGCTGCAGGCCCTCGATGATGATGTGGGAGCTGTCGTTGGCGGACAGCAGGACGACCGGCACGGAGGGGCGGAGTTGGCGCAGGCGCAGCAGGCCGTCGAGGCCGTTCATGCCGGGCAGGACGAGATCGAGCAGCACCAGGTCGATGTCGGCGTGGTCGGCGGTGGCGGCGAACGCAGCTTCGCAGCTTTCGGCCTCGATGAATTCATGTTCGCCCGGCAGTTTGCCGAGCATCAGGAGCAGGCCGTGGCGGAGCAGCGCGTGATCGTCGACGAGCAGAAATTTCATTTGTTTTGATTGTCGAGCCTTAAGTTGGGTCGATCCGCCGGGCTCGGCGCGCCACGGAGCGCGAACTGCCGGCGCCTAGTCCTCTCGCTAGTCCCGGCTAGTCCTCTCGCATTATTGACCGCCATGATCCAAATCAAGATCATGGCGCCGGTTTCGCCGCTTCGCCCGTCATGCCGATGTGGTGCCGACACGACACGGTATGCGGCGCGGGCAGCCGGTCAGTGGACGGCAATCGAACAGAGGGGGGGGCTGGGGTGATCCAAACGATTCGGAATTTCGGTGGCGCGGAAAGTCTGCCCGCCCACGCCGCGACGAGCAGGCCGGCAAACCCGGCCGAAACCATTCAGCCGCCCACCGCAGACATGGAAGAGGCGGATACCGAGAGCATCCGGGCGGCGATCGGCCGCATCAACCAGACCGTGCAGTCCCTCGTCACCCATCTGGAGTTTTCCCTCGACACGGCAACTCACCACAGCGTCGTCAAGGTGGTCGATACCCGCACTCACGAGGTGCTGCGGCAGTTCCCTTCGGAGGAGGTGCTGCAGATCGCCAAGGCCCTCGACAACTTCACCGGCTTGTTGCTCCAGGAACGAGCATGATCGCGTCGCCGCGAAGTTCGATCGCCGCTTGCCAGGTCGGCATCGAGCAGATGGAACGGGAGCACCGGCAGCTGTTCGCGATCGCGGCGCGCGTACAGGACGGCCTGGGTGCCGCCGGCGCGCCAGCGCGGAACTCGATGCCGGCTGACGCGATGCCTCAGTAGCGCATCTCGATCCGCAGTCCGCCGCCGGGCAGAGGCAGTTCGAAGGCGCTGTCGTCGAAGGCCGGCGGGCCCATTACCTTCGGATTGTTCGACAGGCCGTAGCCCTCGGTGGGGAACATGCCGAGGCGGCGGTTGAGCTGGCCGTTGCCGTCCTCGTCATGGTAGGCCATGATCGCGTAACGGCCCGGCGCGAGGCCGTCGAAGCGCACGCGCACCGCGCCGGCGGCGGCCGGCGCGGTCTTCACCGCCAGGGCCTGCTCCTCCTTGCGGAAGGTCTTGGCGTCGGCGTACAGGCCGACGCGCACCTGGCCGCGCGCGTCCTTGATGCCGGCGAGGTCGACTTCGAGGGCGTGTTCCGCCGCCGCCGCGGGCAGGGCGGCCAGGAGGGCGCAGAGACTGGCGGCGGCCAGGGAGAGTGTCGAGTGCTTCATGGGGATTTCCTTTGCGTCGCGTCGATGGAATGGCGCGCAGCATAGGGAAAGCCCGGCGGCGTCGCCAATTGCCTTTGGCAATGCGGTCGATAGTCTTGGTAAATCGTGTCGTCTGCCGCCAGGTTTAGATGGCTATCGTTCACCGTGCCGCGAGCGCCGACTTTCAACGAACGGCAATGGCTTCCGCGCGCGGCGGCCAGATGCCCTTGGCCGTGACGCGCGGGCCGTCGAAGGCGAGCCAGCTCTGGCCGCCGTAGTGGGGCAGGGCGCGGGCGAGGGCGCCGAGGGCGGCGTGGTCGCGGGCGGCGACCACCGCGTAGGGAATGCCGCGCGCGTCGCGGCCGGCCCAGACCCGGGCGCTGCCGGCGCTCGCGACCGGGCGCGGCGGCAGTCCGTGGCGCTTCAGCCAGGCATCCACGGCGGGGTCGAGGCCGATCACCAGGGCCGGCGCGCCCGGCAGGCCCGCGTCGCCGTCGGCCGCCGCCGTCAGCCTGGCGTCGAGCACCCGGCCGGCGAGGGCGAGGGCGGCGGCGCGCGTCGCCGCGTCCGCGCCCGGCGCCAGCAGCGCGGCGCGCGGCGCGACGAAGACCTCGCGCAGGATCGCCGGCAGCAGGGCGGGATCGACGCGGCGCCAGAGCCGGTAGTCGGGGTCGAGTTCGACGCTTTGCGCGCCGGCCGCCCGGTCGAGGACGAGCCGGGTTTCGCGGCCCGTGACGCGCGGCTTGCGCGTCTCCACGCGGTCGGCGAAGACCAGGCGCAGCGGGATTTCCAGCGCGTAGCCGCCGCGCTGCTCGATGCCGAGCTCCAGCCGGTCGCCCCCGAGGACGGCGGACTTGAGGGTGAGGGCGGGCGCGCCGGGGCGCTCCACCCACTGGCGGAAGAAGTCCCGAAGCGGCCGGCCGGCGGCGGCCGCGAAGGCGGCTTCGAGGTCGGCCCAGCTCGCGCCGTCGAAGCGCTTGCGTTCCCAGAGCAGGCGCAGGCCGCGCACGAAGGCGGCGCGGCCGATCTCGTCCTCCAGCATGAGGAACACCATCGCCGCCTTGTTGTAGCCGACGATGGAGGAAATACCGTGGCGGCGCGAGGTGAAGTCCTTGAGCGCGCCGTCGCCGCCTGCCGGCACGGCGGCGAGGTCGCGCAGCCAGGCCAGGCGCATCGCGCGCGCGGCCTCCTCGCCCTCGTCCTCCTTGTAGGCGTAGTCGGCGAGGTAGGTGGCGAGACCCTCGGACCAGTTGCCGGCGGTCCAGTCCGGATAGACGCCGTTGCCCCACCAGTTGTGCAGGATCTCGTGGCCGAGGGAGGTGGCGCGGATGAACGGCAGGCGCAGCACCTCGCGGCCGAGGTAGGTCAGGCCCGGCATGCCGAAGCCGGTCGGCGTCGGGCTGGAAACGACGCTGAAGATGCCGAAGGGATAGTCGCCGATGAGCCCGTCGTAGCGTTCGATGTGGCGCGCGGAGTCTTCCAGGTAGCCGGCGGCCAGTGGTGCCAGCTCGGCATGGAACCAGGTGCGCAGGCGGACCTGGCGGCCGCCCGGCAGGACGAGGGCGCGTTCGGCGACGGCGTAGGGGCCGGCCATCAGGTCGATGCCCTCGCTGGGCTGGGCGAACTCGTAAGCGGCGCGGTAGCCGCTGGCGTCGTCCCTCTCGCTCAGCAGCTCGCCGGGCGCGAGGCCCTTCTGTCCCGCGGGCAGTTCGAGGTCGAGCCGGTAGGAAAAATAGCCGCCGGGCTCCGGATACCAGCCGGCGCCCGCGGGCAGGAAGCTGCCCTCCGGATCGGCCACCGCGTCGCGGTCGGCGAGCGCCGCGCGATGGTCGAGTCGGGCCAGCGGCTTCAGCGTGACGCGGTATTCGAGCCGGGCGCGCCGCGTGCCGGTTGGCAGCGGGTGCCAGGCACGCCCCTGGCGCAGGATCGACCGGGACGCGATGCGACGGCCGTCCGCCGTCAGGGACAGGATCTCGACCTCGTCGCCGAGCGCGAAGCCCGCGAGTCCGCGCGCATCCTCCAGGGTCGCGGTGGCGGCGAGCTGGCGCGTCGCCGGATCGAGGCGCGCCTGCAGTTCGAGCCGCGGCGCGGCGGCGGCGGGCAGCGCGAGGCAGAACAGGATCAGGGCGCGGGCGATCGACTTCATGGCGCCGCGGGAAAGCGGGCGACGAGTTCGATTTCGGCGTCGCCGCGCTTCAGCCTGAGCGGCAGCCAGGTGCCGGGCGGCTGGTTCTGCACGGCGTTGCGCAGGGTCTGCAGCCTGCGCGCCGGCTGGCCGGCGACGGCGACGATCAGGTCGCCGGCCTTGATGCCGGCCTGCTCGGCGATGCCGCCTGGCGCCACCTCGGCGACGCGCAGGCCAGGCTCCGCTGCCTTGCCGGAGACGATGGAGACGCCGATGCGCAACGGCTTTTCCGGCGGCGGCTGGACGACCAGCAGGGCGTCGGCGAGTCCGGGCGGAATGGCCGCGCAGCTTTCCGCGCGCGGCCAGGTCAGCAGCGCGCCGACGCGCTCGACGCCGAGGGCCTTGAGCTGGTGGGCGACGCCGTGGCCGTGGCGCACATGGCCGGCGCCGAGGATGGCGACCACCAGCGCGTCGGGCCGGCCCCGCAGATGGGCGGCGATGCCTTCCGCCATCGCCCGGTCCCAGAGGGTCTGGGCCTCGACGAAGCGCGCGAAGGCCAGAGGGTCCTTGTCCTTTTCGGGGTGGTGGTCGAAGACGGCGCGCAGTTCCCGGCGGTATTCGGGCGCCGGCGCGGCGGGACGGGAGACGCCTTCGCGGCGGCTTTCCGGCACGGCGTCCCAGCCCTGCCTACCGACCGCGTCGGTCAGCTCGCGCTCGACGTTGAGGGCCAGCATCGGCAGCCGGTGCATGCGCGCGAAGTGGAACAGCGGCAGGTAGTCGCGCGCGGCGAAGCCCCAGACCGCCTCCCATTCGGCGCGTTCGAGGAACTCGCGCTCCGTGAGCGCGCCGGCGACCCACTGGTCGAGCACGCCCTGCAGGCGGCGCGGGAACATCTCGAAGCCGATGGCCAGGCGCGGCTGGCGCGCGTGCAGCTGCGCCAGGGTATGCAACTGCCAGCGGTGGTCCTCGGCGCTGTCGTGGGCCTCGCCGAGCAGCACCGCCTGGCGTCGCGCCATGTCGTCGATCAGCGCGGCGGCCGGCAGCGGCGCGGCCGCCGGCGTGGCGGCGCGCCATTCGCCGGGCTGGCCGCAGCCGGCCTGGGCCGGGTCGCCGGCGCAGGCGGTCAGCAGCGGCAGGAGGGCGGCGGCGAGCAGGAGCGGGCGCATGCGGTTCAGATGCGGCGCGCGCGGCATTTCTCAAGCCGCGCCGCGCGCGCGTCTTCCGCGCCGGTCCCGGCCAGGCCGTGGCCGAGGA
>DYFW01000279.1 GCA_020725005.1 Thiobacillus denitrificans
CGCTTTCTCGACGCGCACCATATCCCCTTCGACCTCGTCGCCCACCCCCGCTCGCAGACCAGCGCGGAAACGGCGCGTCTGGCCGGGGTGCCGGCCGACCGCATCGCCAAGGGCGTGCTGCTCAACGGCGACGACTGCCAGATGGTCGCGATGATCCCGGCCGACCAGGAAATCCACCTGGGCAGGCTGGGCCTGGACCTGGGCGTGGAAGTCAGTCTTGCCGACGAGGCCAGCGTGAGCGCGCTTTTCAGCGAATGCGACCCCGGCGTCGTGCCGGGCCTGCCGAACGCCTGGGGCGTGGAAATGGTGTGGGACGACGCGCTGCTGGCAAAGTCCGACGTCTATCTCGAGGCCGGCGACCACGAACGCCTGCTGCACATCGAGACGCGCTACCTGCGCGAAGCCTTTGGCGACGCCCCGCACTGCCACTTCAGCCATCCCCGCACGCACCATTGAGCTGACAGGCAGGCCCCCCGAGGCGAGGGGGGATGGCGTATGCTTGCGCGGCGCCCGTCGACGGGCGCCGCAGCGAACCAGCGCCTGAACGATTGCCTCCCCCCATGGTCTTCCTGCCGTGAACCCGAACGACAATTCCCCCGCCAATCCGCACCGCGGCCTCGGCCGTGGCATGGCGCTGGCCGCCAGCCTGCTGCTGCTGGGCATGTTCTATCTCTATTTCGAGAACAGCCTGCAGGCGCGCGACAATCCCAACCGCGCCCTGCAGGTCGCGCCCGGCGCCGAACTGGTCCTCAAGCGCAGCCGCGACGGCCACTACGTCTTCCCCGGCGAGATCAACGGCCAGCCGGTCAGCTTTCTGCTCGACACCGGCGCCACCCTGGTGTCGGTGCCGTCACGCCTCGGCGATACGCTCGGCCTGCGGCCCGGCGCGCCGATGCAGGCGGTCACCGCCAACGGCACGGTCACCACGCACGTCACGCGCATCGAATCGCTGGCCTTCGGCCCTTTCGAACTGCGCGGCGTGCCGGCGAGCCTCAATCCCGGCATGCGCGGCGAACAGATCCTGCTCGGCATGAGCGTGCTGAAACATCTCGAATTCACCCAGCGCGGCGACACCCTGGTGCTGCGCCCGCTGAACGATCTGGAAAAATAGTTTGGTCATTCCGGTTATCTGTGTTATTAATGCTGGCATCTGTTGGATTCAAGCTTTAAATTGCGGTACCTCTGGTAAGCGTTTTCCTTGAAATTCGATCGATAGGGCATGTCGCCCAATTTTTTTTTGATAGATAGGAAACAAAAGATGGAAACGGGTACTGTTAAGTGGTTCAACGATGCAAAAGGTTTTGGTTTCATTACGCCCGACAATGGCGGTGAAGACCTGTTTGCACATTTCTCCGCAATCAACGCCAACGGCTTCAAGACCCTGAAGGAAAACCAGAAAGTCAGCTTCGAAGTGACGACTGGCCCCAAGGGCAAGCAGGCCTCCAACATCCAGATCGTGTCGTAAGTCCCGGCGATCGAATGTGAAGAAACCCCGGTTCGCCGGGGTTTTTTATTTGCCCAGGGGCCCGCGCATGGCGCTCAAATCCACCATCTACAAGGCCGACCTCCAGCTCGTCGACATGGACCGCCACGTCTACGGCGACCATGCGCTGACGCTTGCCCGGCACCCCTCCGAAACCGTCGAACGCATGATGGTGCGCGTGCTCGCCTATGCGCTCCATGCGCAGGACGGCATCGCGTTCACCCGCGGCCTGTCCGAAGTCGACGAGCCGGACGTCTGGGCGAAGAACCTTGCCGGCGAGACCACGCTGTGGATCGACATCGGCCAGCCGGACGAGGCGCGC
>DYFW01000053.1 GCA_020725005.1 Thiobacillus denitrificans
GCTGGCGATCGGCCTGGTGGTCGACGACGCCATCGTCATGCTGGAAAACATTTACAGACATATGGAAACAAAGGTAAATGTTTCGGCGCAGGCCAACTCGCAAGGCGAGTTAAACGAGGCAGCGCCGAGTGGCCAAAGCCAAAACATCTACCGTCACATCGAGACAGGCATGCCGCCCCTCGAGGCGGCGATCCAGGGTGCCCGCGAGATCGGCTTCGCCGTGGTGGCGATGACGCTCACGCTCGCCGCCGTGTTCGCGCCGCTCGCCTTCGCCGAGGGCAACACCGGCAAGCTCTTCACCGAATTCGCGCTCACCGTGGCCGCCGCCGTGCTGGTGTCCGGCTTCGTCGCGCTCACGCTGACGCCCATGATGGCGAGCAGGATGCTGCGCCACGAGACCGCGCACGGCACTTTCTTCAACTTCGGCGAGCGCGTGTTGAACGGGCTCAACAGCGCCTATGCCCGCGGTCTCGGCCGCGTCGTCCGCCATCCCTGGATCGTGGCGCTGGTTTTCGTGCTGGTCGCGGCGGCGGCCTTCGGTCTCCTGAAGTCGCTGAAGTCCGAGCTCGCGCCGACCGAGGACCGCGGCTTCTTCATCGGCTTCATGCTCGCCCCGGAAGGCGCGACCATGCAATACACCGACGGCTACGCGCGCCAGCTCGAAGCCCTCTACCAGGGCGTGCCGGAAGTGCGCACCGCCTTCGTCGTCGTCGCCCCCGGCCTCGAGCGCCCCAACCCGGTCAACACCGCGCTGTCGTTCGTGATGCTCGATCCGTGGGAGGAACGCAGCCGCAGCCAGATGGACATCACCGCCAGCCTCGCCCCCCAGATGTTCATGCGCATGCCGGGGGTGCTCGCCTTCCCGATCAACCCGCCCTCGCTGGGGCAGAGCTTCCGCAACCCGCCGCTGCAGTTCGTGGTGCAGGCGCCGACCTACGAGGCGCTGAACACCGCGGTCGAGGCGTTGATGGCCAAGGTGCGCGAGTACCCGGGGCTGGCAAACGCCGACGCCGATCTCAAGCTCAACAAGCCGCAGCTCCGTGTCGACATCAACCGCGACAAGGCCGCGCAAATGGGCATCGGCATCGACAGCATCGGCCGCACCCTGGAAACCCTGCTCGGCGGCCGCGAGATCACCCGCTTCAAGCAGGGCGGCGAGCAATACGACGTCATCGTGCAGCTCGATCCCGCGGCGCGCGCCACGCCCGACGACCTCACCGCGCTTTACGTGCGCGGCCGCGACGGCAACCTCACGGCGCTGTCCAACCTGGTCGCGGTGACGGAAAGCGTCGCGCCGAAGGAGCTCAACCACTTCAACCGCCAGCGCGCCGCCATCATCTCGGCCAACATCGCGCCCGGCCACACGCTGGGAGAAGCGCTCGCCTTCATGGACCAGGCCGCGGCCGAGGTGCTGCCGCCAACCGCGCGCACCGCGCTCGACGGCCAGTCGCGCGAATTCCGCGAATCCGGGCAGACGCTCCTGATCACCTTCGCGCTCGCGCTCGTCATCATCTATCTGGTGCTGGCGGCGCAATTCGAGAGCTTCGTTTCGCCCTTCATCATCCTGCTGACCGTGCCGCTCGCCGCCACCGGCGCGCTCCTGGCGCTGAAGCTCACAGGCGGCACCCTCAACGTCTACAGCCAGATCGGCCTCATCATGCTGGTCGGCCTCATCACCAAGCACGGCATTTTGATCGTCGAGTTCGCCAACCAGCTGCGCGCGCGCGGCCACGCCAAGGTCGAGGCGGTGATCGAGGCGGCCAGCCTGCGCCTGCGCCCGATCCTGATGACGACCGCGGCGATGGTGCTGGGCGCGGTGCCGCTCGCGCTCGCCCACGGCGCCGGCGCCGAATCGCGCTCACCGATCGGCTGGGTCATCGTCGGCGGCCTGCTGCTCGGCACGCTGCTGACGCTGTTCGTCATCCCGGTCGCCTACACCCTGCTGACGCGCGACCGCGCCGCCGCGGCCACCGCCCGCCCCGATTGACGAGATCGCGCGCCGCTTTGACGAAGCTTCGTCAGGTCGGCGCCGGCGTCATTTCATCAGGCCGTCAAACCGGCCTGATTCAATGCGGCTTTCCACACACCCGACCCGACACGGAGGCTGGCATGAACCCTGCTGATACCCTTGCAAAGACCACGCAAGGAGAGACCGACATGATCGAACTTTCGCCCGGCAACACGCTGGACATCAGCCTCAAGGAGGACGCCCAGGGCCGCGACCACGTCGAGGTGGCGTTGCAATCGCCCGGCTGCACCCTGAGCCTCACCCCGCACCAGGCGCGCGTGCTGGCGACCGAGCTCATCATGGCGGTCAACCGGGCCGAGGTGCGCAGCAACCTCAAGCACAGCCACAACATGGTTCGCGACAGCGCGCCCACCCCGCAGAAGCGGGGACTGTTCAGCCAGGCGTTCGCGAAATAGGTTTCAGGCCAGCCGGCTTCGGCTGGACCCCCGGGGGAGCGGGCATCCCGGCGACACCCCGATAAGACGCCGCCGCATTGTCGGCGGCCCGCCATCCGTGATAGGGTGGCACTCAGGCGCGATGGATTCGTCCTCGCGCCTTCTTTATTCACTCCATCTGCCGCCTGGCAATTTTTTCGCAGGAACCCCCATGGCCGTCATCGAACTCACCCAGGACAATTTCGAATCCACCATCAACGGCAATGACGTCGTCATCGTCGACTTCTGGGCCCCCTGGTGCGGCCCCTGCCGCGGCTTCGCCCCGATCTTCGAGGCAGCGGCCGAGAAACACCCCGGCATCGTCTTCGCCAAGGTCAACACCGAGGTCGAACAGGAACTCGCCGCCTATTTCCAGATCCGCTCGATTCCCACGCTAATGGTGTTCCGCGAACAGGTCATCCTCTACTCGGAAGCCGGGTCGCTGCCCGCGCAGGCGCTCGATTCGCTGATCGAGCAGGTGATGGCGCTCGACATGGCGCAGGTCCACAAGGACATCGCCGAGCAGCAGGCGCAGCCCGGCCAGGCCTGACGCGCCTCAGGCGCCGGCCAGCAGCTGCCGCAGGAGCGGCAGCGTGATCGGCCGCTTGGCCTCGAGGCTGTAGCGGTCGAGCGCTTCCAACACCCGCAGCAGGCTTTGCATGTCGCGCGCGGTGTGTTTCAACAGGTAGTCCGCGACCTGCGGATCCAGCCGGAAACCCAGCGTTTCCGCGTGACGGCCGAGCGCCGCGCGCTTCTCCGCGTCATCCAGCGGCTGCAGCTGGAACACCAGCCCCCAGCCGAAGCGCGTCTTCAGTTCCGGCATCAGGGGCAGCGCCGCCGGCGCGACCGTGCCCGCCGCCAGCCACAACCCACCCGCCTCGCGCACCCGGTTGAAGGCGGCGAAGCCCGCCTGCTGCTGCGCCGCGTCCCAGCCCTCCACCGCGTCCGCGATCACCGCCTGCGCGCCCCGCTGCCCGCTCGTATCGACGGACAAGCCGCGCGCGGCGCACGCGTTCGCCCACGCCGCCAGCAAATAGGTCTTGCCGCTGCCCGGCGCGCCCCACACGTAGACCATGCGCTCGGCGGCGGTGCCGTCGAGCATGGCGACAAGCTGCGCCATGAGTTCGACATTGCGCCCCGCCACGAAACGGGCGAGCTCGGGGCGGGCGGGCGGGCGGACGTCGAGAAGCAGTTGCTGCATAGGGCGGCAAGGATACGGCAAAACCCTGGCAGCCGCGCCCTCTCGATGCGGGATGAAATACGCTCGCGCGCGGCGCTATACTTGCAGGTCCATTTGTTGCCGCACTGCCGATCTTCCGATGAATCCCGCCTTTTCCGTTCCGGTCCGGCCCGTGATCCAGGCCCCGCCCCTGGTCGAGGAAGCGCTCGCCGACGGCGAACGCGCCGAACTCAAGACGCGCATCAAGCGCCTGATGCAGGCGCAGGATGCGGTGTTGGTGGCGCATTACTACACCTCGGGCGACCTGCAGGACCTCGCCGAGGAAACCGGCGGCTGCGTGTCCGACTCGCTCGAAATGGCGCGCTTTGGCCATGCCCACCCGGCGAAAACCCTGATCGTCGCCGGCGTGAAGTTCATGGGCGAGACCGCCAAGATCCTCAACCCGGAGAAGCGGGTGATCATGCCCGACCTCGCCGCCGATTGCTCGCTCGACCTGGCCTGCCCGGCCGACGAATTCGCCGCCTTCTGCGACGCGCACTCGGACCGCCTCTCGGTCGTCTACGCCAACACCAGCGCAGCGGTCAAGGCGCGCGCCGACTGGGTCGTCACCTCGGGCATCGCCGCCAAGATCGTGAAATACCTGCACAGCCAGGGCCACAAGCTCCTGTGGGCGCCCGATCGCCACCTCGGTGAATACGTGCAGCGCGTAACCGGCGCCGACATGCTCCTGTGGCAGGGATCGTGCGTGGTGCACGAGGCGTTCAAGGCCGAGGCTCTGAAGAAACTGCACGCCGCGCATCCGGGCGCGGCGGTGCTGGTGCATCCGGAGTCGCCCGAAGCGGTGATCGCGCTGGCCGACGTCGTCGGCTCGACCACGCAGCTCATCGAGGCGGTGCGCACGCTGCCGAACGCCGAATTCATCGTCGCCACCGACAACGGTATCTTCCACAAGATGCGCGAGGTCGCGCCCGGCAAGACGCTCATCGAGGCGCCGACCGCAGGCGTCGGCGCGACCTGCCAGTCGTGCGCGCACTGCCCGTGGATGGCGATGAACGGCCTCAAGAAACTGGCCGCCGTGCTCGAGAACGGCGGCAACGAGATCCGCATCGAGGAATCGGTCCGCGCGAAGGCCGCGGTATCGATCCAGCGCATGCTCGAATTCGCCGCGGCCGAGAAGGCCGGCCGCATCCAGCTCGGCGACTGAGGCCGGCCCAGCCGCACCAGCGCCTGTTTCCTATTTCTGGAAAGGCGCGATCAGCTTGCGTATCGGGTCGTAGGCCGCATCGTCCGCGACGACGAAACCGTCGTAGGCCTTGTCGAAGGCTTCCAGCGTGGCCGTGCCCTCGGGCGTGCCCTTTTTCAGCGCCAGCAAGGCATCGCGCAGCTGGTTGCGGGTCGCCACCGGCAAGTTCGGATGTACGGCGAAGATATAGGACGGCAGCGGCGGCGTGCTGCCGACCACCACGATGCCGCGCCCCTTGAATTCTTCCGCCGTCGAATGCAGCAGGATGCCGCCGTCGAAATCGCCGGCGAGCACGGCCTTGGCGATGTTGTCGTAGTGCTTCAGAAAAGCGAACTGCGAGAAATCGCCCATCTTCAGTCCCATCGACTCGACCGCCGCGCGCTGCAGCAGCGCCTTCTCGTCGCCAAAGGCGAAGCGCCTGCCCTTGAGATCGGCGACCGACTTGATGCCGGACCCGGCCTTCACCCCGATCACCAGCGAGAAATTCGGCTTGCCATCGGTGGTCGGCGCGACCAGTGGCACCACACCGTATTTCCTGCGCGCGTCAATGTAGGCCACCGGCGTGAGGTAGGCGATCTGCGTCTGTCCCGTGCCGAGATCGTCGACCGCCGACGCCATGTTGGGGAGGGCTTGAAGCGGACATTGAGATTGGTGGCGAGGGCAAGGTAGTTGGTCAGCGCGCTCATGCGCTTGATCATCTCGACCGGGATGTCCATGGCGACTGAGCCCATGGTGACAGTGGCGACGTTGGCGGGACCCGCCGACGCCGGGGCGGCAGCGGGCGCCTGCGCCCACGCCGATGCGGTCACCAGCCCTGCCACGACCGCCGCGAGCAGGGCCCGGTATGCCTGGGGGGGAATCATGATGCCTGTTTCTCCTCGTTGGATGGATTCTGGACATGCACGCTGCAACGGCCGCGGCCGTCGCGCTTGGACTGATACAGCGCCCGGTCGGCGGCGAAGTAGAGTTCGCGCGGCGCCTTCATCGACGCATCGTACTGCGCGATGCCGACGCTGAAACCGATCTCGAGGCGGAAACCGTCGTACTCGAAGACATAATCCTGCAGATGACGGAGCAAGGATTCGACGAACGCCAGGGCCTGCTCGGCGTTGGTGTGATAGAGGATGATGCCGAATTCGTCGCCGCCCAGCCGCGCGGGCAGATCGGATTTCCGCACATGCAACCGCAGCAGGGTGCCGATGTCGCGCAGCACCTGGTCGCCGGCGCCGTGGCCGTGGCTGTCGTTGATCTGCTTGAAGTAGTCGACGTCGAACAGCACCAGCGAGATATTCTCGAGGAAGCGCTCGGACTGATGGAACATGCGCGACAGGGTCTCGTCGAACTTGCGGCGGTTGGGCAGTTCGGTCAGCCAGTCGGTCGTCGCCATCGCCGAGAGCATGTCGAGCGCGTGCTCGAGCTCGCGCGTGCGGCCGGCGAGCTGGATGTTCTTTTCCTGCAGCTCGCGGTTGGCGAAATCGATGCGGCTGCGCAGCTGGCTATGGTAGTTCACCAGCGCGCGGTTCATCCTGTTGAACACCGACACCAGCCGTCCGATCTCGTCCCGGCTTTTCACCTCCAGGTCGCGCGCGACGAAGCCATCGTCGTTCGCAACAGCATCTTCCATCGCGCGCGTCAGGCGCAGGATGGGCGACACGATGCCGCCAGCGGTGAAAACATAGACGATCACGCCGAGAATGAGGCCGAACACCGCCTGCTCGATGAATACCCGCCAGTACAGGGCAGCAAGCGCGTTTTCCAGCGTTTTCGTCGAAATGTCGACGGAGACGCTGCCGATGGTCTGGCTGTCGAACACGATCGGCGCTTCGTAGCGCTTGTAGGTGCCGGCTGCCTCACCGGCCGCCTCGCTCATGACCCGCCCGGTCAGATTGCGGATGCCGACCCGGATCACGTCGGGCTGGCGCGCCACGTTGCGCGCAAGGATTTCGAGATTGCCGTAGTCGTAGCCGGCCACCAGCGAGGCGGCGCCCGACGCGGTGGCCGTCGCCACGCCCATGCCGGCGCGGTCGATGAGCTCGCCGAGGGACCCACGCTCGTTCTGCACGCGCACGACGCCGACGACAACCGATGTGATCAGCACGCTGGCCAGGACATACCCGATGAGCTTGGCGCTCAAGCCGAACTGCAAATTGTTCTCCCCGGTGGGCGCGGGCAGGAATCTGCCCTTGATGGCATTACGGCCGGAGCGGCGAAAACTGAAGCCCGCCGGAACGCTCGTGCCAGCGCCAGGCCCTCGGTGCACGCCCGGCCGGACCGGGGTCATCCGTCTGTTCGACGGCCAAATCCCCCCAGCTGGCGGTCGTGCGCCCGCGCCAGGGTGAACTGCGCGGTCATCGCGCCGACGAGTGCGAGGAACATGTCCCACTGCGTGTCCCACTCGTCGCCCTGCGTCGCCAGGAAAGCATCGGCTTCCGCGCCGATCGCGAGCGCCGTCCCCCACTCGATGAACTCGTAGCAGGCGGAAAACGCCAGGATCACCGACGTCGTCAACAGGAACAGCCAGCCGCCCGGTCGCAGCGGTGTCTGCCGCAACAGGATTTCGCGCGCCAGCATCGCCGGCACGAAGCCCTGCGCGAGATGGCCCAGCCGGTCGTAGTGGTTGCGCGCCAGGTCGAACGCGTCCTGCGCCCAGAAGCCCAGCGGCACCCGCGCGTAGGTGTAGTGCCCGCCCAGCATCAATATCAGCCCGTGCACGAAGAGCAGCCGCACGACCAGGGGCGTGAGCGGAAAACGGCGATGCGTGGCGAGCAACAGCGGCAAGCCGACCATCACCGGCAGCGTTTCCAGCACCCAGGTCAGACGATCGTAGGGGGCAATGCCCGACGCGACCAGCGCCGCCAGCGTCAGCCCCGCCAGCACGCGCGCCTCGATCCGGCCCATTATCATCCTAGAAACCTCAGTTGACTGCTCCATTAACTTTGTAACGTCATGTTCGCATTGAGGTTTGCGCTTTCGAACAAGATCACCCGGAGGGTGGGCCCGCTACACGCCCGCTTGCCGGCCCAAACGGGCGCCTGGTTTTGTCGCTCCTCCTCGCGGGGAACAACCCCGCCGCGTCGTCGCTTCGCGCCAGCCACCCGTTTGGACCAGCCCTCGGGCGCGTTCAACTGAGGTTTCTAGGATCATTCCCATGGCAACGCTCCGCCTTCGCTTTCCAGTGCGGCAAAACGTGCCTCCAGCGCCTGCATCGTCGTCGCCCGGTCGCCCTGCCACACCAGCGGCTCGCCCACCCAGCCGTCGGCAAAGAACGGGATCGGCAGCCAGTCACCGCGCGGCAAGACCTTGCCCAGCCCGCGCAGATAGATCGGGATGACCGGAACCGTCGGCGCGGCTTCCATCAAGTGCGCGATGCCGGATTTGAGCGCGCTGCGCTTTTCCGGATCGCCGCGCGACCCCTCGGGAAAGAGAATCAGAATGTCGCCCGCCGCGAGCGCCGCCTCGATGTGGGCGAGCGGCGCCGCGCCCGATCTGGAAGCGCCCGGCTTCGGCCGGCGCGACAGCGGCAGGATGTGCATGATGTGGAGTGCGAACCAGGCGATGAAACGGTTCTTCAGGAAATAATCCGCCGCCGCCACCGGCCGCACCCGGGAGAGCTTCGCCAGCGGGTAGAGACTCATCAGCAGCAGCGTGTCGAGATGGCTGTTGTGGTTGGCCGCGAGAATCGCCGGACCGGCTTGCGGCAAGCGCTCGGCGTGGCGCAGGTTCACGCCCAGAACCAGGGCGAGGAAGGGGCGGACGATCAGCAGAAAGAAGAGGGCCTGGAGCGCGCGCGACACGGGCAGCAACTTCAACGCGTAGATTTCTCGGGCGCAGGTTCACCGTTTTTGCTGGCGGGATTTTGCCGACTCAACTGCGTCAGCCGGATAAAGGTCGCAACCTCCTCCTGCCAGTGCAGTTTTTCCAGCGTGGACAACGTCTTGAACGCCTTCAGGCGTTCGTCGCTGACGTGGTAAGTGCGGTCGCCGCGATCAAAAGCCATTCAAGCTCCCTTCAGACGCATAAGGTGTTCGATGTCGGCCAGGTCGATGGGACGGCCAACAGCCTGTTTGAGCGCGATCAGATCGTCGATGGACGCGACGACGACCGGCACAGTCCCCGCCTGGAGCGTGATGGCGTGTTCGCGCAAGGCTGAGAAATCCACCGGCGGAAACAACAACACATCCAGCGTCACCCCAGCAGCGCCCGGCGCACGCAAGGCAAAGGCCTCAAGATTGCGCTCACGGTGCCAGCGCGCCAGTTGGTCGATGTCGGTCAGGGTATCAAGTTCCACCGGCAGCATCGGCGTCATACCCAGTTCGCGTGCCATGCCGACCAGTGCAGACAGATTCTCCGGCGTCATCGCCACCGTCACGTCGATGTCCATCGTCGCCCGCTCGATGCCGTGCAGCGAAATCGCCAAGCCGCCGATCAACACATAGTCGACCTGGTGACGGTCCAGCGCGGAGAAGAGGTCGAGATAGAACATTTGGAGTAGTGATCGGTTTGTCGCGATCTAGCCCTTGGTGAAACGAAATGCATAGTTCACGCCGTCCCACTCGATGACCCTTCCGACAAGCCCCTGACGGATTGAGAAGACTTTCCTGATTTTGCTTGCGTCCTCGCCGGCTTCGACACGCGCCACTTCTTCCGTCCGCGCGATCACAAGGCGTACAGGTGCTCCCGACTCGAAAGCCTTTGCGACATTTTCTCGGAATTCTTTATTCCCTGGCCCTTGCCAACGATTGGCGGAATCCGCGAACTCCAGAGTACCCGCCAAACCTTTACGGGCGGGGTGATCCCAAAGGCTCACAACCAGCGAGCTGTCCGTCGCCCAGGCCGAGACTGACCATTGCACATTGCGAAGCGTGGCACCGTAACGCGAGAACGCCTCTTTGATACCCAGTGTTGTCATGACGATTCGCTCGACAAGTGAATGATCAGTAATGCAGGTAATAAACGAAATGAAAAAACAGCGGGGCGGTATACGTCAGGCTGTCCACCCTATCCAGTATCCCGCCGTGGCCGGGTATAAGGGAACCGCTGTCCTTGATGCCGAGATCGCGCTTCAATGCGGAAATGGTCACATCGCCGACGAAGCCGCCGATGCCGATGAGGAGGCCGGCGGCGATGGGCTGCCAGCCGACGAGCGGAGTCAAATACGACGCGGCGAACCAGGCGACCAGCGTGGTGGTGGCCACCCCGCCGACGAAGCCGGCGACGGTCTTGCCGGGGCTGACCTTGGGGATGACGCGTCGGCGTCCGGCGAGCTTGCCCCAGACGAACTGCATGACGTCGTTGAACTGGGTGAGGAAGACGAGGAAGAGCAGCAGCCCGGCGCTGCCCGCGGCGGGGTTCTTCGCATCCGGCAGCGCCAGCAGGTAGGCGGCGTGCGAGAGCGAGAACACGGTGGTCATGAGGCCCCAGTGGATCGTGCCTGCAGCTTTCAGGAATCCCTGCGTTTCGCCGACGATGACCATCTTCAACGGAATGAAGAGGAAGAGATACACCGGGATGAAGATGATGAACATCCCGAACCAGGCATCAAACACCCAGAAATACTGCATGGGAATGGCGGCGTAGGCCCAGAACAGCACACGCCGGTCGGCCCGCCGCGTGGGGATGATGCTGAAGTATTCCTTCAGCGCCAAAAAACTCACCAGCGCGAAGAAGACGATGGACAGCGCGCGATCGACCGCGATGGCCAGGATGAAGAGCCCCGCCATGACCCACCACGAGCGCATGCGCAGCCAGAGCTCACGGTCGCCGGGGCCGGGTTTCAGCCATTTCTTCAGGCCGATGCTGATGGTGCCCAGCACCAAGAGGGCGAGGATGCCGGCGAGCGCGAGTTTCAGGTTATACGGCACGGGTTTCCTTCAGGGCGGCGCGTGCGCGGTTGACGATGGTGACGGCGAGCAGGACCCCCATCGCGCCCAGGAGGGCATTGATCCAGTCGCCGGGCGCCACGCCCAGGCCAAGGGCCAGGCCCAGCGCGCCGAACCAGAACGCGCGGTCGCTCTTGCCCATGGGGCCCTGGTACTGGCGCTTCGCGCCGATCTGCACGGCGACCACGCCGGTCATTTCGGCAATCACGGCGAGCACGACCACGCCCTCGATGAGCGGCACCCAGACGAAGGGCACCCAGGCCAGCGGCAGGTAGAGCACGGCGTCCGATAACACGTCGCCGAGTTCGTTGAGGATCGCGCCGAGCTTCGACTGCTGGCCGAATTCGCGCGCCAGCATGCCGTCGATGGCGTTGAGCCCCATGCGCAGGAACAGGATCAGCGGCAGCAACAACAGCGGCCAGGTCTCGAACGGCCGCCACGCGATCAGCCCGCCGCCGATGGCCGACAGCACGACGGCGGCGATGGTCACTTGGTTGGCAGTGACGCCGGCGGCGGCGAGCCGCGCGACCAGCGGGCGCAGCAGCGCCTGGAAGCGGGGTTTCAAATCGTAGATCGAGGCCACGCAGGTTCCCTGTGCGAGGTGTGGTTTTGCGCGATTGTAGCCGTCGCCGGGCGGGGCGGGTTATCCCGTAAAATACGGCTTTTGCAGCACCGCCCCGCCATGAATTCCCGCCTCCGCGAAATCCCCTACAACTACACCTCGTTCTCCGACCGCGAGATCGTGATCCGCCTGCTCGGCGCCGACGCCTGGGGGACGCTCAATACCCTACGCGCCGAGCGCCGCACCGGCCGCTCGGCGCGCATGCTGTTCGAGGTGCTGGGCGACATCTGGGTGGTGCGCCGCAACCCCTACCTGGAAGACGACCTGCTCGCCAATCCCAAGCGCCGCCGCATGCTGATCGAGGCCCTGCGGCATCGACTGCACGAGATCGATGTCCGGCGCCAGGGCAACGAACTGGTCGGCCAGCTGCTCGCCGCCGCCGGGCAGGCGGTGCGCGAATTCGAGGCCTGGTTCGCCGACACCGCCGACCTGCGCAACCGCATTCAAAGACGGCTGGCGGGCGTAACCCGCAAGGACAACATCAGTTTCGACGGGCTGGCGCGCGTCTCGCACGTCACCGACGCAACCGACTGGCGCGTCGAATACCCCTTCGTCGTGCTGACGCCCGACACCGAGGACGAGATGGCGGGGCTCGTCGCCGGCCTGGTCGAGCTGGGGCTCACGATCATCCCGCGCGGCGGCGGCACCGGCTACACCGGCGGCGCGGTGCCGCTCACCGCGCAGGCGGCCGTCATCAATACCGAAAAGCTCGAAACTCTGAGCGCGGTCGAGATGCGTCACCTGCCGGGCTGCGAATTCGAGGTGCCGACGATCCACTGCGGCGCAGGCGTGGTCACCAAGCGGGTGATGGAGGCGGCCGACGCCGCGGGCCTGGTGTTCGCGGTCGACCCCACCTCGGCCGACGCCTCGACCATCGGCGGCAACGTGTCGATGAACGCCGGCGGCAAGAAGGCCGTGCTGTGGGGCACGGCGCTCGACAACCTGGTGTCGTGGAAGATGGTGACGCCGGATGCCGACTGGCTCGAGGTCACCCGGCTCGACCACAACCTCGGCAAGATCCACGATGCGCCGTCGGCGAGTTTCGAGATCCGCCGGTACGCGCCGGACGGCAAAACGCCCAAGGGTTCGCCCGACATCCTCACCATCCCCGGCAGCCGCTTCCGCAAGACGGGGCTGGGCAAGGACGTCACCGACAAATTCCTCGCCGGCCTGCCCGGCATCCAGAAGGAAGGCTGCGACGGCCTCATCACCTCGGCGCGCTTCATCCTGCACCGCCTGCCGGCCTACGGCCGCACCGTCTGCCTGGAGTTCTTCGGCTCGGCGGCGGAGGCCACGCCCGCCATCGTCGAGATCAAGCAGTATTGCGATGCCCGTGCCGAAATCAAACTCGCCGGCCTCGAGCACCTCGACGCGCGTTACCTGAAGGCGGTCGGCTACGCGACCAAATCGCCGCGCGGCACCCGGCCCAACATGGTGCTGCTGATCGACGTCGTCTCCGATGACGAAATCGCGGTCGGCGAGGCGGCCTCGAAAATCGTCCAGCTAGCCAACGCGCGCGCTGGCGAGGGTTTCATCGCGGTCTCCGCCGAGACGCGTCGCAGGTTCTGGCTCGACCGCGCCCGCACCGCCGCCATCGCCGCGCACACCAACGCGTTCAAGATCAACGAGGACGTCGTCATTCCGCTCGATCGCCTCGGCGACTATACCGACGGCGTCGAACGCATCAACATCGAACTGTCGATCGCGAACAAGCTGAAGCTCTGCGATGCCCTCGACGCGTTCTTCGCCGCGCCTCTGCCGCTGCTGGAAGACGACGAGACCGTCGCCGACCCGGTCCAGGTCGCCGAGAGGCAGGCGCAGGCACAACGCCTCATCGCCACGGTGCGCCAGCGTTGGGCGGGCTATCTGGCCGACCTCGACGCGCCCCTGCCCGCGGACGCGCCGCACCCCACCCCTCACGCCTCCCCCCTCACGGTTTTCACCGCGCTGCGCGACAAGCAGGTGCGCGTGTCGTGGAAGCGCGAAATCCGGCGCGAGCTGCACCAGCTCTTCGTCGGCCGCGAATACACCCGCATCCTCGAGGCCTGCGACCGCATCCACCAGGACGTGTTGAAGGGTCGCGTCTTCATCGCGCTGCACATGCACGCCGGTGACGGCAACGTGCACACCAACATCCCTGTCAACTCCGACGACTACGCGATGCTCGCCACCGCCAACGCCGCGGTGGCGCGCATCATGAAGCTCGCCACCGATCTCGGCGGCGTGATCTCGGGCGAGCACGGCATCGGGCTTACTAAGCTCGAATTCCTCGACGACGCCACGCTGGCGAGCTTTGCCGAGTACAAGAAGAAGGTCGACCCCCACGGCCGCTTCAACAAGGGCAAGCTCATGCCGGGCGCCGACCTCTCCAACGCCTATACGCCGTCGTTCAACCTGCTGGAAGCCGAATCGATCATCCTGGAGGCGTCCGAGGTCGAGGCGATCGCCGACTCGATCAAGGACTGCCTGCGCTGCGGCAAGTGCAAGCCGGTGTGCAACACCCACGTGCCGCGCGCCAACCTGCTCTATTCCCCGCGCAACAAGATCCTCGGCACCTCGCTCCTGATCGAGGCCTTCCTGTACGAAGAGCAGACCCGGCGCGGCATCTCGCTCAAGCATTTCGACGAGTTCAACGACGTGGCCGACCACTGCACGGTCTGCCACAAGTGCAAGAACCCCTGCCCGGTCGACATCGACTTCGGCGACGTCTCGATCGCCATGCGCAACATGCTGCGCCGCCAGGGCAAGAAGAAATTCAACCCCGGCACCTGGGCGTCGATGGCCTTCCTCAACGCGACCGACCCGAAGACGATCAAGACGCTCAGGAAGCCACTCATCGAATGGGGCTACGCTGCCCAGCGCATGGGCCATCGGCTGTTCAAGCGCCTGGGGCTGATCCAGGCGCAAACGCAGCATCCCCCCGCCACGCTCGGCCGGCCGAAGCCGGTCGCGCAGGTCATCCACCTGGTCAACAAGCCGATGCCGGGCGGGCTGCCGAAGAAGACCTCGCGCGCGCTCCTGGGACTGGAAGACCCGACCATCGTGCCCATCCTCCGCAACCCGGCGAAGCTCTCCGACGACGCCGACGCGGTGTTCTACTTCCCCGGCTGCGGCTCGGAACGCCTGTTTTCACAAGTGGGGCTCGCCACCCAGGCGATGCTGTTCGAGCTCGGCGTGCAGACCGTGCTGCCGCCCGGTTATCTCTGCTGCGGCTACCCGCAGACCGCCGGCGGCCAGGCCGACCGCGGCGAAGCGATCACCGCGGCCAACCGCGTGCTGTTCCACCGCGTCGCCAACACGCTCAACTACCTCGACATCAAGACCGTGATCGTGTCGTGCGGCACCTGCATGGACCAGCTCTTGAAATACGAATTCGAGAAGATCTTCCCCGGCTGCCGCCTGCTCGACATCCACGAATACCTGATGGAAAAAGGCGTCAAGCTCGACAACGTCAGCGGCGAAAAATACCTCTACCACGACCCCTGCCACACGCCGATGAAGACGCACGCGCCGATGAAGGTCGCCAACGCGCTGCTGGGCGACGGCGTCGTGCTGTCCGACCGCTGCTGCGGCGAATCCGGCACCCTCGCCGTCTCCCGCCCGGACATCTCCACCCAGATCCGGCACCGCAAGGAAGAGGAAATCCGCGCCGGCGTCGCTGCGCTCGATGCCGGCAGCAAGCCGGTCAAGCTCCTCACCAGCTGCCCCTCGTGCCTGCAGGGCTTGGCGCGCTACAGCGACGACACGAACACCGAGCCGGATTACATCGTGATCGAACTGGCGAAGAAACTGCTGGGGGAAAACTGGATGGCAAGCTACCTCGCCCGCGTCGGCAACGGCGGCATCGAGCGCGTGCTGCTGTGAGCTGCCCCCTGTGCGACGCGCCCGGCGGCGCCGTGCTGTGGGAGAACGCCACCTGCCGCGTGGTGCTCGCCGACGAGCCGGATCACCCCGGCTTTTTGCGCGTGATCCTGAATGCCCACGTCAAGGAAATGACCGACCTCTCGCCCGGCGCGCGGCAGGCGCTGATGTCGGTGGTGTTCGCGGCCGAAGCCGCGCTGCGCGAGGTGATGGCGCCCGACAAGATCAACCTCGCCTCGCTCGGCAACGTGGTGCCGCACCTCCACTGGCACGTGATTCCGCGCTTTGTCGACGATCCGCATTTCCCCAACGCGGTATGGGGGGAATGGGTGCGGCCCGGGCCGCACCCGCCGCCGGCGGACCTGGCCGCGCGCCTCGCGGCGGCGTTTACGCGGCTTGTCCGCGCTCCGGGAACGGAATGACGTTCTCGCCGGGCAGCGCAGGCAGCAGCCGTGCCGCGGGGAAAACCGCCGAAAACGTGCTGCCCTTGCCCGGGATCGATTGGATGTCGAGCCGCGCGCCGTGGCGCGTGAGCACGTGCTTGACGATGGCGAGCCCGAGCCCGGTGCCGCCGGTTTCGCGCGAGCGGCTGCGGTCTACGCGGTAGAAGCGTTCCGTCAGGCGGGGAATGTGTTCGGCGGCGATGCCCTCGCCGGTGTCAGTCACCGAGAACACGCCTTCGCCACCCTGTTCGCGCCAACGCAGCGTGATCTCGCCCCCCTCGGGCGTGTAGCGCACCGCGTTCGACACCAGGTTGCCAAGCGCGCTGCGGATTTCCTGCAGGTTGCCCGTGAGCCAGGCGTCGCTTTCCAGTCGCAGGCTGACGTGATGGCGACCGCGTGAGAGCGATTCCGCCTCGGCCGCGAGCGCCTCCGCCATGGCGGGCATGTCGACCTTTTCCTCCTGCAGCGCGTGATCGGCGCTCTCCAGCCGCGACAGCGTCAGGAGGTCGTCGAGCAGCCGCTGCATGCGATGCGTATGGTCGAGCATGATGTCGTAGTAACGACGGGACTCCTCGGGCTTGAGATCGTGCGCGTCGGCCAGGGTCTCGACGAAGCCGCCGACGACGGTCAGCGGGGTGCGCAGTTCGTGCGAAACGTTGGCGATGAAGTCGCGCCGCATGGCGTCGACGCGCTCGAGGTCGGTGATGTCGCGTGCGACCAGGAGTTTCTTGCCCTCGCCGAAGGGCACCAGCTGCAGCGACAGCGTCAGCTCGCGGTTGTTCGGCGATTTGCACACCAGCCGGCGTGAATAGTCGGCGGCGTCGAGAAACTCCAGGAAATTCGCCTGTCGCAGCAGGTAACGCACGAACTGCCCGCGGTCGCGGTCGCAGTCGAGGCCCAGGTACTTGCGCGAGGCGGGGTTGCACCATTCGATCTGGTCGGTGCGGCTGAGGATGACCATGCCGTCGGGGACCGCCTCGGCGGCGTGCTCGAACTGCTCGAGCGCGCTGGTCAGCTCGCTGCGGCTCGCGCGCTGGCGGCGCTGCAGTTTCTGCAGGCGGTAGAAAATATCGCCCCAGGTGCCGCTGGCGTCAGGCGGATCGACTTCGTCGGGATTTTCCAGCCAGCGCGCGAGCCGATATTCCTGCAGCAGCCGCCGCAACATGACGAAGGCCTGGATGCCCGCCAGAAAGCCGAGCGCGGCGACCCAGCCCCAGCCGGCCCACAAGAACAGGGCCACCAGCAGGACACCGGCCAGCACGCCGAGCGGACGCCACCAAAAACCCATACGATAGCCAGTCGAGGAAACTGGCGCGATTATCCCACGTCGGCCGAAAAGCGATAGCCCGCCCCGCGCACCGTCTGGATCAGGCCGTCGTGGCCCGAAGGTTCGAGCGCCAGCCGCAGGCGGCGGATATGGACGTCGACCGTGCGCTCCTCGACGAACACGTCGTCGCCCCACACCTGGTCGAGCAGCTGGGTGCGCGAATACACCCGTTCCGGGTGGGTCATGAAGAAATGCAGCAGGCGGAACTCGGTCGGCCCCAGCTCCAGCGCCTGGCCGTTGCCGAGCACGCGGTGACTGGTCGGGTCGAGCCGGAGCCCCCGGATCTCGACCGGCTCGTCGGTCATCTGCGGCGCGCGGCGGCGCAGCACGGCCTTGATGCGCGCCACCAGCTCGCGCGGCGAAAAAGGCTTGGTGATGTAGTCGTCGGCCCCGGTGTCGAGCCCCGCGACCTTGTCGCGCTCTTCGCCACGCGCGGTGAGCATGATAATGGGGATGGGCTGGTAGCGCTCGTCGCTGCGCAGGCGGCGGCACAGGTCGATGCCAGACATGCCGGGCAGCATCCAGTCGAGCAGGATGACGTCCGGCAGTGTGGTCTTGAGGAATTTCAGCGCGTGCTCGGCGTCGCCGGCGGCGGTGACCGAATGGCCCGCCTGCGACAGGTTGAACTTCAGCAATTCCTGGATGCCGGGTTCGTCTTCGACCAGCAGGATATTGGCAGCCATGGTGACTCCAGCCTCATTTCGGATGAGTGGCCATCCTATGACAGCAGTATGACCGATTTATGACACTGCCACCTGTTGCCTGATCAGCGTTTCCCAGCCCGCTGGTAGAATGGCGATTGATCTTCCGCCCCGTCTGCCATGGATAAAACCACCCATTTCGGCTACCAGCAGGTACCCGAGTCCGAGAAGGCCGCCCGCGTGGCCGAGGTCTTTCATTCGGTCGCCGCCAAGTACGACATCATGAACGACCTGATGTCGGCCGGCCTGCACCGGCTGTGGAAGCGCTTCGCCGTGGCGCAGGCCGGTCTGCGGCCGGGGATGCGCGTGCTCGACGTCGCCGGCGGCACCGCCGACCTGACGCGGCTGTTCCTGAGGGAAGTCGGCGAGACCGGCACCGTACTGCTCACCGACATCAACTTCTCCATGCTGCGCGAGGGCCGCGACCGCATGCTGAACGAGGGCAAGATGCCGCCCACGGTGCAATGCGACGGCGAGCGCCTGCCGTTCCCGGACGATTGTTTCGACTGCGTGTCGGTCGCCTTCGGGCTCAGGAACATGACGCACAAGGACCAGGCGCTTTCCGAGATGCACCGCGTGTTGAAACCCGGCGGGCGGCTGCTGGTGCTGGAATTCTCCCGTGTGTGGAAACCGCTCGAACCCGCCTACGACCTGTATTCCTTCAAGCTCCTGCCGCTGATGGGCAAGCTCGTCGCCGACGACCCCGGCAGCTACCAGTACCTCGCCGAGTCGATCCGCATGCATCCGGGCCAGGAAGAACTGAAGGCGATGATGGAAGCCGCCGGCTTCGCCAAGGTGAACTATCACAACCTTACCGCCGGTGTCGTCGCCCTGCACAAGGGTTTCAAGGTTTGATCACCGAGAGCCTCGTCGAACGAGGCCTCAACCACCTGCTGCGGCAGACGCCGGGGGCGGCCGAGATGCTGCGGAAGCATGCCGGCCAGAACGTGCGCTTCGACCTCGCGCTCGCGCAATTCGATTTCCGCATTGCCGACGACGGCTATTTTTCCGAAGCCGTGGTCGACACCCCCGATGCCGTCATCCGTCCCACCGGCGCGATGCTCTCACGCCTGCCCTGGTTCGGCCGCGAGGCGCTCAGGCTCGCCGACTACAGCGGCGACCCCGCGCTGCTCGCCACGCTCGACCGCGTGTTCAAGCAGCTCGACTGGGACGTCGAGGCGGATCTCGCGCCCATCGTCGGCGACATCGCCGCGCATCGCCTGCACGCGCTGGGCCGGGAGGCGCTCGCCGGCCTGCGGCAGACGGCTGCCGCGCTTGGCGTCAACGCCAGCGAATACGTGATCGAGGAAGCCGAGCTGATGGCGCGTCGGGTCGACGTCGACCGCTTCAACCGCGACGTCGACACGCTCGCCGACGCCGCCGCCCGGCTGGAAGCTCGGCTCGCCCGCCTGGAACGGCGCCCGCCGCCTGCCGACACCCCGCCTGCGCGCCCGGCATGAAGCTCCTGCGCCTCGCCCGCATCCTCACGGTCGGCCTGCGCTTCGGGCTGGAGGAATTCTTCCTCGGCCACGAGCGGGTGCGCCCGTTGCGCTGGCTGGTGCGCGCGACGCTCTTCTGGCGGCCGCTCGCCGAGCCGCGTGGCGTGCGGCTGCGGCGCGCGCTCGAGGCGCTGGGGCCGATCTTCGTCAAGTTCGGGCAGATGCTCTCGACCCGGCGCGATCTGGTGCCGCTCGACATCGCCGACGAGTTGGCGCTGCTGCAGGACCGGGTGCCGCCCTTCGCGTCCGCGCAGGCGATCGCCACGCTGGAAGCGGCCTATCGGAAACCGCTGGCCGAGGTGTTCGCCGAATTCGACCCCGTCCCGGTCGCCTCCGCCTCGGTCGCACAGGTGCATTTCGCCAGGCTGATGGACGGCACCGCGGTCGCGGTGAAGGTGCTGCGCCCCGGCATCGCGCCGGTGATCGCGCACGACGTCTCGCTGCTCTACGCCGCCGCGGGCCTGCTGGAAAAACTTTTCGCCGACGGCCGCCGGCTGCGCCCGCGCGAGGTCGTCGCCGAATTCGAAAAGCATCTGGCGGACGAGCTCGACCTGATGCGCGAGGCCGCCAACTGCTCGCAGCTCCGGCGCAACTTCAGGGATTCGCCGCTGCTCCTGGTGCCGGAAGTCTACTGGGACCACTGCAGCCGCGAGGTGATGGTGATGGACCGCATGGACGGCATCCCGGTGAGCCAGGTGGATCGCCTGCGCGAATCCGGCGTCGACATCCCGAAACTCGCCGCGACCGGCGTCGAGATCTTCTTCACCCAGGTGTTCCGCGACGGCTTCTTCCACGCCGACATGCACCCCGGCAACATCCTCGTGCGCGCCGGCTCCGGGCAATACATCGCGCTCGACTTCGGCATCATGGGCACGCTCACCGAAGTCGACAAGCAATACCTCGCGCGCAACTTCCTCGCCTTCTTCCGCCGCGACTACA
>DYFW01000280.1 GCA_020725005.1 Thiobacillus denitrificans
TCAAGACCGTCGACGGCATCACCGGCTGCCTGTTCGCGGTGTGGGCCCCGGCGGTACAGCGCGTCAGCGTCGTCGGCGACTTCAACGACTGGGACGGCCGCCGCCATCCGATGCGCGTGCGCGGGACCTCCGGCGTGTGGGAACTGTTCATTCCCGGGCTCGACGCCGGCCACGCCTACAAGTACGAAATCCTCGGCCGCCATGGCCAGCTCGTCACCAAGACCGATCCCTACGCGCGGCAGATGTTCATGCGCCCCGAGACCGCCAGCCGCATCCCCGAGGAGATCGCCTACGCCTGGGGCGACGACGCGTGGCTCGCCGCGCGCGCGCAATTCGACTGGCAACACCGCCCGATCAGCATCTACGAGCTTCACGCCGGCTCCTGGCGGCGGCACGACGACGGCAGCTTCTACACCTGGGGCGAGCTCGCTGCCGAACTGATCCCCTACGTGTGCGACCTCGGTTATACCCACATCGAGCTGATGCCGGTGGCCGAGCATCCGCTCGACGCCTCGTGGGGCTACCAGGTCTCCGGCTACTACGCGCCCACCGCGCGCTTCGGTTCGCCGCACGACTTCCGCGCCTTTGTCGACGCCTGCCATCGCGCGAACCTGGGCGTGCTGCTCGACTGGGTGCCGGCGCATTTCCCCAAGGACGACTGGGCGCTGGCGCGCTTCACCGGCGAGCCCTTGTACGAGCACGCCGACCCGCGGCGCGGCGAGCACCAGGACTGGGGCACGCTCATCTTCGACTTCGGGCGCAACGAAGTGCGCAATTTTCTCGTCGCCAATGCGCTCTACTGGATCGAAGCGTTCCACATCGACGGCCTGCGCGTCGACGCGGTCGCGTCGATGCTCTACCTCGACTATTCGCGCCAGCCGGGCGAATGGCTGCCCAACCCGTTCGGCGGGCGCGAGAACCTCGACGCCATCCACTTCCTGCGCGAGATGAATGTCGCCGTGCACGGACGCTTCCCCGGCGTGCTCACCATCGCCGAGGAATCGACCGCGTGGCCGGCGGTATCGCGTCCGGTCGAGTTGGGCGGCCTGGGCTTCTCGATGAAATGGAACATGGGCTGGATGAACGACAGCCTCGACTACATCTCGAAAGACCCGATCTACCGCAAGTACCAGCACAATCAGCTCACCTTCAGCCAGATGTACGCGTGGACCGAGAACTTCGTGCTGCCGCTGTCGCACGACGAAGTCGTGCACATGAAAAAGAGCCTGCTCGACAAGATGCCGGGCGACGCCTGGCAGCGTTTCGCCAACCTGCGCCTGTTCTACGCCTGGCAGTACGCGCACCCCGGCAAGAAGCTGCTCTTCATGGGGGGCGAATTCGGCCAGTGGAACGAGTGGCGCGAATCCGTCCCGCTCGACTGGGTGCTGCTGAGCTTTCCCCAGCACGACGGCGTTCGCGCGCTGGTGCGCGACCTCAACCGTCTCTACCGCGACGAGCCCGCACTACACGCCTTCGACTTCGAGCCGCGCGGTTTCCGCTGGATCGACTGCCACGACGCCGACCAGTCGGTGCTGAGCCTCGTGCGCTTCGGCCCCGAAGGCACGCCGCCCGTCGTCGTGCTGCTCAATTTCACCCCCGTGCCGCGCCACGGCTACCGCATCGGCGTACCCTGGGGCGGGGCGTGGTGCGAGGTGCTCAACACCGATTCGATGTTCTACGGCGGCAGCAACACGGGCAACGGCCGGCCGCTGTATACGCAGCAACACCCGTGGATGGGCTTCGAGCATGCGCTCGACGTGACGATCCCGCCGCTGGGCGCG
>DYFW01000054.1 GCA_020725005.1 Thiobacillus denitrificans
AGGCCGACCTGATCCTGGTCGGCGTCTCGCGCGTCGGCAAGACGCCGAGCGCGCTTTATCTGGCCCTGCAATACGGTCTACGCGCCGCCAACTATCCGCTCACCCCGGACGACCTCGAGCGGCCCAGCCTGCCTGTTCCGCTGCTGGCACACCAGCCGCGCCTGCGGGGGCTGACTTTGTCGGCCGAACGCCTGTCGGAAATCCGCCAGGCGCGCTACCCGGGCAGCCGCTACGCCAGCGCGGAACAATGCCGGGCCGAGCTTGCCGCCGCCGAGCGCCTGTTCCTGCGCCACGGCGTGCCCACCCTCGACACCACGCGCATGTCGGTCGAGGAGATCGCGGCCCGCCTGCGCGCCCGGCCCTGACCGGAACTTCCACGCCAACGCGAAAACAAGCGCTTTCTCGTCATGCCCTGTTTTTTTTCCTGGAAATGTCCGTAATGCAGCAGGTCACGGTTTCATCACGCCACGCCGCATGCAACCACGCTCCTGTCCTGCGGGCGCCACGTCCCGGCCTTTGCCCGGGAGACACGAACAATGACGCGCCATGCGCGCGTCACCGCCTGGAAGCTCGCCCTTTTGGCCGGCTTCGCCGTGCAGCTGCTGCTGATCGTGTTCGTCACGGCGATCGGCCTGCAGCAGCTGGAAATAACCACGGGCAAGCTCAACCAGGTCGTCGACGTGCACATGCGCAAGCAGGCCCTCGCCCGCAGCATGGTGATCGATGCGCGCGAGCGCACGATGCGGCTCCTGATGATGACGCAGCTCGACGATCCTTTCGAGCGCGACGCATTGCTGATGGAGTTCCACAAGCATGGCGGCGCGTTCGTCGCCGCCCGCCAGGCCCTGCTGGCGCTGCCCCTCACCGAGCGGGAACGCCGGCTGATCGCGCAGCAGGGCGAACTGACCCGGCAGGCCGTGCCGCTGCAGAACGAAGTGGTCGAGCTCCTGAGCGCCGACCGCACGCAGGAAGCGGCCGAACGGGTGATGCAGGCGGCCAACCCGGCGCAGAACCGCGTACTTGAAACACTCGCCCGGCTCGACGCCGAAACCCAGCGCACCGCGCTGGCCGCCAGCCGGCAGGCGCGCGCGGAGCAGGCTGCGGCCCGCAGGTGGATTTTCGCGCTCGCCGGCGCCGCCCTGCTGGTCGGCGTGATCGTCGCGGCGATCGTCCTGTATTTCTCGGCGCGCATCAGCCGCGAACGCGAACAGCTCGCCACCCACGATACCCTCACCGGCCTGCCGAACCGCATGCTGTTCATGGATCGCCTCGAGCAGTCGCTGATCCGCGCCCAGCGGCACGAGACCCTGGTGGGCGTGATGTTCATCGATCTCGACCGCTTCAAGCGGGTCAACGACACGCTCGGCCACGCCACCGGCGACCTGCTCATCTGCGAGGTCGCGCGCCGCCTGCGCCAAACGGTGCGCGCCGACGATGTCGTGGCCCGGCTCGGGGGCGACGAATTCGTCGTCGTCATCAACGACGTGGCGGTGCTGACCCCCATCCTGCAGGTCGTCGAGAAAGTGCTGGCCGTCGTGAACGAGCCCTACACCCTCGACGGGCGCGAGCTCATCGGCAGTTGCAGCATTGGCGTCAGCGTCTATCCGGTCGACGCCACCGAGTCGGCCGATCTGCTGAAATTCGCCGATACCGCGATGTACCACGCCAAGAACAGCGGCAGGAACCGCTTCCAGCTGTACGACGCGACGATGAACGCGATGGCGGAGGAACGCCTGCAACTGGAAACGGATCTGCATTACGCGAAGGCGCGCGGGGAATTCGTCTTCCACTATCAGCCGCAACTGAATCTGGAAACGGGACGGCTGCATGGCGTCGAGGCCCTGATCCGCTGGCAGCACCCTGAGAAAGGCTTGCTGTCTCCAGCCGCCTTCCTCGGACTGCTGGAAGAAAGCGGCGACATCGTCGAGGTCGGCGCCCGGCTGCTACACGATGCCTGCCGTCAGGCCGCACAATGGCACGCGGCCGGGCATGCCGACCTGTGCGTGGCGGTGAACCTGTCGGCCGTGGAATTCTGGCATGACGCGCTGCCCGACCGGGTCCGCGAAGCACTCGCGCTATCCGGCCTGCCGCCGCATGCCCTGCAGCTCGAACTCACCGAAGGCATTTTCATGCAGGACATCGATGCCGCCGTGGCGCGCATCCTGGCGCTGAAGGCACTCGGCATCAGCATCGCGGTCGACGATTTCGGCACCGGCTATTCCTCGCTCGCGCACCTCAAGCGCCTGCCGCTCGACGTGCTGAAAATCGACCGCTATTTCGTCAAGGACATTCATGAGTCGCCGTTCGACGAGGCCCTGGTGAGCTCGATCCTCGCCCTGTGCCGGGGGCTCGACCTCGGCACCGTCACCGAAGGCATCGAAAACCGTGCGCAACTCGACACGCTGCGCCAGCTGGGCTGCCAAATCGTGCAGGGCTATTTCATCGGCAGGCCTATGGCCGCGGCGGCGCTCACCGGCCTGCTCGATCGCGACTGGCTGGCCAGCCTGGAAGCCCGCCCGGGCCAAATGTCGATCGCCTAGCCACGCCGCTGCCTGACCGCCTCGAAAATCGCGACGGCCAGCGCCGCCGAGGCATTGAGCGACTCGACCCGCCCCGGCATGGGAATCTGCGCGCAGCGGGTCGCCGCCCCGCACACCGCCGCGGACAGGCCCGCCCCCTCGTTGCCGGCGACGAGGGCGAGCGCGCCGCGCAGGTCGAGGCTGTAAAAATCGCAGGCCTGGCCCAGCGCCAGGGCGATCCGCGCCCCCGCGAAGCCCTGCAGCCAGGCCACCAGGTCCTCGCCCGCCCGCATCGGCAGCACGAACTGCGCGCCCTGCCCGCCGCGCAGCGCCTTCGGTGACCAGGGATCGTGGCAGCCCTTCGACAGCACCGCCTGCGTCGCACCCGCCGCCGCCGCGGTGCGCAGCATCGCGCCGAGATTGCCGGGATCCTGGATGTCTTCGAGCACGACCACGAGCGGCGTGGCCACCTGAGTCGGCTCGGGCGCCAGCCACGCCGCCTCGGCGAGGAGTCCGCTCGGCGTCGCCACCGGCGACAGTTCGGCAAACAACGCGTCGGCGAGCGTGACGCATTTGGCCTGCGGGCAGCGGACTGCGAACGTCGACAACCGGCCTGCCTCGCTCGAGGCCGCGCGCACCAGCGTCCGCGGCGCGCCTCCCGCGTCCAGGTAGGCCGCCAGCAGGTGCTCGCCGTCGAGCAGCGTCATCCCCGCCTCGCGCCGCGCGCGCGCCGATTCGGCGAGCTTCCTCAGGCGCCTGAAGACCGGGTTGTCGCGCGAGGTGATGACGGTTTCGTTCATGCCCGGATTATCCGCGATTCGCCATCGAGACTACACTTCAGCCTATGCGCATCGCCCTCATCACCCCCTACGGCCGCGAACATCGCAACGGCAACTGGCATACCGCCGCGCGCTGGACACGCTTCCTGCGCGAGGCCGGGCACGCGGTGCGGGTGCAGGTCGAATGGGACGGCCGCGACGCCGACCTGATGCTGGCGCTGCATGCGCGGCGCAGCTTCGCCTCGATCCGCGCCTTTGCCGACCGTCACCCCAGCCGGCCGCTGCTGCTGGCGCTGACCGGCACCGACCTCTATCGCGACATCCACGAGGACGCCCAGGCGCAGCAGGCGCTCGAGCTCGCACACCGGCTCATCGTGCTGCAGGAGCGCGGCACCGACGAACTGCCGGCACACCTCGTCGCGAGGACGCGCGTGATCTACCAGTCAGCGCCCGACATCGCGCGCCAGCCCGCGCCACCGAACACCTTCGAGGTGCTGGTGATCGGCCACCTGCGCGCCGAGAAGGACCCCTTCCGCCCAGCCCTGGCGACCGCCTACATGCCGGCACATTCGCAGATCCGCGTCACGCATCTGGGCGGCGCGCTGTCGGAGGACATGGCCGAAACCGCCGAACTGGCGCAGGCCAAGCTGTCGCGCTGGACCTGGGCCGGCGGCGTGCCGCACAGCACCGCGCTGAAGCGCCTGGCGCGCGCCCACCTCATGATCATCAGCTCGGTCATGGAAGGCGGCGCCAACGTCATCTGCGAGGCGCTCGCCGCCGACGTGCCGGTGCTCGCCTCGGACATCCCCGGCAACGTCGGCATGCTGGGCGCGGATTACCCCGGCTATTTCCCGGTCGGCGACGAACGGCGGCTCGCCAAGCTCTTGTCGATGGCCGAGCACGACCCCGATTTCTACGCCGACCTGCTGCGCTGCGCCCGCCAGCGGCGCGCCCTCATGCGGCCGGAGCTGGAAGCCAGCCGCCTCAGGCAGGCGGTGGCGGAATTCGAGCAGGCGAGCGCGCGGGCCTAGCGGTTCAACCCTGCCGCTGCCGCGCCGTCTCGTACAGGCACAGCGCCGCCGATACCGAGACGTTGAGGCTTTCCACCGTGCCGCCGATGGGAATGCGCGCGACCTGGTCGCAGCTCTGCTTGACGAGCCGCCGGATGCCCGCGCCTTCGGCGCCGAGCACCCAGGCGATGCCGGTTCTGGCGTCGATGGCCGAGAGCGGCCTGTCGCCGTCCATGTCGGCGGCGATGACCCAGATGTCGTGTTCCTTCAAATCCTCGATCGTGCGCGCGAGGTTGGTGACCATGAGGTAGGGCACGGTCTCCGCGGCCCCCGAGGCGACTTTCTCCACGGTGGCGTTGATGCCGACGGCGTTGTCCTTCGGCGCGATGACGGCGTGGACGCCGAAGGCGTCGGCGGACCGGAGGATCGCGCCGAGGTTGTGCGGATCGGTGACGCCGTCGAGGATGACCAGAAGGGGCGGGCCCTGGATGTTTTCCAGCACCTCGTCGAGCGAATGCGTGAGCGCGACCGGCTTGACGCGGGCGACGACGCCCTGGTGCTTGGCGGCCTTGCCGACCAGCCGCGCCAGCCGGTCGGCCTCGACCTGCGCGAGCTTGACGCCGGCGTCCCGGGCCTGATGCACGAGGTCGCGCGCGCGCGCGTCGCGCCGCGTGAGGTCGAGGTAGATTTCGAAGATGCCCGCGGGATCCTGGCGCAGACGCGCGAGAACAGGATGAAAGCCGTAGATGAGTTTTTCCGCGGCGTGCCGGTCGCTGGATTTCCCGCTCATTTCTTCTTGGCGCCGGTTCGGGCTTTCTTCTTCGGCGCTTCGCTGTCCGCCACCGCGCCGAAATCCTCGACCAGGCCGAAGTCGATCTTGCTGGTCTCGATGTCGGCACGCATCACCTTGATGCGCACGCGGTCGCCCAGGCGATAGCGCTTGCCGGTCCGCTCGCCGAGCATCATGTGCTTGGCCTGGTCGTAGTGGAAATAGTCCTGGCCGAGCTCGGAGACGTGCACGAGGCCCTCGATGAAGATGTCGTCGATCGCGACGAAGAGGCCGAAGCTGGTGACCGCGCTCACGGTGCCGTCGTATTCGTCGCCGATGCGATCCTGCATGAAATAGGTCTTGAGCCAGGCGTCGACGTCACGGGTGGCGTCGTCGGCACGGCGTTCGGTCATCGAGCAGTGCAGGCCGATTTCCTCGAGCCCCTTGGCAGGCAGCTTCTCGCCGGCGAGCACCGCCTTGATGCCGCGGTGCACCAGGAGATCCGGATAGCGCCGGATCGGCGAGGTGAAGTGGGTATAGGCCTCGTAGGCGAGTCCGAAATGGCCCTTGTTGTCCGGGCTGTAGATCGCCTGCTTCAACGAGCGCAGCATCACGGTCTGCAAGAGCCCATGGTCGGGACGGTCCTTGATCTTGTCGAGAAGCGCGGCGTAGTCCTTGGCGTGCGGCTTGTCGCCGCCGCCGAGGTCGAGGCCGAATTCGGCGAGGAAGGCGCGCAGCGCGGCGAGTTTCTCGGCAGTCGGGCCCTCGTGCACACGGTAGAGCGCGGGCTGTTTGTGCTTTTGCAGGTATTCCGACGCGCAGACGTTGGCCGCCAGCATGCACTCCTCGATGATGCGATGCGCATCGTTGCGGATCACCGGAACGATCTCCTTGATCTTGCCCTGCGCGTCGAAAATGATCTGCGTCTCGGTCGAGCCGAAATCGATCGCGCCACGCTTGGCGCGCGCCTTCAGCAGCACGCGGAACAACTTGTCGAGCGCCGTGAGGTGCGGCATCAGCGCGGCCTGCTTGCCGTCAGGCTGGGCCGCGCCCGAGAGCCAGTCCCACACCTGGTTGTAGGTCAAGCGCGCGTGCGAGTGGATCACCGCCGGGTAGAAGCGGTAGTCCTTGATGCTGCCGCTGCCAGAAACCTGCATGTCGCACACCATGGCAAGGCGATCGACTTCGGGATTGAGCGAGCACAGGCCGTTGGACAGCGCCTCCGGCAGCATGGGGATGACGCGGCGCGGGAAATAGACCGAATTGCCGCGGTTGTAGGCTTCGGCGTCGAGCGCGTCGCCCGGCCGCACGTAGTGGCTGACGTCGGCGATGGCCACCACCAGGCGGAAGCCGCTGCGGCCCTGCGGCTCGCAGTACACGGCGTCGTCGAAGTCGCGCGCGGTCTCGCCGTCGATCGTCACGAGCGGCAGGTGACGGATGTCCTCGCGCCCCGCCATGTCCTTCTTCATGACCTTGCCCGGCAGCTTCTCGGCCTGCTTTTCGACCTCGGGCGGGAACACGTAGGGCAGGTCATGCTTGCGCAACGCGATCTCGATTTCCATGCCGGGGCTGGTGTAGCTGCCGAGGATTTCGCTGACGCGGCCGACCGCCTCGTTGTGCGCGCCGGGCTGGATGAGGATCTCGACCGTCACCACCTGGCCGGATTTCGCGCCCCCCGCATGCTCCGGCGGAACGAGGATGTCCTGGTTGATGCGGCGGTTCTCCGCGATGACGAAGCCAACGCCACCCTCGAGGTAGTAGCGGCCGACGACGAACTTGTTGACGTGCTCGAGCACCTCGACGATCTTGGCCTCGCGGCGGCCACGGCGGTCGAAGCCGGCGACACGCACCAGCACCCTGTCGCCGTGCAGCACGCGGTGCATTTCCTTGGGCGAAAGATAGAGATCGTCGCCGCCCTCGTCCGGCACGACGAAACCGAAGCCGTCCGGGTGGCCCTCGACGCGGCCCTTGATGAGATCGAGCTTCTCCGGCAGGCACAACTGGCGCTTGCGGTTGATCATCAGCTGGCCGTCGCGCTGCATCGCGCCGAGACGCCGCTGGAACAGCTCGTATTCGTCCTCGGTGATGTGCAGCTGCTGGGCGAAAGCGTCGACGTCGACCGGGCAACCGGCCTCGGCCAGCAGCTGCAGGATGTATTCGCGGCTCGGCAGCGGCGATTCGTAGCGTTCGACCTCGCGCGCGTAGAACGGGTCGGCCAGACGGATGGCGGGGAGTTTCTGTTTGCCCGCACGGCTGCGGGACTTCGTGTCGTTCGTTGACAATTTATTCATGGCTCTCTAAAATGCGCGCCTTCATTGCCCAGATGGCGGAATTGGTAGACGCACTAGGTTCAGGTCCTAGCGGTGGCAACACTGTGGAGGTTCGAGTCCTCTTCTGGGCACCAGACGCTGAGCAAAAAAGCCGACCTCGTGTCGGCTTTTTTGCGTATGGGCGGTGTATTCCGGACATCAAGCCTCGTAGGGGTGGCGACGCACGATGGTCTCCACCCGGTCCGGTCCGGTCGACACCACATCGATCGGCACTTCGCACAGGTCTTCCATGCGCTTGAGGTAGGTCTGCGCCTGCTGCGGCAGCTTGTCGAACTCCTGCACGCCGACGGTGGTGTCGCTCCAGCCCGGCAGGTCCTCGTAGATCGGCTCGACGTTGGCGATCGACTCGGCACCGACCGGCAGAATATCGCAGGTCTCACCGTCGATCCGGTAGCCGACGCACACGCGCACGGTTTCCAGCCCGTCCAGCACGTCGAGCTTGGTCACGCACAGGCCCGACACGCCGTTGATCTGGATCGAGCGCTTCAATGCGGCGGCGTCGAACCAGCCGCAGCGACGCGCACGCCCGGTGGTGGCGCCGAACTCGTGCCCCTTCTCGCCCAGGTACTGGCCGATGTCATCGAACAGTTCCGTGGGAAACGGGCCGGAGCCGACGCGCGTGGTGTAGGCCTTGGTGATGCCGAGCACATAGTGCATGGCGGACGGGCCCACGCCGGAGCCGGTGGAGGCGCCGCCGGCGGTGCAGTTCGACGAGGTGACGAAGGGATAGGTGCCGTGGTCGATATCGAGCAGCGTGCCCTGCGCGCCCTCGAACAGCAGGTTCTGGCCCGCCTTGTTGGCTTCGTACAGGCTGCGCGGCACGTCGGCGACCATCGGCTTGATCCGCTCGGCCATCGCCATCATGCTGTCGAGCGTCTGGGCGAAACTCACCGGCTCGGCCTTGTAGAAGTTCTTCAGCATGAAGTTGTGATGGTCGAGCACCTCGCCCAGCTTGGCGGCGAAACGCTCGCGATGGAACAGGTCCTGCAGGCGCAGCGCGCGGCGCGCGACCTTGTCCTCGTAGGCCGGGCCGATGCCGCGCCCGGTGGTGCCGATCTTGCCCGCGCCCTTCGCGATCTCGCGCGCCTGGTCGAGCGCGACGTGGTGCGGCATGATGAGCGGGCACGCCTCGCTGATCTTGAGCCGGCCGGCGACGTCGACGCCCGCCGCCTGCAGCATGTCCATTTCCGTCAACAGCGCGTCGGGCGCCAGCACCACGCCGTTGCCGATATAGCAGGTAACGTTGTCGCGCAGGATGCCGGACGGAATCAGGTGCAGCACCGTCTTCCTGCCGCCCACGACCAGAGTGTGGCCGGCGTTGTGGCCGCCCTGGAAGCGCACCACGCCCTGCGCGCGGTCGGTGAGCCAGTCGACGATCTTGCCCTTGCCCTCATCGCCCCACTGGGTGCCGATGACGACGACATTCTTTGCTGCCATGTTGCGTCTCCCTGATTATCGTTTTGCCGAGCCGGCCACGGCCAGCTCGCGCAGATCCAGACTGAAGCCGGTGGCCGGTCGCGCCCGGCCGAATACCTTGCCTACCTCGTCGTAGCGCCCGCCCTGCGCGATCGCCTGGCTGCGCCCGGCGGTATAGACGGCGAACACGACGCCGCTGTGGTAGCCGTAGCCGCGCAGCTCGGCCAGATCGTACGCCGTCTCGACGCCCGCGAGCCCGGCGTCGATCGCCGCCAGCGTGTCGAGCGCGTCGGCAACGGCCGACAGCTGCGGCAGCCGCGCACGCGCCTCGGCGAGCACGCCGCGGTCGCCATAGAGCTGCGGCAGCGCGGCGAAGGCGTCGCGCAGCGCGGGCGCGAGGCCCGCGGTGAGCACGGCGACGGCGCTGGCGTCCTTGGCCTGCAAGGCGTTGAAGAGTTCGTGTTCGACCTCGCCCGCAAGGTCCGCTTCCTGCGCCAGCGCGCGGTAGACGCCGACGTGGCCGATGTCGAGCTGTACTGCCGACACGCTGCAGGCGGAAAGCCCGTCGAGCATGAGCCTGAGGATTTCGAGGTCGGCCGCGATGCCCGCTTCACCATAGAGCTCGGCGCCGATCTGGATCGGCTCGCGCGAGCGATGGAAGCCATCGGCCTGGGTATGCAGTACGCTGCCCGCGTAGCACAGGCGGTTCACCGCGTTCGCCGCCAGCAGGTGGGCGTCGATGCGCGCGACCTGCGGCGTGATGTCGGCGCGCACGCCCATCAGGCGGCCTGAGAGCTGGTCGACCAGCTTGAAGGTCTTGAGGTCGAGGTCGGCGCCGACACCGGTGAGCAGCGATTCGACATATTCCATCAGCGGCGGAATCACCAGCTGGTAGCCACGGCCGCGGAACAGGTCGAGCAACGCGCGGCGCATGTCCTCCATGCGCCAGGCCTCGGGTGGCAGCACGTCCTCGACGTTTTCGGGGAGCAACCAGGCTGTCATGTCAGTTCAGCATCCACAACAAAAAAACGCCGCCCAACATCGAGGCAGCGCCGATGAAACGCAACTGGCCGTCGCGCAACGCCAGCATCCGGCCAAAACCCTCGCGCCATAGCGCCGGGGCGGCGAACGGGAGGATGCCTTCGATCACCAGCAACAGGCCCAGCGCGACCAACCAGTCGGTGCCGCTCATTGTCCGCCGGCGCGCGGGTTCTTCATGTATTTGAAGAAGTCGGCGCTGGGGTCGAGCACCATCACGTCGCTCTTGTCCTTGAAGCTCTCGCGGTAGGCCTGCATCGAACGGTAAAAGGCGTAGAACTCGGGGTTCTTGCCGAACGACGCCGAGTAGATCGCGGCCGCCTTGGCGTCGCCGTCACCCTTGACGCGCTGCGCGTCGCGGTAGGCCTCGGCGACGATCACGTCCTTCTGCTTGTCGGCGTCGGCCTTGATCTTCTCGGCTTCCGCCGCGCCGGTCGAGCGCAGCTCGTTGGCCACCTGCTTGCGCTCCGCTTCCATGCGGCGATAGACGTTTTCCGACACCGTTTCCGGCAGGTCGACCCGCTTGATGCGCACGTCGATGACCTGGACGCCGATCTTGCGCGCGTCCTGGTCGGCCTTGGCCTGGATGGTGCGCATGATCTCGTCGCGGCGCCCGGACACCACCTCATTGATGGTGCGGCGGCCGAACTCGGCGCGCAGGCCGTCGTTCACGGTCTGGTTGAGGCGGATCGCGGCGCGCGTTTCGTCGCCGCCCACCGACACGTAGAACTGCCGCGCGTCGATCACGCGCCACTTGATGAAGGAATCGACCAGTACGTTTTTCTTTTCCGAGGTGATGAAGCGCTCGGGGTCGGTCGAATCCAGGGTCAGGATGCGCGTGTCGAAATAGCGCACGTTCTGCACCAGCGGCAGCTTGAAGTAGAGGCCGGGCTTGGTCTTGACCGACACCACCTCGCCCAGCTGGAACACCAGCGCGTTCTGCCGCTGGTCGACGGTATACGTGCTCATGCTCAGCACCACCAGCACGATGAGCAGGCCGATGACGAGCGGTCCGATAGACTTGTTCATGGACGTGCCTCCCGGTCACGGCTGCGCAAGCCATCACCCGACCGGCTGTCGACCGGCGGGCTGGCGGGCAGCGACGGCGCCGCGTTCGGCGCGCCGCCATAGGGTTGGCTGACGATCTGCTGCAACTTGTCGAGCGGCAGGTAGAGCAGGCTGTTGCCGCCCTTCTGGTCGACCAGCACCTTGCTGGTATTGTTCATCACGGTCTGCATGGTATCGAGATACATCCGCTGGCGCGTCACCTGCGGGGCTTTCTGGTATTCGGCGAAGATCTGCGCGAAGCGGCTCGCTTCACCCTCGGCGTTGGCGATCACCGACAGGCGATAACCTTCGGCTTCTTCCTTGAGGCGCGACGCCAGACCGCGGGCGCGCGGCACCACGTCGTTGGCATAGGCTTCCGCTTCGTTCTTCAGGCGCTCGCGATCCTGGCCGGCCTTCACTGCGTCGTCGAACGCGGCCTGCACCTGCTCCGGCGGCTGGATGTTCTGCAGCGTGACCTGGCTGATGCTGATGCCGGTCTTGTGGCGGTCGTGGATGGCCTGCATCAGCTGCTTGGCCTGCGCGGCGATCTCGGCGCGGCCTTCATACAGCACGAAGTCCATCTTGTTCTTGCCGACGACCTCGCGCATCGCCGTCTCGGCGATCTGCAACGCGCTGTCTTCCGGCGAGCGGTTGATGAACAAAAACTCGACCGGGTCCTTGAGGATGTACTGCACGGCAAACTGCAGGTCGATGATGTTCTCGTCGTCGGTGAGCATCAGCGACTCCTTCAGCACCTTGCTCTTGACGTTGTTGCGATAGCCGATCTCGACCGTGCGCACCTGGTCGACGTTGACGATCTCGCGTGATTCGATCGGCCACGGCAGGTGCCAGCGCGGTCCCGGCTCGGTGGTCTCGACGTACTGGCCGAAACGCAGCACCACGCCGCGCTGGCCGGTATCGACGATGTAGAAGCCGCTCGCGAGCCACACCACCACCAGCACGGCGGCGATGATGCCGGCCAGGTTGCCGCCGCCGGGGAACGCGCCGCCGGAAGCGTCACCACCGCCGCCCGAGCCGCCGCCCCTGCCGCCGAACAGGCTGTTCAGCCGCTGGTTGATACGCCGCCAGACTTCGTCCAGGTCGGGTGGACCGCCGTTGGGATTGCGGTTGCCGTTGTTGCCCCATTGGGGGTCGTTCCAGGCCATAGTTCAGGTCGTGAAATCCGTAGTGTGGGTGGGAGGTGCGTCAGTGTGGCCCGTTTCGGCCGGCGCCCGGCCTTCGAGCAGGATCTCCGTCAGCGCCTCGCGCAAAATTCCAAGCCCCGCGCCGGTTTGCGCGGAGACGTAAACGCTATGCAGTTTACCATACTCGTCGCGCCCGACTCCTGGCGCAAGCCCCGTCAGGTCGAGCTTGTTGTAGACCCGCAGCTGCCGCACGGCATCCGCGCCGATTTCCTTCAGCACCCGCTCAACCGCCTCGATCTGGCGCTCGCGCGCCGGGTTGGCGGCGTCGATCACGTGCAGCAGCAGGTCGGCCTCGGTCGTGGCTTCCAGGGTGGCGCGGAAAGCCGCGACCAGGTCGTGCGGCAGGCGGGTGATGAAGCCGACGGTGTCCGACAGCACGACCTCGCCCAGCTTCGGCAGATACAGCCGGCGCGTGGTGGTGTCGAGCGTGGCGAACAACTGGTCGGCCGCGTAGGTGCCGGCGCGCGTCAGCGCATTGAAGAGCGTCGACTTGCCGGCGTTGGTGTAGCCGACCAGCGCGATCGACAGCACCTGCTGGCGCGTGCGGGCGCGGCGCTGGGTGCGGCGCTGCTTGCCCAACCGGGCAAGCCGCTCGCGCAGCGCCTTCACCCGCACGCCGATCAGGCGGCGGTCGGTTTCCAGCTGCTTCTCGCCCGGACCGCGCATGCCGACGCCGCCGCGCTGGCGTTCGAGGTGGGTCCAGCCGCGCACCAGCCGGGTCGACAGATGCTCGAGCTGCGCCAGCTCGACCTGCAGCTTGCCTTCGGCGCTCTGCGCGCGGCGGGCGAAGATGTCGAGGATGAGGCTCGTGCGGTCGATGACGCGGCGCTGCAGGCGGCGCTCCAGGTTGCGCTCCTGCGCCGGCGACAGCTCGTGGTTGAAGATGACGACGTCGGCGTCGGTCGCCAGCACCAGCGCGGCGATCTCGTCGGCCTTGCCGCTGCCGACGAACAGCGCCGCGTCGGGGCGGCTGCGCCTGCCCCGCACCTCGCCGAGGATTTCCAGACCGGCGCCGCGGGCCAGGAGGCGCAGTTCGGCCACCGTTTCCTCGAAATCCGGTTCACCGAAATCGACCGACACCAGGATGACGCGCTCGCCGCCGGCATGCCGTTCAAACAAGACGGTGCTCCGGGCGTGCGGACTGGCGCAGGGTGGCAAGACAAGGGAGAAAGCGTTTCACGGGCAGGTGTCAGGGGGGATGGCGTGCGTGCGGTGCCCATGCGCAGCGTGCGCAGGGGCGATTCATTTTAGACGGTATTACACCAGCTGCGGGCGCCCGAAATGCCAGCCCTGTCCGTAGTCCACCCCCATGTCGGCCAGAATGCGTGCGGTTTCGGCGTCCTCGACATGTTCGGCCACGGTCTGCACGCCTTCCTTGCGCGCAAAGTTCGCCAGGCTTTCGACGATGCCCGCCACCTTGCGGTCAAGGCGCATGTTTGCCACCAGCCAGCCTTCGATTTTCAGGAACTTGACCGGCAGGTGGGCCAGATAGAGGTAGGACGAATACCCGCTGCCGAAATCGTCGAGCGCCAGGCGAAAACCGAAGTCGATGAAGGGCTGCAAATCGGCGCGTAATTTCTCCAGGCTGACAATGCGCTGCCGCTCCGTCAGTTCCAGAACGATGGGTTTGACCGGCCCCAGCATCGCGCTGCAGGTCTGGCAGTAGTGCATGGCATTCTCGAGCATTTCCTCGACCAGGTCGCGGCGCGCCAGGAACTGCGGCGACACGTTCACGAAATGGGCAAAATCGGATGACCCTCCCTGCTCCATCCTGACGACACAGCCTTGCATCACGCCATGGATGACCTGACGGTCGATTTCGGCCATCAGCCCCAGGCCCTCGGCCATGTCGACAAAATCCCTGGCCTCGATGATTTCGCCGGTCGCGGTCTCGATGCGCGCCAGCGCCTCGTCCGCGACCGTCCGCCCGGTCTGCAGGTCGACGATGACCTGCGAGGCCTGCCTGACGCGGCGCTCTGCCAGCGCCTGCCGCAGCAGCGCGCTGTTCCACGGAACATGGGTATGCGTCGCCATCCTGACCTGATCGCGGCCATCCGCCTTGGCCCGATACAGCGCGTGGTCGATCTTCTCGAGCATCGGCAGGGTTTCGGTGTCGTTCGTGTCGAATGCGGCCACCCCCGCCGAGAAACTCACCGAAATGGCGCCCACGCTCGTCTGGATGGGCTTCGCGCGTGCATGGCCGGCGAGCCGATCGATAATGCGGGCGGCCTCCTCCGCCGTGCTGCCATGCAGCACGAACAGGAACTCCTCCCCGCCCCAGCGCGCCACCCAGTCGCCCTTGCGTAATCCCGATTCGAAGCGACGTGCGACGGCCTTCAGCACCTCGTCACCGACAGCATGGCCGTAGCGATCGTTCACCATCTTGAAATGATCGAGATCGATCAGGGCCAGCGCAAAGCCGTGGCCGTCGCGCGGCGTGCGCGCGCGCTCCAGTTGCAGACGTTCCTCGGCCGCGCGCCGGTTGGGCAACCCGGTCAGCGGGTCGGTCAGGGCGATGCGCTGCAGCAATTCCTTTTGCGCGGATTGATACAGGGCGTTGCCGAGCCAGTCGGCGATCAGGTCCATGTAGGCGATGTCGACAGAATCGGGCGGCGCGTCGCTGCGCCTGCGCAGGAAAGCCAGCACCCAGCGTGCTTCGTCGCCGACCAATACGGGAATGCCGGAATAGGTGCGCAGCCCCAGTTCTGTCACCAGCGCATCCTGCGCATGGAGGGGATGCGCGGCCAGGTCCGCGACGTGGTATGGCGTGCGGCTCCGGTGAACGATGTGGCAAAGCGTCGTCTCGGCCGGCAGCACGGTGCCTTCCGGAAACACCCCCAGCCGATCGCTGACGTAACGCGCGATGTAGTGTTCGTCGAATTCACCGAGCACCACCAGGTCCATGTCGAGCACTTGGGCGGCCATGTCCAGCATGGCGCGAATGCGCTCGGGATCGGAGAGCCCGCCTTGCACCGACAGCTTCCACAGCGCATTGAGGCGATCGACATGCGAACTAGCCTGGCCGACCGGGATCGCGTGCGGATCGGGCGCTTTGTCTACAGCCATCTGGTTTGCCTTGCACTGGTTGTTGATCCGAAACTCGCGGACTTGAAAGATAACCCCCGTCAGCATGACGGAGGACCGCGCCCGGTTTCGGATCGATGACAATCCAGCCTCGGCGCGTCATTGATGGAAAATCAAGTTTTTGCATTTCCAATCCATAACGACGCGCATTTTAACCCATGGCTTTTCTCACAGCTCCACCGCGCGCAGGCGTTCGGCCGCCTGCTCCGGGCTGATGGTGTTGACGAAGAGCCCCGACCCCAGTTCGAAGCCGGTGGGGATCGAGGTGCGCGGACAGATTTCCAGGTGCCAGTGGTAGCTCGGCGCATGCGCGCCCTGCTGGGCATCATGGGGGACCGAGTGCAGGAAGAAGTTGTACTGCGCGCCGCCGATCACCGCGTCGAGGCGCGCCATGGTGCGCCGCATCACGCGCGCCAGGTCGGCGAAATGCGCCCCCGGCACGTCGAGGAAATCGGCCTGGTGCGTGAGCGGCAGGATGTGGACTTCCCATTCGTAGCGGCTGGCGAAGGGCTTGATGGCGATGAAATGCTCGCCGCGCTCGACCACGTACTGGCCGACGTTGATCTTGCGCCGCACCGCGCCCGAGGCGCGGTCGTAGATCGTCGCCTCGAAGGTCAGCGCCTCGTCGATCAGGGCGCAGAAAATGCAATGGTGGTGCTTGGCGTAGTGCGCGGCGCTGTTCTTCACCTCGGCGTCGACGTTCTCCGGCACCACCGGCATCGCGATCACCTGGCTGTGGGTGTGCGGAATCGACGCGCCGGCGGCCGGGCCGAAGTTCTTGAACACCAGCACGTACTTGAGCCGCGGGTCGGACTCGAACAATTGCCGCATGCGCGTCTGGTAGACCCCGAACAGCGCCGCCAGGTGCGATTCGGCCATTTCGTGGATGGCGATGCCGTGTTCGACGTGGTCGATGATGACTTCGTGGCGACCGTAGCCGTCGATCGTCTGCTGCAGGCCGAAGGCAAAGCCGGCCTGGCTGCGGTCGTCGCCCAGCACCGGATAGAGGTTCTCGACCATGCGGATCTGCCAGTCGGCGGCCGTTGGCCACGCCAGGATCGCCGGCGGCGTCTTGTGCTCGTTGCCACGGCAGAACGGGCAGGTCTCGACGTGCTTGCGCGTGTCGCGCGGGGCCAGTTCCTCGGCTTTCTTCGGCCGCATGCTGCGGGCCGTGGCGACCAGCACCGATTCGGCGGGAACGATGGGATTGATGCGGATTTCTCGGACTTCGCCGGCATCGACTGGGGTTTCGGACATGACGGTCTCCTTTGCCCGCAAGCTTAAAGCAGACGCCCGGCGACGGCCCTTCAATCTGCTTATGGCCCCTTACGGTCTTTTTATCCCCCGGCGCGACAGGGGTTTGCGTTGACGCCGCGGGGTGGGACGCCGACAATGTCCGCTCACCCACAGTATTCCGGAGCACGCCCCATGGACGACAAAGCCCTCGCTGACGAACAGCGCCTGATGCGCATGATGCGCAAGACCCTGACTTCCATCGTGCGCGACACCGCGCCGCGCGACGGCAACCCCAGCCCGCTCACCGAAGCGACGATCCTGAACATCAAGGACTGCCTGATGGTGATTTCGAGCCGCGAGACCGAACTGGCCCGCCTCACGGGACGCACGCTCGACGAGCGCCCGCGCTTCGTCGACGAGACGCCGACCAGCCACGCTGTGAAGATCAGCAGCATTCCCAAGAAGACGCATTGATGCCCCAGGCCACCAGCCTCTTCACCGATGTCGAATCGAAGGTCGTCGGCACCTCGGCGGTGGTGATCTATTCGCCGTCGGGCAAGGGCCGCAAGCGCTTCCCCGAAGGCGTGGTCGAGGTCTACGCCAGCGAGGACGAGGCGCGCGCGCACGCCGACCCGGCGAAAAGCCGCCACGCCGCCATCGCCAGCGGGCCCTCGCGTTCGTCGGAGGGCTTCAAGCTCTTTTATCTGGTGCGCTGGCTGGACTGAAGGCGCCGGGCGCATCCGGGGTTCACTTCGCCCCGTAGACCCGTCGCCGTACGCGCTTCTCGCGCCGCCGCCGCGTCGCCTCGCTCTCGGAAAGCGGCGCGCGCTTCTTGCCTTCGAAGGGGTTCTTCCCCTCGTCTTCCTTGATCTGGATCCTGAGCGGCGTGCCCTGCAGCTTGAACGCCTTGCGGAAACTCGCCTCCAGGTAGCGCTTGTAATCGTCCTGCAGGCCTTCCAGCGCGTTGCCGTGCAGCACGATCACCGGCGGATTCTTGCCGCCCTGGTGGGCGTAGCGCGGCTTCGGGCGGAACAGGCCGCGCTTCGGCGGGGCGTGCTGCTCGACGGCCATTTCCAGCACCCGCGTGAGCTTGGGGGTCGACATCTTGATGAAGGCCGCGGCATGCGCCGCCTCGACGTCTTTCAGCAGGTTCTCCAGCCCCTTGCCCTTGAGCGCCGAAATGTAGTTGAAGCGGGCGAAGTCGAGAAAAGCGAGCTTGCGGCCGATGTCGCGCTTGACGTTGTCGCGCTGCTCGGCCGACAGGCCGTCCCACTTGTTGACCGCGACCACCAGCGCGCGCCCGCTTTCGAGAATGAAACCGGCCAGGTGCGCGTCCTGGTCGGAGATGTTCTCACGCGCATCGAGCACCAGCACGACGACATTGGCATCCTCGATCGCCTGCAGGGTCTTGATGACGGAAAACTTCTCGACCGTCTCGAACACTTTGCCGCGGCGGCGCACGCCGGCGGTGTCGATCAGGATGTAGGGCTTGCCGTCGCGCTCGAACTCGACGTAGATCGAATCGCGCGTGGTGCCCGGCTGGTCGAAGGCGATGACGCGCTCCTCGCCGACCAGCGCGTTGACCAGCGTCGACTTGCCGACGTTGGGCCGGCCGACCAGCGCGATCTTGGGCACGCCGTGCTCGTCGGGCACCGCCGCCTCGTCGGGGAAAGGCGCCAGCGCTTCCGCGACGAGATCGCTGATGCCGTCGCCGTGCGCGCCGGAAATCGCCAGCGGCTCGCCCAGGCCCAGTTCATGGAACTCGGCCGTCACCACGGCGCGGTTCATGCCCTCGGCCTTGTTGACGGCGAGGAAGACCGGGCAGTGCGCGCGGCGCAGGCGGTCGGCGATCACCTTGTCCTGCGGCGTGAGGCCCGCGCGCGCGTCGACCAGGAAAATGACCGCGTCGGCCTCGTCGATCGCCTGCAGGGTCTGGCGCGCCATTTCGGCCAGGATGCCGTCCTTCGCCACCGGCTCGAGGCCGCCGGTATCGACGACGAGGTAAGGCTTGCCGCCGAGGCGGCCGCGCCCGTAATGACGGTCGCGCGTCATCCCCGGCATGTCGTGCACGAGCGCGTCGCGCGTGCCGGTGAGGCGGTTGAACAGGGTCGACTTGCCGACGTTGGGTCGGCCGACCAGGACGAGGGTGGGAAGCATCAGCGGGGAGTCGGATTCATGAAATTTGGCAGGACGAACACGGCGTCTTTCGACTCACTGGAGCCGGAAGGCGACGACCGTCCCCTTCACCGTCTGCACCGCGAAACCGGGGCCGATGTCGACCGGCGCGGTGCGCACTGCGCCATCGACCTTGGCGCGCGCGACGAAGCGGCCGTCGTCGGCCGACAGCACGTGCACCCAGCCCTCGCCGTCGCCGACGACGATCCACGCGCCGAGCGCGAGCGGCGCGGTCACGGCGCGCCGCGCCAGCTTGTCCTGGCGCCAGGCGGCACGCCCGCTCGCCTTGTCGTAGGCGGTCACCGCGTCCTTGTCGTCGGTAACGTAGACCGCGCGCTCGTCCATCGCCAGCCCGCTGTTGCTCGAGGTGTCGCGCGTCCACAGGGGCGCGCCGGTGCGGCGATCGAAGCAGGCGACGCGCCCCTGGTAGGCGACCGCACATACCTGGCGCGCGTCGACCGCCGGCGGCCCCATCACGTCCGCCACGCGCTCGAGTTGCGTCGCGCCGCGCGGCAGCGCAACGGTGCTCTCCCACAGTTGCGCGCCGTTGCCGGCGTTCAACGCGACCAGCTTGCCGCCGGGGAAGCCTGCGTAGAGCACGTCGTCGCGCAGCACCATGCCGCCCGACCCGCGCAGCGTCAGCGACGGCAGATTGCGGGTATACAGCCACTTGCGGGCGCCGTCGGCGACCGCCAGACCATGGACGCGTCCATCGCCGGTGCGCGCGATCACGATGTCGCCCGCGCGCAGCAGCTGGCCGACCACCTCGCTCGACAGGTTCACTTTCCAGCGGACCTGGCCGCTGCTGCGATCGAGCGCGAGCAGCTCCCCCTTGCTGCCGCCGACCAGCACCCGATCCCCGGCCACGCCCGCACCGGCCGAGATCTTGACGCCGGTGTCGATGCGCCACGCGACCTGCCCCGTCGGCACCGCGACCCGCACCACGCGGCCGCCCCCCGCCGCGAAGACATCGTCGCCCTCGGCCTGCGGTTGCAGCAGGAAGCCCGCGGCGTCGCCGGTTTCCGCTTTCCAGGCTTCGCTCAGCACGGCGGCGGGCTTGAAATCGACCAGTTCGGCCGGCTTGGGCCTGGCGGTTCCCGCGCCGAACCAGCCGCCGACGGTGTTGCCCACCGAGCTCACCGCACTGCAACCGGACAGGGCCAGCGCGAGTGCGGCTGCAAGCAGGCGCGCGCTCACTTGCCTACCCCGCCCAGGGCGTCGAGCTTGAGCTCGACGATGGTCCGGTAGGGATCGTTTTCCGCCACCTTGCCGAACGCGGCTTCGTAGGCGGCGCGCGCCTCGCCCCGCTTGCCCTGCGCCAGCAGGACATCGCCCTTCAGGTCGAGGAAGCGGAAGGCGTAGGCGTCGCTGTGGGTCGCCGACAGCGTCTTCAGTGCCGCCGCATAGTCCTGCAGGTCGAG
>DYFW01000281.1 GCA_020725005.1 Thiobacillus denitrificans
CCTCATTCCCAGCCTCACCGCGCGCGAGAACGTCGCCGCGGTGACCGAGATCGCGACGTCGCCGATGCGCCCCGAGGACGCGCTCGCGCTGGTCGGCCTCGGCGACCGCCTGGATCATTTTCCCGCCCAGCTTTCCGGCGGCGAGCAGCAGCGCGTGGCGATCGCACGCGCGATCGCCAAGAACCCGGCGGTGCTGCTGTGCGACGAACCCACGGGTGCGCTCGATTCCGCCACCGGCGTGGTGGTGCTGGAGGTGCTGGAAAAGGTGAACCGCGAGCTGGGAACGCTCACGGTGTTGATCACCCACAACGCCGGCATTGCCGCCATGGCCGACCGCGTGATCCGCCTATCCGACGGGCGCATCGCCGACATCCACGCCAACGCCGCGAAGAAGGCGGCGCGCGAGCTCAGCTGGTAAAGCCGGCGCGCCATGAAGGCCCTCGACCGCAAGCTTTTCCGCGACCTGTGGCACTTGCGCGGGCAGGTGCTGGCGATCGCGGCGGTGATCATGGGCGGGGTCGCGACTCTGGTGATGTCGCTGTCGACCTACGATTCGCTGGCGACGACGCGCGACCGCTTCTACGCCGAATACCGCTTCGCCGAGGTATTCGTGAATCTCAAGCGTGCGCCCGAGCCGGTGGCCGAACGTCTGGCGGCGATCCCCGGTATCGAACACCTGGAGACGCGGGTGAAGGCGGGCGTGAAGCTGGAAGTCGAGGGCTTTTCCGATCCCGTCACTGGTCAGCTGTTGTCGCTGCCCGATGTCGGCGAGCCGCGCCTGAACGGCCTCCATATCAAGCGCGGCCGCAGCGTGCAGCCGTGGAGCACGGACGAAGTGGTGCTCTCCGACACCTTCGCCGATGCGCATGGCTTCCAGCCTGGCGACCGGCTGGCCGCGATCATCCACGGCAAGCGGAAGCAGCTTACGGTGGTCGGTGTCGCGGTGTCGCCGGAATACGTCTACCAGATCGCGCCGGGGGCGATGTTTCCCGATTTCAAGCGCTACGGCGTGCTGTGGATGGGGCGCAGCGCGCTCGCCGCGGCCTTCGACATGGAGGGCGCGTTCAACCACGCGAGCCTCACGCTGGCGCGCGGCGCCCGGCTCGAGGACGTGATCGACCGCGTCGACGCCGTGCTGGGCCAGTATGGCGGCACCGGCGCCTACGGTCGCCGCGACCAGTTCTCCAACCGCTTTCTCGACGAGGAGATGAAGCAGTTGCAGACGATGGCGACGATCTTTCCCGCCATTTTTCTCGGCGTCGCGGCCTTCCTGCTGAACGTGGTGCTGGGCCGGCTGATCACGCTGCAGCGCGACCAGATCGCCATCCTCAAGGCCTTCGGCTATTCGTACGTGGCGATCGGCCTGCACTACCTGAAGCTGGTGCTGGTGATGGCGGCGCTGGGGGTGGCCGCCGGGATCGCGCTCGGCGCCTGGTTCGGTCAGGGCTTGGCGGATGTCTATCGGGAAACCACCTTCCGCTTTCCCTATCTCGACTACCAGCTGCCGCCCGGCGTGATCGCGATCGCCTTTCTGGCCGGGGCGGCGGCCGCGCTCGCCGGCACGGTTATTTCGGTGGCGCGTGCGGTTCGGCTGCCGCCGGCCGAGGGCATGCGGCCCGAAACGCCCGAGGTCTATCGCGCGACGCTCGTCGAGCGCATCGGCCTCGCGCGCCGGCTTGCCGCGCCGACGCGCATGATCCTGCGCCACCTCGAACGGCGGCCGTTGAAGGCGCTGCTGACCGTGCTCGGCATCGCCAGCGCCGGCGGGCTCATGATGGT
>DYFW01000282.1 GCA_020725005.1 Thiobacillus denitrificans
TGTCCTCCTGTCGGGATTCTTGTGTATGCAAACCAGCCCCCTCCATGCAATGGGGGTGTCATCCCTTATTTCGGCCCGATCGGGCAAGACTTGAGAAAAAAATCGAACCCCGACGGATGCCTCACCTGGCCGCGACGCTCGCCAGGTCCCACATCGGCAGGAAGACGCCGAGCGCGAGCACCAGCACGACCCCCCCCATGGCGGCGATGATGAGCGGCTCGATGCGCGCCGACAGGGTTTTGATCTCGTAATCGACCTCGCGCTCGTACATGTCGGCGATTTCTTCCATCAACTCGTCGATGGCGCCGGTTTCCTCGCCGACGGCGATCATCTGCAGCACCACCGGATTGAACACGTTCGACGCCTGGGCGGTGCGCAGGATGGATTCGCCGCGCTCGACCCCGTTGCGCATCTGCTGTACGCGCGCTGCGACCCAGGCGTTGTCGGTGACTTCGGCGACGACCGAAAAGGCCTGCGCGACCGGGATGCCGCTTTTCATCGACAGAGCGAACGTTCGCGCGAAACGCGCCAGCGTGCTGCGCAGGATGAGCGAGCCGGTGATCGGCAGGCGGAGCTTGAAGCGGTCCCAAGCGAGCCGCCCATCCTCGGAGGCCCGCCAGACACGAAAAGCGATACCGGCAAGCACGGCGCCGGCCAGCAGGAAGCCGCCGTAATCGAGGGTGAGCCGGGAGGATTCCATCAGGATCCGGGTCATCAGCGGCAGATCGGCGTTGAAGCTGGCATAGACTTTGGCGAATGCCGGGATGACGAACACATTGATGACCGCGACGGCAACGACCATGGCAATCGCGACGAAGCTCGGATAGCGCAGCGCCTCCTTGAGGCGCGCGCGCGTTTCGCGCTCGCTTTCCAGGTAATCGAACAGGCGCAGCAGGACGTCGTCGAGGCGCCCGGTCGCCTCGCCGACCCGCACCATGGCGACGTAGAACGGCGAGAACACCTCGGGATGCTGGCGCATCGCGGTCGAAAGATCGCGGCCGGCCTCGAGCGCCCCCTTGAGCGTGGCGACCACGCGAGCAAACGCCGGATTGGCGGTCGATTCGATGAGGCCGGCGAACGCGCGCAGGATCGGCACGCCGGCGCGCAGCAGGGTATGGAGCTGGCGCGAGAAGAGCTGCACGTCGATCGGCCTGACGGTCTGCGCGAACAGCTTGAAATCGAGGTGGAGGGCGCGGCGGCGGTCGGCGTGCGCGGATTCGCGGAGGGCGACCGGCGTGATGCCGTTGCGCATGAGACTCGCCGCGCACTCGGCCGCGCTATCGGCGTCGAGCACCCCCTGTACGCGTTCGCCGTCGGCAGTGCGGCCGGTGTAACCGAAGCGCGGCATCAGGCGGCGTCCTGCATGCTCACGCGCATCGCCTCGGCGAGCGAGGTTATGCCGGCGCGCGCCAGCGCGATCGCCTGGTCGCGCAGGGTCTGGCCGGCGAGCGCCGCGCGCGCGGCGGCGACGAAGGCGCCCGGCTCGCCACGCGCCAGGGCGTCGGCCAGCGTGGCGTCCATGTCGAGCAGTTCGTGGATGGCGCGGCGCCCGGCGTAGCCGGTGCCGTGGCAGCGCTCGCACCCCTGGCCGGCCATGAAGCCGGCGTCCGGCTGCTCGGAGTAGGCGCGGCCCAGCCATACCTGCTCCTGCGGTGTCGGCGCGTGCGGCTTTTTGCAGTGCGGGCACAGCTTGCGCACCAGGCGCTGTGCCAGCACGCCCTGCACCGAGGTCGCCACCATGTAGGCCGGCACGCCCATGTCGA
>DYFW01000283.1 GCA_020725005.1 Thiobacillus denitrificans
TTCCGGCGCCGCCTTTGATGACCTGACCGACGTGACTGCCCTGCTGACCCGCCGCATCGCCGTGATCGCCCTGAGTGCAGCGGTCCTGTCGGCTTGCGCGGAATTCCCGCTGCTCGGCGAGCCGCCGGCGGCGACCCGCGCCGACCCCCGGGACGCAGCGCTGGGCGCGCAACTCCACCCCGACATCCTGAAAGCCACCCCGGCCCTCGATCATCCCGGCCTCCAGGCCTACGTCGACGCGGTCGGCCAGCGGCTGGCGAAACAGGGGCCGCAGTCCGGCCTGGCCTGGCATTTCACGGTGCTGGACAGCCCCGGCGTCAACGCCTTTTCGCTGCCGGGGGGCTACGTGTACGTGACGCGCGGCTTGCTGGCGTATCTGAATTCCGAAGCCGAGCTCGCGGCGGTGCTCGCCCACGAGCTCGGCCATGTGCTGGCGCGCCATGGCATGGCGTCGGCCGCGGCGGATGCCGATAGCCTGCGGCAGGCGCTGGCGGCGAGCCGGGCCGACGGCTACGGGCGCGAACGCGAGCTCGAGGCGAACCGCCTGGGTGTCGGCATCCTGGCGCAGGCGGGTTATGCCCCGCAGGCGCTCGCCGACGTCATGAGCACGCTGAAGCTGCAGGAACGCTACGCGGCCGAGCATGGGCGCGCTGGTGCGCCGCTGCCGGCGACCTATCATGGCGTGTTGTTGCTGCACTCGAACCGGGACGCGCGCCTGCAGCAGCTGGTCGACGATACCCAAGGCCACGCCGTGCCGCTGCCGCGCGAGGGCCGTGACGAACTGCTGCAAAAGCTCGACGGCCTGGTATTCGGCGAACGCCCCGGCGTCGTCCGCCTGCGCGGCAACCTGCTGCTGCATGACGGGTTCGGGCTGGCATTGCAGTTTCCCTCCGGTTGGCAGGTCAGGGCCGATGCCGCGCAAAGCGTTGCGGTCAGCCCCGCGGGCGACGCGCGGATCGAGTTCCGGCGTGGGGCCGGGGGCCTGCAGGCGTCGCTGCAACAGGCCTACGCCTTCGACGACGGGGCGCGCTTCAGCGAGGGCACGCTGAGCGGCTATCCTGCCGTGTTCGCCGCCGGTACCCTGCGTGGCCAGCCGGCGATCGCGGCGGCAGCGGGCGTGGGCGGAAACACCTACCTGATCGCTGGGATCGCCCGCGACGCTGCCACCTATGCGCGCGAACGCAACGTCCTGCGCGGGACGATCAACAGCTTGCGCGCGCTGCGGCCCGAGGAACGCGAGGCCGCGCGCCCGCAGCGGTTGCGCCTGGTCAGCGTACGGCCGGGCATGAGCTTCGCCGGCCTGGCACAGCAGTCGCCGCTGGGGGACGGCGCCGAAGCCAGCCTGCGGCTGCTCAACGGTTTCTATCCCAAGGGCGAGCCCACGCCGGGCCAGCTGATCAAAATTGTCGAGTAGGCTGCGGATCTTTCTGCCACAGGTTGGCTTGCTGCTGCTCTGCGTGGCCTGGCTGCTGCCGGGGCTGGTGGGGCACGCACCCTGGAAAGGCGGCGACGGCGACCATTTCGTGCGGCTGCTGCAATTCCTGCGCGGCGACGGCCTGCTGCAGGACGCGCCGCCGCTGTATTACTGGTCGGCGGCGGCGACCGCCTGGCTGAGCGCGCCGATCCTGCCCCTGCACGACGGCGCGCGCCTCGCCTCGGGCGTCTTCATTGCGCTGACCCTCGTCTTCGCGATGCGCACCGCGCGCGCGCTGTACGGCCGCGAGGCCGGCCCGGCGGCGGTGCTCGTCCTGCTCGGCTGCCT
>DYFW01000055.1 GCA_020725005.1 Thiobacillus denitrificans
GAACGAGGTGTGGGGTCGATGAAGCTCGCGGTGCTCGGTGCCGGCGCCTGGGGCACGGCGCTGGCGACGACCTGGTGCGCGCAGCATGCGGTCACCCTGTGGGGACGCAATGCACACGAGATCGACGCCATGCGCCGTGCCCGCGTGAACACGCGCTACCTGCCGGATTGCCCCCTGCCGGCCGACCTGCGGCTCGACGCCGATCTCGACATTGCCGTGGCGGATGCCGACCTCATCGTCGTCGCCGTGCCGAGCGGCGGGCTGCGTTCGACGCTGGCCGCGCTGGCGAGGCGAAGCACACTGCCCCCGCTGGTCTGGGTGAGCAAGGGATTCGAACCGGGCAGCCGCAAGCTGCCGCATCAACTCGTCGCCGAATGCCTGCCGGCGCAGCGCGCGGCGGCCGTGCTGTCCGGGCCGAGTTTTGCCCTGGAAGTCGCGCGGGGCTATCCGACGGCGCTGACGCTGGCGTCGCACGACCGCACGCTGGCGCACGACCTCGCCGCGGCGCTGTCCAGCCACCGCTTGCGCCTGTACGCGCACGACGACGTGATCGGCGTGGAGATCGGCGGGGCATTGAAGAACGTGATGGCGATCGCCGCCGGCATCTGCGATGGCCTCGGACTGGGCCACAACGCCCGCGCCGCGCTCATCACGCGCGGACTGGCCGAAATGACGCGGCTCGGCGTGCGCCTCGGCGGCCGCTTCGAGACCTTCATGGGGCTGTCGGGCCTGGGGGATCTGGTGCTCACGACCACCGGCGACCTCTCGCGCAACCGCCAGGTCGGCCTCGGCCTGGCTCGCGGGCGCTCGCTCGACGCCCTCCTCGCCGAACTCGGCCACGTCGCAGAAGGCGTCACCACCGCGCATGAGGTCGATGCGCTGGCCGGCGAGCTGGGCGTCGACATGCCGATCACGCGAACAGTCTGCCGCGTGCTGTTCGAGGCCCTGCCCGCCGCCAGCGCAGTCGATGCGCTTTTGCACCGCGACCTGCGCCCCGAGTTCTGACCCATCCCCGGCTATCGAAGCCGGTACCGCAGCCGGGCCGTCCGTACTGACACTTTCATGCCATCAAGAACCCCCCCCGTGTGCCGATTCGGTATCAATGTGTCGACATAAGGCTCCAAGAGCACCGTACGGATGAGCCTATTTTCTCCCTTCATCGGCAGGGGCGCCCGCACCCATGCCCCGCGCCTGATGCGCTGGGGCTTCGTTGCCATCATGGCAGTCATCGTGTTCGTTGCCGCCGTGAGCTTCTGGCGCGTCGAACTCGGCAACCTTGGATGAAGTCGTCGAGCACGATCAGGTTGCCATCGAGTTGCTCTATCGGATGCAATTCGCCGCGCGCGACCGCAGCTTCGCGCTGTTTGCCGCCGTGCACACCGATGATCCCTTCCTGCTGGACAGCGCGATGCGGCGCTTCGACGAACAGGGGGCCGCCTTCGGCCGCGCTCGCGAGGCGCTGCTGGGGCTTCCGCTCACCAAACGCGAACGGGCCTTGCTCGAAATACAGCGAGAACAGACCCGGCGCACGATCCCCGAGCACCAGCGCGTGATCGATCTGTTGCAGGCGGGCCACCGGCACGAGGCCGAGATCGTGCTGGTCGAGCGCGCCGTGCCCGCGCAGGACAAGATGATCCTCACCCTGACGGCGCTGCTGGACGACGCCGTGGCCAGGACGAAAGCGCATGTGGAAGACCTGCGCCGCGTCCAGGATCCCGCCGGCCTCTTCTTCGTCGTCCTTGGCCTGGCGGGGCTGTTGCTCACCTGGGGCATTTTCGTTTCGGTCAGCCGCAGGACGGAGGACCTGATCAGGCGGCTGGTTGGCGCCACAGAGCGCCTGCGGGCCTCGAACATCGACCTGAAATTCCAGAAGCAGGCCCTCGACGCGCACAACATCGTCAGCGTGACCGATGCGCAAGGGCGCATCACGGCAGTCAACGACAGGTTTTGCGAAAAAAGCCAGTATTCACGGCAGGAATTGCTCGGCCAGACGCACCGGATCCTGAAATCGGGCCGCCATCCGCCGGAATTCTACGAGGACATGTGGCGCACGATCAGCGCCGGCAAGGTGTGGCATGGCGAACTCTGCAACCGGCGCAAGGATGGCGCGCTCTACTGGATGTCTTCCACCATCCTGCCATTCCTGGGCGAAGACGGCCTGCCGCGCCGCTACGTGGCCGTCCGCACCGACATCACGGCCATCAAGGAGGCGCAGCAGGTCCTGGAAAACAGCCAGGAAAGACTGGAGCAGCTGGTCGCGACGCGCACCGCCGAACTGGCGGCGCGGGAGCAGGTCCTGCGCAGCCTGACCGACGCCGCGCAGGACGCGGTCATCATGATCGACGCCAGCGCCGCGGTGACACACTGGAACCCGGCTGCCGAGCGCATGTTCGGCTACAGCGCGGCCGAGATGCTGGGCAAGGACCTTCACATGTTCATCGTTCCCGAGCGCTATCTCGCGCAATACCAGGCCGGGTTCGCGCACTTTGCCCGCACCGGCGAGGGGCCCGCGATCGGACGCACCCTGACCCTGCGGGCGAAACACCGCGACGGCCGCGAGTTTCCCGTCGATATTTCGCTCTCGGCCGTCCGCCTGCACGGCGCCTGGAACGCCGTCGGCATCGTGCGCGACGCGACCGACCGGGTGCAGACCGAGGAACGCCTCAGGCAGCTCGCGACCACCGACACGCTCACCGGTATGTGCAACCGGCGCCGCTTCGACGAGGTACTGGCGAACGAGATCCAGCGCGCCGCGCGCTACTCCAGCGCGCTGTCCCTGATTCTTTTCGATATCGACCATTTCAAGCGCATCAACGATGCTTTCGGCCATGCAGCGGGTGACCAGGTGCTGGTCCAGCTGGCTGTCACGGTCGGCAAGGCGATCCGGTCGACCGAACTCCTCGCCCGCTGGGGCGGGGAGGAGTTCGCGATCCTGCTGCCCGGCAGCGACCGGAATGCGGCGCGGATACTGGCCGAGAAGCTTCGCCTGCGCGTGGAAAACCAGGTTTTCCCGGACGCCTCGCACATCACGTGCAGCTTTGGTGTCGCGGAATGGGTGCCGGGCGACCGCGCCGAGGACCTGCTGCGGAAAGCCGACGACGCCCTCTACCGCGCGAAGGCGAATGGCCGCAACCGGGTGGAGATCGCGCCGTCCCGGGCCGAGCCGGCTTGAGCCGGCCTCAGAAGAGCTCGATCGAGCCGCCGGCGTGTTCCTCGCGCGCCAGCACGCCGCTCGATACCAGCGCCGCGTAGTCGCAGACGCGGTTGCGCCCCTGCTCCTTGGCGTAGTAGAGCGCCTTGTCGGCCTCCTCGAACACATAGGGCGGCAACGCCTGCCCGTCGATCGCAGTGAAGCCGATGCTGACCGTGACCTGCCCGACCTGCGGGAAGGCGTGATCCTGGACCTTGCGGCGCACGCGCTCGAGGATGGACGAGATGGTGTCCGGCGGCACGTTCTTGATCAGCGCGACGAATTCCTCGCCGCCATAGCGGAACACCCAGTCGATGTCGCGCAGGGCGTTGCGCACCAGGCCGGCGAAGATCAGCAGCACCTCGTCGCCGATCAGGTGGCCGAAGGTGTCGTTGACGCGCTTGAAGTGGTCGATGTCGAACACCGCCAGGTAGTCGGTCGTGCCGTCGTCGCGCTGGCGGTGGCCGCCGCGCAGGCGCGCGGCCAGCAGATCGCCCAGCTTCTGCTCGAGCTTCTTGCGGTTGTAGAGGCCGGTCAGCGTGTCGCGTTCGCTGTCGAACAGCACCCGGGCGAAATTCGAGTAGATGTTGAGCATGCCGCGCGCGATACTCGCATCGGCCGGACGCCATTCGGTCTGCCGAATCAGGATCGCCTTGCGGCGATCGTCCGGGGCGCCGAGGCTGGCGATCAGGTAGGCCTGGCCGTCTTCGCGGTATTCACGGATCGAGCGCTCGGAATCGAGCGCGACGACCTCGGCCCGCAGGGCGTCGCTGAGCGCGAACATGGGGGTCGGCAGGGTACATGCCGTGTCTTCGTGCCACCCCCCTTTCGCATCCGCCGCCAAACAACACATCGCGATCTGCACCTGTGGCAGCATTTCGTGTATGGAATTCTGCAGGCTGCGCAGCAGCGTGAGTTCGTCGCGCTGCTCGGTGAGATGCACGACCGATTCGATCACCTCGTGGGCGATCTCGGGGTGCGCAATCCGCAACTTGGCGACCGACATGAAAATGCCCCTCGTATGATTTATTGATTTTAATCCACAGGGTCCGGCCGGGGGATTCCCCTGTGGTGACTGGCATCGGCGTGCTTTCCCGCTATAACGGCACTATTACCCGTTTCCTGAGAAGCCGCCATGCCGACGCTGACGCACCAGCAGCGCACGTTCGACGCCCGCCCCGACCGCATCGACCTGCGCGATCGCGCCTACCAGCCCCGCCTGGTCTCGCTGCCGCCGCGCTGGCCGCACCTGGAAGACATCGACCGTCACCTGCCGGCCTACGCCCGGGCTCTCGTGCTCGACCAGGGCGCGGAAGGCGCCTGCACCGGCTTCGGGCTGGCCGCAGCGATCAATTTCCTGCAGTGGAAACACAACGGCTACCAGACCCGCGGTCTCGAGACGGTCAGCCCGCGCATGCTCTACCACCTCGCACGCGCCTATGACGAATGGCCGGGCGAGGACTACGAAGGCTCGAGTTGCCGCGGCGCAATGAAGGGCTGGCATCGCCACGGTGTGTGCAGCGAGGCGCTCTGGCCCTATCGCAACAACCGCGGCAGGATCGTGTTCATCCCGCCGAAAGCCGGCTGGGAGGTCGACGCCGCGAGCCGCCCGCTCGGTGCCTATTACCGCATCGACCGGAAGAGCGTGAGCGACATGCAGTCGGCCATCTACGAGGTCGGCGCGATCTACTGCTCGGCCAGTGTGCACAAGGGCTGGTTCCTGAAAAAAACCGGCCGACCGGTGGTCATGCCCATGCACACCAGAACGGTCGGCGGCCACGCCTTCGCCCTCGTCGGCTATACCGAGGACGGCTTCATCGTGCAGAATTCGTGGGGGCCGGACTGGGGATACCACGGCTTCGCCATCCTTGCCTACGAGGACTGGGTACGCCACGGCACCGACGCCTGGGTCGCCGTGCTCGGTGCGCCGATGCGCACCGCCGCCACGCCTGTCGCGTTCAGCACCCGGCCGCTGCAAGCGGCGTCGCCCGCCCCCGGCGGCAGTCGCAAGCTGCCGGGCGAGGGGTTTGCTTACCGGAACGAGGCGGTGCGCCCGCTCGACGAGGCAGCCGCCTATCTGCACACGCTGGTGCTCGGCAACAACGGCCAGCCGATCAACCGCCTCATCGTCGCCGAGCACGCCGTCCGGGCAACCGAAATCGCCTGCGTCGAGCAGACTGCCGCGTGGTTCGACGCGCTTCCCGACGACGCGCCGCGCAAGCTCGCGCTCTATGTGCACGGCGGGCTCAACAGCGAGGCCGACTCGCTCACGCGCATCCGCATGATGGCGCCGTATTTCCTGGAAAACGGCCTCTATCCGCTGTTCATCACCTGGAAGACCGGGCCACTGGAAAGCCTGCGCGGCATCCTCGAGGATTCGGCGCGCGAGATTTTCCGCGGCCAGCCCGAAATGCGCGACGAAGGCGTCGCCGACAAGATCCGGCAGGCGCTCGCCGAGGCGCGCGACCGTTCGATCGAGGTTGCGTGCGAACATCTGCTGGTCAAGCCGCTGTGGTCGGAAATGAAACAGAACGCGGCAGCGGCGGCGCTCGATGGCGGCGGGCTGGCGCTGTTGGCGCGCCACCTGCGCACGTTGGCGCAGCACGTGCCCAACCTCGAAATCCATCTTGCGGGGCATTCCGCCGGCGCCATCGTGCTGGGCCACCTGCTGCCGCTCCTGGACAGGCAGCTCGCGCTCGCCAGCCTCAGCCTGTTCGCGCCGGCGTGCACGGTCGATTTCGCCAACCGCCATTACGGCGCCGCCTTCCAGTCGGGCAAGCTCGCGCCGGCATCGGTACGCATCGACATCCTGGACGACGAGCGCGAGCGCGCCGACACGGTCGGCCCGTACGGCAAGTCGCTGCTATATCTGGTGAGCCGCGCGCTGGAGACGCGCCACAAGACGCCGCTGCTCGGCATGGAATGGGCGTGGAAGCCGGCGCCGCAGGATCAGTGGTCGAGCGCCCCCGAAGTCGCCGCCGATCTCGCCGAATGGGCGGGCCACGCCGCCACGATCGGCGCCGTCCGCCTGCACGGCAAGCGACGCGCGACGGTGCCGACTGGCACCGACCGCATCAAGCTCGCGCACGGCTCGTTCGACAACGACATCGAGGTGGTGACCGCGATGCTGGAGCACATGCGCGGCGGGCCGCTCGCCGCCAAAGTGGAAAACCTCGCCTACTGAGCCGGCCTCAGGTAGCGCGGGTCGCGTCGGCGATGCGGCGGATGGTCGCGACAAAGCCGGGGTCCTCGCCATGCAGCAGGCCCGGCAGCGCGGCGCGGAAGTCCTCGCGCGCGCACCATTCGTGCATGTAGTCGGTCCACGACTGCCACAGGCGCGCCTGCTGGCGGCTCATATCGTCCTCGTACACCAGCACGTAGGCGCGCTCGAACAGGCTGACCAGGATGGCGAACAGCGCCTGCTTGCGCTCCTGCTGCTCCTCGTTGAGTGCGACCCGGGGCTTCGCCGACAGCAGCTGCAGGTCGGCATTGTCGATCACCAGGCGCATGAAGTCGGCATACTCGTCCGACAGGCGCAGGAACAGTTCCTCTTCGTCGTTCTGCCGGTCGCGGCGGCGGTCGTAGACGAAAACCGCGATCGCCAGCGGCAAGCCGACGATGGTGACGAGGTAGCTCGCCGCTTCCAGCCATTCCATTGCACTCATCTATACCCCTCCGGCGAAGCCGTTCTGCCGCCATGCCTCGAACACGGTCACGCTGACGGCGTTGGACAGATTCATGCTGCGCGATCCGGGCAGCATCGGCAAGCGCAGGCGGTGCTGCGCATCGAAGCGGTCGAGAATCTCCGGCGGCAGGCCGCGCGACTCGGGGCCGAACAACAGGACGTCGCCCGGCCGAAACGCGATCGTCGCGTAGCTGCAGCTGGCCTTGGTGGTGAACGCGTACCAGCGGCGATCCGCGAGCGCTGCGCGCACCGCGTCCCACGCCGGGTGCACGCGCACGCAAGCCATGTCGTGGTAGTCGAGTCCGGCGCGGGCGACCTGTCTGTCCGAGAGATCGAAACCGAGCGGCTCGACCAGGTGGAGGCGGCAACCGGTATTCGCCGCGAGGCGGATCAGGTTGCCGGTGTTGGGGGGAATTTCGGGCTGGTACAAAACAATGTCAAACATCCGGCTTGGCCTAGAATACGGGTAATCATTCGAACAACTATTGTATGGTCCCCTACCTCACCACCGCACTCACCGGCCCGCTGCTGGAGCTGGAAAAGCGCCTGCTCGACGCGCAGCCGACCATCGAACACTGGTTCCGCCTGCAGTGGAAGGAGCAGGCGGCGCCGTTCTATACCTCGGTCGACATCCGCAACGCCGGCTTCAAGCTGGCGCCGGTCGATACCAACCTCTTCCCCGGCGGCTTCAACAACCTCAACCCGGCCTTCCTGTCGCTGTCGATCCACGCGGCGATGGGCGCGGTGGAGAAGATCTGCCCCGACGCGCAGCGCCTGCTGCTCATTCCCGAGAATCACACACGCAATACCTACTACCTGCAGAACGTCGCGGTGCTCACGCACATCCTCAGGCAGACGGGGCTCATCGTGCGCATCGGCACGCTGATCCCCGAGATCACGCAACCGGCCACGCTGCAGCTGCCGGCCGGCGGCCGCCTCACGCTGGAGCCGCTGGTGCGCCACGGCAATCGCATCGGGCTGGAAGGCTTTGATCCCTGCGCCGTGCTGCTCAACAACGACCTCTCGGCCGGCGTGCCGGACATCCTCAAGGGCATCGAGCAGACCATCATGCCGCCGCTGCACGCGGGCTGGGCGACGCGTCGCAAGTCGCGCCACTTCCGTGCCTACCAGCACGTCGCCGTCGAATTCGCGCGCCTCGTCGGCATCGACCCCTGGCTGATCGACCCCTATTTCGACCAGTGCGGGAAAATCGATTTCCAGGCACGCCAGGGCGAGGAATGCCTCGCCGAGAAGGTGGCCGCCCTGCTCGCCCGCATCCAGGCCAAGTACGACGAATACGCCATCGACCAGCCGCCCTTCGTCATCGTCAAGGCCGACGCCGGCACCTACGGCATGGGCATCATGACGGTGAAGTCGCCCGACGACGTGCGCGAGCTCAACCGCCGGCAGCGCAACAAGATGGCGGTGGGAAAGGAAGGCCTCGAGGTCAGCGAAGTGCTGATCCAGGAGGGCGTCTACACCTTCGAGAGCATCAACGAGGCGGTCGCCGAGCCGGTCGTCTACATGATCGACCACTTCGTCGTCGGCGGTTTCTACCGCGTACACACCGGCCGCGGCGCCGACGAGAATCTCAACAGCCCCGGCATGCACTTCGTGCCGCTCGCCTTCGACGAGACCTGCTTCACGCCCGACCGCAGCGCGAATCCGGATGCCGCGCCCAACCGCTTCTATGCCTACGGCGTGATCGCGCGGCTGGCGATGCTCGCCGCCAGCATCGAGCTCGACGAGGCGCTCAACGAAACCGAAGCCGCGGTCTCTGCATGAAACTGCTGTTCGTCGTCGACCCGCTGGCGCGCCTCAAGCCCCACAAAGACAGTTCGGTGGCGATGATGCGCACGGCGGCCGCGCGCGGGCACGCGGTATACGCCTGCGAGGCGCGCCAGCTCGCGCTGCGCGACGGCATCGTGCACGCCCCCTGCGCCGCGCTCGAGCTCCGGGCCGGCGACGACTGGTTCCGCATCGCGCATGTCGAGACGTGCCGGCTGAAGGATTTTCATGCGGTCGTGATGCGCGCCGATCCGCCGGTCGACACCGACTATCTGCTCGCCACGTACCTGCTCGGCGTGGCCGAGGCCGGCGGCGCGACCGTGCTCAACCGCCCGTCCGCGCTGCGCGACTTCAACGAGAAGCTCGCGATCCTGCAATTCCCGCAATTCATCGCGCCGACGCTGGTGTCGGCCGACGCAGCCGAGATCGGACAGTTTCTCGCCGAATACGAGGACATCATCGTCAAGCCGCTCACCGAAATGGGCGGCACCGGGGTGTTCCGCCTCCGGCCGGACGACCCCAACCGCAACGCCATTCTCGAAACGCTGACCCGCCGCGGCCACCGCGTCATCATGGCGCAGCGCTACCTGCCCGCGATCGCGGCCGGCGACAAGCGCATCCTGCTGATCGACGGCGAGGTGGTGCCGTGGGCGCTCGCCCGCATCCCCCAGGCAGGCGAGACGCGCGGCAACCTCGCCGCCGGCGGCACTGCGCGTGCCCAGGCGCTCGGCGAGCGCGACCGCCGTATCGCCGAGACCATCGCGCCCTGGGCAGTGGAACGCGGCCTCTTTCTCGTCGGCCTCGACGTGATCGGCGACTGCCTCACCGAGATCAACGTCACCAGCCCCACCGGCTTCCAGGAAATCACCGCGCAGACCGGCCACGACGTCGCGCTGCAGTTCATCGCCGCGATCGAGCGGCATCACACCCGGGCGGTCCATCCTTGAGCCGGCGCCTGCCGTTCTTCCTGCTGCTCCTGCTGCTCGGCCTCGCCGCCGCCTGCAGCCCGCCGCCCGTCCACCAGCAGCAGGCCTACGTGTTCGGCACCCTCGTCGAAGTCAGCGTGACCGGCGTGCCCGAGCCACGGGCGCGCGCCGCCATCGCCGAGGTGCTGGCGCACTTCGACACCCTGCACCGCCGCCTGCACGCCTGGCAGCCGAGCGAGCTGTCGGCGCTCAATGCGGCGCTTGCGCGCGGCGAAGCGGCGCGGGTGTCCCCCGGGCTCCTGGCCATGCTGAAGGACGCGCAGGCGCTGGCCGCGCAGTCCGGCGAGCGATTCAACCCGGCAATCGGCGGCCTCGTCGCGCTGTGGGGCTTCCACGCCGACACGCCGCAGGCGCGCCTGCCCGACGAGCGGGCGATCGCCGGTTGGGTCGCCCGGCGGCCACGCATGGCGGATCTCGTATTCGCGGGCGACACGGTGGCGAGCCGCAACCCGGCGGTGCAGCTCGACCTCGGCGGCTACGCCAAGGGCCGCGCGCTCGACGACGCGGCGGCAATCCTCAAGCGCCACGGCATCCGCCAGGCGCTGATCAACATCGGCGGCAACGTACTCGCGCTGGGCGACCGCGGCGACCGTCCCTGGCGGGTCGGCATCCAGCACCCGCGCCAGGCGGGCACGCTGGCGACGCTCGATCTGCACGACGGCGAGGCGCTCGGCACCTCGGGCGATTACCAGCGCTACTTCGAGGCGGGCGGGCGACGCTATTGCCACCTGATCGACCCGGCGACCGGCCGCCCCGCCGACCGCATGCAGTCGGTCACGATCCTGATGCGCGGCGAACGCGCCGGCACGCGCTCGGATGCCTTGTCGAAACCGCTTTTCATCGCCGGGCCCGCCGCGCTCGCCGATACGGCGGCAAAGCTGGGCGTCGCGGGTTATCTGGCGGTGGATGCCGGCGGCAGGCTGTACGTGTCACCGGGGCTGAAAGCGCGCCTGCGCTGAATCCCGCGCCTGCCGCCCCGCATTGGCCGCACACACTGTGGCGGCGCACAGGAATGCCGCTCGCCGGCGCGTTAAAATGTTTTTTTTGATCTGAGCTTCCCGCAATGATAGGCATCCTCATCGTCGCCCACGGCTCGCTCGCCGACAGCCTGGTCGAATGCGCCACCCACGTGCTCGGCCAGCGTCCGCGTGCGCTCGTCACGCTCGACTTCACCGGCCATGCCGACCCCGACGAGCGGCAGAAGGCCCTGCAGGCGCGGCTCGCCGAGCTCGACCAGGGCGACGGCATACTGGTGCTCAACGACATGTACGGCGCCACGCCCAGCAATACCTTGTGCCGCGTGCTCGTACCCGGCCGCGTCGAGGCGGTGACCGGCGTCAATCTGCCCATGCTGCTGAAGGCGCTGAACTACCGCGACAACCTGGCGCTGGGGCCGCTCATCGAGCGCATCGTCGAGGGCGGCCGCAACAGCATCCATCACATCACCGAGACCATGTGCCATGCAGCGACGGGACATTGAGATCGTCAACAAGCTCGGCCTGCACGCGCGGCCGTCGGCGCGCCTCACCCAGCTCGCCTCCACGTTCAAGAGCAATGTCCACCTTTCGCGCAACGGCCGCCGCGTGAATGCCAAGAGCATCATGGGCGTGATGATGCTGGCCGCCGCCAAGGGCGCCACGGTGACGCTCGAAACCGAGGGCGAGGACGAGGTCGAGGCGATGAATGCGCTTGCCGGCCTGATCGAGAGCGGCTTCGGGGAAGAACTCGCATGAGCTTCTCGCTGCACGGCATCGGCGTTTCGGGCGGCATCGCCATCGGCTACGCCCATCTCGCGTCGGCAGCGCGCATCGAAGTGCCGCAGTACATGCTCGACCAGAGGTACATCGACGACGAACTCAAGCGCTTCGACGAGGCCATCCAGACCAGCCGCACCGAGCTCGAGATCCTGCGCACCCACATCCCGCCCGGCGCCCCGGCCGAGCTTTCGGCCTTCCTCGACATGCACCTGATGTTCCTCGGCGACTCGATGATCGCCGAGGAACCCAAGCGCCTCATCCGCGAGACGCAGTGCAACGCCGAATGGGCGCTGGCACAGCAGATGGAGGCGCTGGTCGCGCGCTTCGAAGAGATCGACGACCCCTACCTGCGGAGCCGCCAGGAGGATGTCGTCCAGGTGGTGCAGCGCGTGCTCAAGGTGCTGATGGGTCACCCCAGCCACATTCCCCTCGACGTCAGCTTCGACGTCGATCGCATCCTGGTCGCGCACGAACTGTCGCCGGCCGACATGGTGATCTTCAAGAACGTGCGTTTCGCCGCCTTCATCACCGACCTCGGCGGCACCACCTCGCACACCGCGATCCTCGCGCGCAGCATGGGCATGCCGTCGGTGATGGCGCTGCACAATGCACGCAGCCTGATCCGCGACCACGATCTGTTGATCGTCGACGGCCGCGACGGCGTCGTCATCGTCAACCCGGACGAATCGGTGCTCGCCGAATACCGGCTGCGGCAGAACCAGTGGCGCATCGACACCGACAAGCTCAAGCGCCTGAAAACCAGCAAGTCGGCCACGCTCGATGGCACGCCGATCGAGCTGATGGCGAACATCGAGCTGCTTTCCGACATCGACGCGGTGAAGGCGGCCGGGGCGCAGGGCATCGGCCTGTTTCGCAGCGAGTTTCTCTTTCTCAACCGCAGCGACCTGCCGAGCGAGGAAGAGCAGTACGCCTCCTACCGGGCCGTCGCCGAGGCGCTCGACGGCAAGCCGGTGACGATCCGCACGCTCGACCTCGGCGCCGACAAGCAGGCGCCCTGGGGCCATACCGTCGCCGACAACCCCGCGCTCGGCCTGCGCGCGATCCGCCTGTGCCTCGCCGAGCCCGCCCTGTTCCACACCCAGCTGCGCGCCATCCTCCGCGCCTCGGCCCACGGCCGCGTGCGCATGCTCATTCCCATGCTGGCGAGCTTCACGGAACTGCGGCAGACGCTGCAGCGCATCGACGAGGCCAAGGCCTCGCTGCGCCGCGACGGCCTCAAGTTCGACGAGGGCATTCCCATCGGCGGCATGATCGAGGTGCCGGCGGCGGCGCTGGCGGCGAATTTCTTCGCCGAGCAGCTGGATTTCCTCTCCATCGGCACCAACGACCTGATCCAGTACACGCTCGCTATCGACCGCGCCGACGACAGCGTGTCGCATCTCTACGATCCGCTGCACCCCGCCGTGCTCACGCTCGTGCAGCAAACCATTCGCGCCGGCGCCAAGGCAGGCAAGTCGGTGGCCGTATGCGGGGAAATGGCGGGCGATCCGCTGCTCACGCGGCTGCTGCTGGGATTGGGCCTGCGCACCTTCTCGATGCAGCCGGCGAGCCTGCTGCCGGTCAAGCAGCAGGTGCTGAAATCGCACCTGGACGAGGTGGCTCCGGCGGCCCTGCGCCTGCTGAAGAACACCGACCCCGACAAAACGCCGGTATTGCTCGAACGCCTGAACGGCGAACGCAGCTAAGCCGCCAGTTCGGCCGCGATGCGGGTGAGCTCTGCGCGCCCCGCGCGCAGCCGCTCGATTTCCTGCTTGATCTGCTGCATGCGTCCCTGCAGCGTGCCCATGTTCTCGAGGATACGCTGCAGGCCGGCGAGCCGGTTGTCGAGATACAGTTTGTGCTCGCGGATGCGCGTCATCACCGGGTCGAGCGCAATGCGCAGCCAGCGCTCGGTCTCGGTGCGCGCCAGGCTGAATGCCTTCTTCGCTTCCTCGGCCAGGCCCGCGTAGAAGCGGCGGATCATGAAGCGCTTTTCCAGCATGAGATTGGCCGGATCGCGACAGAAGGCGTCGGTCTCCTGCGTCAGCGCCTGCAGGCGGTTGCGGTAGGCCTTGAGGTCGAGGCGCGGCACCTGCATCTTGGGCAGCTGGTGCACGACATGGAAGCGGCCGTAGGCCTGCTCGAGCGTTTCCAGCATGCCCTGCGCGAGCCGAGTCGCCTCTTCGATGCGCTCGACCATCCGCTCGGAAAGCTGGCGGATTCCCTGGGTCAGGCCGCGCGTGGTGAGGCTCGCCTCCATGGCGGCTCGGCTGGCCTGGCTGATCTCGCCCAGAGCCTCTTCCGACAGCAGCGCCATCAGCTGCGCCCCCTGTGCCTGCACGGTCGCGCGCGTGGCGCGGAACTGCTCGGCAGTGGCGTCGTAGCTGTCCTTCTCCTTCTGCAGCACGGCGCGCATCTGCTCGATCAGCTCGCGGTTCTTGCCCGACAGCTGGGACAGCTGGATCAGTTCGTCGCTGCTGCGCTTGAGCCGCGCCGCCAGATCGGCGCGGCTCTCGTCGATCATCGCATTCACCTCGCGCGCGACCGCGTGATAGAGCATGTCGCGGCGCGCCGGAATGACCTGGTGCGCCAACAGGTATTCGAGCGACTCGATGCCGGAGCGGGCGCGCAGCGCGGCGTCGCCGCGGATCGACGCCGCCAGCGCCTTCTGCGCCGACACGGTGAACACACGGCTCCTGGGCAGCTTGAGCACGCGCGCGGCATCGTCGGCCTGGCGCTCGATGATCGCCTGTACTTCGGCGTCGCTCTTCAATTCGTCCCACAGCATGTCGATCTTGTTCAGCACCGCGACGTGGTAGTTGGCGTGGCGGTGCACATGCTTTTGCCAGATTTCGAGGTCGGAGCGCGTCACGCCGGTGTCGGTCGCCAGCACGAACATCACCGCGTGCGCGTTGGGGATCACCGACAGGGTCAGCTCCGGTTCCGCGCCGAGCGCGTTGAGTCCCGGCGTGTCGAGGATGGTGAGCCCGGCCTGCAGCAGCGGATGCGGATAGTTGACCAGCGCATAGCGCCACGCCGGCACGTCGACCGTGCCGTCGGCGTGCAATTGATGGCGCACGCTTTCATCGGCCGGGTCCCACAGTCCCAGCTCGATCGCGTCGGGCGCGGGCAGCGCGCGGGTTTCGGTCAGTTTCTTCAGGCTATCCTGCAGTTGCCGGGGGTCGTCCGGATCGAGCGGCATGCGCACCCACTCGATCGGCATGCGCTTGAGCTGCGCCAGCGATTCGCTGCGGCGGCGCGTCTCGATCGGCAGCAGGCACAGGCTCGGTGATTCTTCAGCGTTGGCGAACAGTTCGGTCGGGCACATGGTGGTGCGCCCCGCCTCGGACGGCAGCAGCCGATGACCATGGTCGGCGAAAAACAGCGCATTGATGAGTTCGGTCTTGCCGCGCGAGAATTCGGCGACGAAGGCGACGACCAGCTTGTCCTGCCGCAGGCTGGCGGCGGTGTCGGTCAGGCGCAGGGTGCGCTCGGCATCGATGCCGTGCTGGCGGTCGAGCCAGTCGGCGTAGTCGGTGATCGCGGTCGCCAGGCGCAGGCGCCGTTCACTGAAGTCCGCAACTTCCTGTTCCAGATGGATGCTCATGTTGCCCGTTCGTTTTCGATTGTTGTCCACGGGGCGTCGACCCCGACGATGGCCACGGTCTTCTGCCGCGCCGTCTCCCCGCGCACCAGGCGGACCGCCGATTTCGGCACGCCCAGGCGCGCGGCCAGCCAGTCCAGCAGGTGCTTATTCGCCTTGTTATCGACCGGCGGGGCGGCGAGCTTTAGCTTGAGGCGGCCGCCGTGTTCGCCGACGACGGCCGTGGCCTTCGCGCCCGGCTGCACCGTGAGCTCGAGCAGCCAGGCGGCGCCGTCGCGGCGCGCCCAGGCAGGCGGCGTGCTCACAGGGCGCCGAGCAGCGCGCGTTCCAGCCCGAGGATCGGCACCATCAGCACCAGCTGGCACAGGACGAACAACACCAGCGGCGTGAGATCGACGTTGGCGACCATGGGCACGACGCGGCGCAAGGGCCGCAGGAAAGGCTCGGAAAGCTCGTAGACCACCGGCATCAGTGGCGAGTTCGAATTGACCCACGACAGCACGGCGCGCACCAGAGTGATGCCGATGATGAGGTAGACCGTGAGCGTCAGCAGGCGCACCATCGCGAGCCCCAGCATCACGGGCCACACACGCCCGCCGGCCAGCGCGAAGGGGAAGCCGTCGAGCCAGTAGGCCGCGACGACGACGACGAATTCGACCCCGAGCGCCACCACCAGGCAGGCCAGATCGAGGCCGAACAGGCCGGGCACGACGCGCCGCAGCGGCTTCACCGCGAAATCGGTGAGGGCGACGATGAACTGCGCGAAGGGATTGCGGAACGGCACCCGGAACAACTGCATCATGAAACGCAGCAGCACGGCGATGACGAACAGGTTGCCGATCGTCTGGACGAGAAATTGAAGCGCGGCTTCGATCATCCTGAAATCCTCACCACGAAGACACGAAGATCACGCACCGCCCCCTGAGCGGCGCGCCCGGCCAGCGAGCGAATCCGGCAGCGCGGGCAGATCCGTCTTCCTTACCGCCGTCCCTGGGATGCTGTACTGCGCTCGTCATGATCATGCGAGCCGTCCCAGTTCGTCGCCGAATTCGGCGCAGCGCCGGCTCGCCGCCCCCACCGCCTGGTCGATCGCCTGCCGCACCCCTGCGGCTTCCAGCGCGGCGATGCCCCGCTCGGTGGTGCCGCCTTTCGACGTCACGCGCTGGCGCAGCACGGCCGGTTCCTCGCCCGACTCGAGCGCCAGCTTGGCGGCGCCAAGAAATGTCTGCAGCGCGAGCTGGCGCGCGGTGTCGGCGGCGAGCCCCTGCGCGATCGCCGCCGCCTCGAGCGACTCGATGAAATAGAAGACATAGGCCGGGCCGCTGCCGGACACCGCGGTGACCGCGTCGAGCAGGGGCTCCGCCTCGACCCACACCACGCCGCCGACCGCGCGCAGCACCGATTCGGCCTGCGAGCGCGCCTCGTGGCCCAGATCCGGCGCCGCGTACATGCCGGCGATCCCGGCTTGCACCAGCGCCGGCGTGTTCGGCATGGCGCGCACGATGCGGGTGTGGCCGCCAAGCCAGCGCGAGAGGTCGGCCACGCGCACGCCGGCGGCGATCGACAACACCAGCTGGCCGGCGAGCCGCGCGGCGAGCGCCGCGGCCACCGCCGGCAGGGACTGCGGCTTGACCGCCAGCACGATGAGCGGGTGCAGCCGCGCGTCGGCCAGGTCGGCGTGCGTCACCACGCCGAAGCGGCCGGCGAGTTGCGCCCGCGTGTCGGGATGGATTTCGACCACCTCGATGTCGGTCGGGTCGGTACCGCTGGCAAGCAGCCCGCCGATGATGGCGGCGGCCATGTTGCCGCCGCCGATGAAACTCACTTTATGCATGCTTCCGTATCCTTTCGCCAAACAGCGCGGTACCGACCCGCACCAGGGTCGCGCCCTCCAGAATCGCCGCCTCCAGGTCGCCCGACATGCCCATCGACAGCGTGTCGAGGGCATAGCCGCGCGCCCGCAGCGCGTCGTACAGTTCGCGCACCCGGCGGAACGCCGCCCGCTGCGCCAGGAAATCGTCACTCGGCGCCGGAATCGCCATCAGCCCGCGCAGCTGCAGGCCGGGCAGCCGGGCCACCGCGTCGGCGAGCGCCGGCAGGTCGTCCGGGGCGACGCCGCGCTTGCTCGCCTCGCCGCTGATGTTCACTTCCAGGCAGACATTGAGCGGCGGCAGGTCGGGCGGACGCTGCGCCGACAGGCGCTCGGCGATCTTCAGCCGGTCCACGCCGTGCACCCAGGCGAAGCGTTCCGCGATGGGCCGCGTCTTGTTGCTTTGAACCGGGCCGATGAAATGCCACTCCAGCGACAGACCGGCCAGCGCCGCCTGCTTGGCGAGCGCCTCCTGCAGGTAATTCTCACCGAACCGGCCTTGCCCGCAGGCCGCCAGCGCGCGAACCGCGTCCGCGCCGAAGGTTTTGCCGACCGCGAGCAGATGCACCGACGCCGGGTCGCGCCCCGCCTGGGTGGCCGCCTGGTTTATCCTGTGCCGCACGGCATGCAAGCGCTCGCACGGACCCGCCGGCAAAGCCGCCGTGCGCAGCTCAAGTTCGGGCGTGTCGGGGCCGTTATCCATAGCGGTCATTATCCGACAAAACCCCTTCACCACTGAACGAGGCACGCGTGGACATTTCCGAACTGCTGGCATTTGCCGTCAAGAACAAGGCGTCCGACCTGCACCTGTCTTCCGGCCTGCCGCCGATGATCCGGGTCAACGGCGACATCCGCCGCATCAACCTGCCACCGATGGACCACAAGGACGTGCACCGCATGGTGTACGACATCATGAACGACAGCCAGCGCAAGGTGTACGAGGAAGTCCTCGAGATCGACTTCTCGTTCGAGATTCCCGCGCTGGCGCGTTTCCGCGTCAACGCGTTCAACCAGCAGTACGGCGCCGGCGCGGTGTTCCGGACGATTCCTTCCAAGGTGCTCACGCTCGAAGAACTCAACTGTCCGCCGATCTTCAAGGAAATCTCCGACCAGCCGCGCGGCATCGTGCTGGTGACCGGCCCCACCGGCTCCGGCAAGTCGACCACGCTGGCGGCGATGATGGACTATATCAACGAGAACCAGTACTCGCACATCCTCACCGTCGAGGACCCGATCGAATTCGTGCACCAGTCGAAGAAATGCCTGATCAACCAGCGCGAAGTCGGCCCGCATACGCTGTCCTTCGCCAACGCCCTGCGCTCCGCGCTGCGCGAAGACCCGGACGTGATCCTGGTCGGCGAACTGCGCGACCTCGAAACGATCCGCCTGGCGCTGACCGCGGCCGAGACCGGCCACCTGGTGTTCGGCACGCTGCACACCTCGTCGGCGGCCAAGACCATCGACCGCGTGGTCGACGTCTTCCCCGCGGCGGAGAAGGAAATGGTGCGTTCGATGCTCTCCGAATCGTTGCGCGCGGTCATTTCGCAGACGCTCCTGAAGACCAAGGACGGCGCCGGCCGCGTGGCCGCGCACGAGATCATGATCGGCACCCCCGCGATCCGCAATCTCATCCGCGAAAACAAGGTCGCGCAGATGTATTCGGCGATCCAGACCGGCGGCAACCTCGGCATGCAGACGCTCGACCAGTGCCTGCAGGACCTGGTGCGCCGCAACGTCGTCGCCGGCAACGTCGCGCGCGCCGCCGCCCAGAACAAAGATTCCTTCATGGGCTGAACGCCAGCCGGACCGAGGATAGAACCCGATGAACGCTGAAAAGACCGTCCACGACCTGCTCCGCCTGATGCTGGCGAAGAATGCCTCCGACCTCTTCATCACCGCCGGCTTCCCCCCCGCGATCAAGGTCGACGGCAAGATCACGCCGGTGTCGCCGCAAAGCCTGACCCCCGCGCATACCCGGGAGCTGGCGCGCTCGATCATGAACGACCGCCAGTGGAACGACTTCGAGGCGACCAACGAATCCAACTTCGCGATCAGCCCGCCCGAGATCGGCCGTTTCCGCGTCAACGTGTTCGTGCAGCAGGGCCGCGTCGGCATCGTGATGCGCACCATCAACACCCGGATTCCCAAGCTGGAAGAGCTGAACCTGCCGCCGATCCTGAAGGACGTGGCGATGATCAAGCGCGGCCTCGTCATCTTCGTCGGCGGCACCGGCACCGGCAAATCGACCTCGCTCGCCGCGATGGTGGGCTACCGCAACGAGCACGACGCCGGCCACATCATCACCGTCGAAGACCCGATCGAATACGTGCACGAGCACAGGAAATCCATCGTCACCCAGCGCGAGATCGGCATCGACACCGACAACTGGTTCAGTGCGCTGAAGAACACCCTGCGCCAGGCGCCCGACGTCATCCTCATCGGCGAAATCCGCGACCGCGAGACGATGGAATACGCCATCGCCTTCGCCGAGACCGGCCACCTGTGCCTGTCCACGCTGCACGCCAACAGCGCCAACCAGGCGCTCGACCGCATCATCAACTTCTTCCCGGAGGACAAGCGCGACCAGTTGCTGATGGACCTGTCGCTCAACCTCAAGGCCTTCATCTCGCAGCGCCTGATCCCGAGGAAGGGCACCAACGGCCGCGTCGCCGCCGTCGAGATCCTGCTCAACTCGCCGCTCATCGCCGACCTCATCTTCAAGGGCCATGTGCACGAGATCAAGGAAATCATGGCGAAGTCGCGCGAGCTCGGCATGCAGACCTTCGACCAGGCGCTGTTCGACCTCTAC
>DYFW01000284.1 GCA_020725005.1 Thiobacillus denitrificans
CATAAGTTTCGCTATGTTCGACCCGCCCCGCATCGCCGATTGCTTTGTCGCGCACTCGGCGCGCGGATGCGTGTCTCGGCATCTACGCAAACTTATGGCTTGAGGTACTAGCCTGCCTACTTCTTGCTACCGGCCGGTGCCGCTTCGACCTGCCGGTTGATCGCCCATTGCTGCGCGATCGACAGGATGTTGTTGACCACCCAGTAGAGCACCAGGCCGGCCGGGAAGAACACGAACATCACCGTGAACGCGATGGGCATGATCATCATGATCTTCGCCTGCATCGGGTCCATCGGCTGCGGATTGAGCTTCACCTGCAGGATCGAGGTGATCCCCATCAGCACCGGCAGGATAAACCAGGGGTCGGGCGCGGTGAGGTCGGTGATCCAGCCGAGCCACGGCGCGCCGCGCATCTCCACCGCCGCCAGCAGCACCCAGTAGAGCGCGATGAACACCGGAATCTGGATCAGGATCGGCAGGCAGCCGCCGAGTGGATTGATCTTCTCGGTCTTGTACATCTCCGCCATTGCCTGGTGCAGGCGAGCGCGGTCATCCCCGTAGGTTTCCTTCAGCTGCTGCAGGCGCGGCGTCAACTTCTTCATCTTGGCCATCGACTTGTAGCCCGCGGCGGACAGCGGATACAACGCCAGCTTGATGAGGATGGTGAGGATGATGATCGCCCAGCCCCAGTTGCCGACCACGCGCTCGATCTTTTCCAGCGACCAGAAAATCGGGTAGGCCAGCGGCGTGAGCCAGCCGTAGTCGCGCGACAGATCGAGGCCCGGCGCCAGTTTCTCGAGCACGGTCTGGATCTGCGGACCGGCGTACAGCGGCACCGTGAAGGTCTGCGACTCGCCCGGCGCGAGCGGCCCCTTGGCGAGGATCACGCCTGCCGCATACAGGCCGTCGCCGAGCGCGCGCGTGTAAAACTCGCGCTTGATCCCCGCCTCCGGCAGCCAGGCGGCGACGAAGTGGTGCTGCACCATGCCGACCCAGCCATTGTCGGCAGTCTTCTCGTAGTCGGCCTTGCCCGCCTGGATGTCCTTGAACGCCGCCTTCTGGAACTTGCGCGCGTCGGTATAGAACGCCGGGCCGGTGTAGGTGTAAAGGAAGAACGATTCGCCGCGCGGCGCCTCGCCATGCCGGGTGAACTGGTAATAGGGCGTGAGATCGAGCGGCCGCGTGCTGCCGTTGGTCACGCGCGTCTTCAGTTCGACCTGGTAGCTGCCGCGCTTGAACACATAGATCTTCTCGACCTTGACCCCGGTCGCCGGATCCACCCACACCAGCGGCACCTCGAGCTGCGCCGCCCCGCCCGCGAGGCGGTAGGTGCCAGGATTCAGCTGGTACACGCTGCGGTGGGTCGGCAGGCCTTCGCCGACAAGGCCGCTTTGCGCCAGATAGGGCCGCGTCTTGCTGTCCTCGAACAGCGTGAAGACATCGTCCTTGTTATCGGTTTCGTGGTAATCGAGCAACTGCAGACGACGCAGGTCGCCGCCGTTGGCATCGATGGTCGCGCGCAACACGTCCGTCTCCACCACGGCACGCGCGCCCTGGGCGAAACCGGTCGGGGCCGGCGCGGCAGCAGGCGCACTTAGCGTCGGGCTCGGGGTCGGCACCGCGGTGGCGACAGGCGCGGCGGTCCCCGTCGTCGCTGGTGAGCCTGGCGCAGGTGCGTCCTTGGCTTGCCAGGCTTCCCACAGCAGCAGCAGCGAGAAGGAAAAGACGATGAAAAGAATCA
>DYFW01000285.1 GCA_020725005.1 Thiobacillus denitrificans
CGCTGGCCGGCATCCCGCCCGCGGTGCTGCGCGAGGCGCAGCGCCGCCTCGTCGAACTGGAGCAGCGCGCCGTCGCCGCCGCGCCGCAGCCCGATCTCTTCAGTGCCGTCCCCCTGTTGGCGCAGGCCGGCGATGCCGTCCTGCCAGCGCCGACTTTCGAACCGGAAGAGCATCCGGCTATCGCGGCGCTGCAGACGCTCGACCCGGACGAGCTGAGTCCGCGCGAGGCGCTCGACCGGCTCTACGCGCTCAAGCGCCTGCTGGAGTCCTGACGCATGGACTTCCTGCCTGCATGGCCGCCCGAATACAACGTCCAGATCGCCTTCGGCGTGCTGCTGATGGCCGGCGTGCTGGGCGGCTTCCTCGCCCACCGGATTTCCTGGCTGCCGTCGATCACCGGCTTCATGGCCGTCGGCTTCCTGATCGGCCCGTCGGGCATCGACCTGCTCACCCAGGACGCTCTCGACCTCGCCAGCCCGCTGATCGGCGTCGCCCTCGCGCTGATCCTCTACCGCCTCGGCCTCTCGCTCGACCTGCGGGCGATGCTGCACGAGCGCCGGCTGCTGCTCGTCGCCATGGCCGAAAGCGCGGCAACCTTCGTCGCCTGCTTCTGGGTGCTTGTCCAGCTGGGACTCTCCCCCTTCCTCGCCGGACTGACGGCCGCGATCGTGATCTCTTCTTCGCCCGCGGTGCTGATCCACGTCGCCCATGAGGTCGGCGCCGCCGGCCCGACCACCGAGCGCGCCAAGGAGCTCGTCGCGCTCAACAACCTCTTCGCCTTCTTTGCCTTTTCGGCCGTGCTGCCCTTCGCCCACCTCGCCACCGACCAAAGCTGGACCACGGCGCTGATGCAGCCGGTCTACCGGCTCGCCGGCTCGGCGCTCGTCGCCCTCGTCATCGCCTGGCTGCTGGTGCAACTGGCGCGCCAGACGCGCGCCGCACCCCAATACCGCTTCGCCCTGGTCGTCGGCGCGCTGATGCTTGGCATCGGCGTAGCCGATGCCCTGGAACTGTCGCCACTATTCGTGCCGCTGGCGATGGGCGTCGCGGTGCGCAGCATCGAAACCGGCCACGAGAGGCTCTCCGACGTCGAGTTCGGGGAAGCCTTCGAATTGTTCTTCATCATCCTGTTCGTCTTCGCCGGCGCCAAGATCAAGCTCGACCTGATCGCCGCGCTGGGCGGCATGGCGCTCGCCCTGGTGGCCGTGCGTTTCGCGGTCAAGTGGGCAACCGTTTACGGCCTGCTGCGCTGGCAGGGCGTCGCGCCACAGCCGGCGGCCGCCAGCGGCCTGCTGCTGGTGCCGATGGCCGGCCTCGCCATCGGACTCGCCCAGACCGCCGACAAGCTGTTCGCGCTCGATGCCGAGGCCTTACTGGCGCTGGTGCTGACCGCCGTGGCGATCCTCGAAACCATCGGCCCGCCGATCGCCGCCTATGCCTTCCGGCTCGCGGGCGAAGCCGGGAGATCATCGCGCTGAACGGACAGCAGCATGCCTGCTTTCCAGAATTTTATGTATATGGCAATATCGGCGCAGTAGACAAGGCAGGCTGACCGCAACATCTACGTTCAGGGGGCCAAAATGCTGCAAGCGGTTTTCAGGTTCTGGCTGACGGCAATCTTCTGCGCGGCGTGCCTGCTGCTGCCCGTCCGGTACGCAAGCGCGGCGGATGAACTGGCTTTCGGCGTATATCCCTACCTTTCATCGAGCCAGATTGTCGAGCAGTTCTCCCCGCTCG
>DYFW01000286.1 GCA_020725005.1 Thiobacillus denitrificans
TTGTCGGCCACGCTGTCGAACAGATCCTGCGGCAGGGGCGTGTCGTCGACCGCGTCGGCCAGGAACCGCACGTCGTCGTGCTCGTAGCGCGTCTGCAGGGCCGCCCACCAGTCGCGCGCGGGCACCTGGGCGGCGTCCATTTCCGCCGGCTGCTTGAGCTTGTCGACGGTCTGCGACAGGCGCGTCGCCAGTTGCGGCAGCTGGCGTTTCATCAGCGCCTGCAGGCGCTCGCCGTCTTCGGGGGTGGCGGCGTCGGCCGCGGCAATCAGGGTCTTCAGCGATTGCAGGATGTTCTTCACGTCGTGCGTGAGGCGCGCGCCGGTGTCGTGGATCGCCTGGCTGTAGGCCTGTTCGCGCAGCGTCTGCTCGCGCACCTTGGCGGCGTAGAAATACCCCAGCAGTTGCGACAGCAGGCGCACGTGCAGGGCCAGCGCGGGCGTCAGCGGCCGCGCCGAATACCAGGTCAGCGTGAGGCCGTGAAAGCCGTGGTCGACGCGATGCGCCGCGGGTTCGCCGAAACTGCCTTCGCCGCGCGCCGCCACCCAGTGGCCGCCGCGGATCCAGGTGAGCGCGTGCAGGTCGGACAGGGCGTCACGCACGAAGGATTCCGGATCGCGTTCGCGCTCGGCCAGGGTGGCCAGCCGCTGCGCCCAGCCCTCGAACGGCAGGCCCACCGACAGCAGGTAGCGCGAGGTCACCTGGCCCAGCCCGGAAAATCCGGCACGCGGGTTCCACAGCCACGACAGCACGAGCAGCAGCACGGCCATGCCGAACAGGGTCTGCACCAGCGCCCAGGCATAGCTCACCTTGGCCACCGCCACCACGGCAAACGCCCCCAGCGCCATCACCATGATGAGCAGCGACAGCATCAGGCCGTAGATGAAGTCGAGCGTCGACGAAGCCGCGCGCAGGCGGCTCGCCGGCAGGAACAGGATGACCAGCGGCAGCGCGGGCAGACCATAGCGCACCGCGGTGTTCAGCGCATCGGGCAGCGAGGCGTCGCCCAGGCTCTGCGGCAGCACCCAGGCGAGCAACAAGGCCAGCAAATAGGCGAGCGCCAGCAGGTAGCCCAGACGCTGGCGCGATTCGCCCTGGGAAGCCGCCACCGCGCCGACCAGGCCGGCGAGGATGGCCAGCCACAGCGCCATCACCCAAGTGCTGTCGATCAGCACCAGCAACGCCGCCATGGCCAGCACCGGCAGCGCCAGGCGCGGCTCGATGCGCGCTTCGCTGCGCACCAGCGGCTGCCACAGCAGGAACAGGCCGTAGTGCGCGAGCAGGAACGCGCCCGACAGCGCCGCGTCGGCGTCGAACATCACCGCAGCGTGCAAGGCCAGCAACATGAGCGCCAGCCAGCGCCCCGGACTCACGCGCGTCACCCGGCCGGCCAGGGTGGCCAACCAGGCGGGGGAAGACAGGGATCCTGCCCGCTCAGTCATGGGTCGCGAACCGGATCAATGGATGGCATACCAGGCATTGCATCGGTTATCGGCATTTTTCGCGGGAAATGGAGCAGGCGGTCGACCCGGGCGGCAGGATGACGAAAATCCAGCATGGCCGTTGCTTGTTCATCACCCCCTCCTGGGAAAAAGCTGGGTGCTGGAATGATTATCCATTAAATTCATCGAGTTAATTGAATATTATTATTGGCACATATTTTGCAAAAGTCTTGCGTCAGGCACATAACAACCGGAGAACCCCCATCATGCCTCGCCCATCC
>DYFW01000056.1 GCA_020725005.1 Thiobacillus denitrificans
CACCTCCAACCGCAAGTCGCTGCCCGGCGTGATGACCATGCGCGGCTGCGCCTACGCCGGCTCGAAGGGCGTGGTGTGGGGCCCGATCAAGGACATGATCAGCATTTCCCACGGCCCGATCGGCTGCGGCCAGTACGCGCGCGGCGGCCGTCGCAACTACTACGTCGGCACCACCGGCGTGGATACCTTCTGCGAGATGAATTTCACCTCCGACTTCCAGGAGAAGGACATCGTCTTCGGCGGCGACAAGAAGCTCGCCAAGCTGATCGACGAGATCGAGATGCTGTTCCCGCTCAACAAGGGCATTTCCGTGCAGTCCGAATGCCCGATCGGCCTGATCGGCGACGACATCGAAGCCGTCTCGAAGAAGGCTGCCGCGCAACTCAACAAGCCGGTTGTGCCGGTGCGCTGCGAAGGTTTCCGTGGCGTGTCGCAGTCACTGGGTCACCACATCGCGAACGACTCGGTGCGCGACTGGATCCTCTCCAACCGCGATGGCCAGGCCTTCGAGAAGACGCCTTACGACGTGGCGATTCTCGGCGACTACAACATCGGCGGCGATGCCTGGGCTTCGCGCATCCTGCTCGAAGAGATGGGCCTGCGCGTCGTGGCCCAGTGGTCCGGTGACGGCACGCTGGCCGAAATGGAGAACACCCCGAACGTCAAGCTGAACCTGCTGCACTGCTATCGTTCGATGAACTACATCTCCCGCCACATGGAAGAGAAGTACGGCATTCCCTGGCTCGAGTACAACTTCTTCGGCCCGACCAAGATCGCCGAATCGCTGCGCAAGATCGCCAGCTTCTTCGATGATCGCATCAAGGAAGGCGCCGAGCGCGTGATCGAGAAGTACACGCCCGCCATGAACGAAGTGATCGCCAAGTACAAGCCGCGCCTGCAGGGCAAGAAGGTGATGCTCTACGTCGGCGGCCTGCGTCCGCGCCACGTGGTCGGCGCCTACGAGGACCTCGGCATGGAAGTGGTCGGCACCGGTTACGAGTTCGCCCACAACGACGACTACGACCGCACCATCAAGGACATGGGCGATGCCACGCTGATCTACGACGACGCCACCGGCCACGAGCTCGACGAGTTCGTCAAGGCGATGAAGCCCGACCTGATCGGCTCCGGCATCAAGGAGAAGTACGTCTTCCACAAGATGGGCTACCCCTTCCGCCAGATGCACAGCTGGGACTACTCGGGCCCCTACCACGGCTACGACGGCTTCGCCGTGTTCGCCAAGGACATGGACCTGACGCTCAACAACCCGTGCTGGAAGATGCTCAAGGCGCCGTGGCTCGACAAGGACGCCGCCGCCGAGCTGAAGGCCGCCTGAAACACGACACCCTTTCGACAACTTTCGCCCGCGTCCACGGATAGCTGGCCGGGCAAAGGAGATAAAGATGCAAGCAGCAGAAAAGATCAAGTCGTGCTTCCCCCTGTTCCGCGACGACGACTACAAGGGCATGATCGCCAGGAAACGCGAGAGGTTCGAGGAAATATCCCCCAAGGACAAGGTGGATGAAGTCTTCAACTGGACGACCACCAAGGAATACCAGGACCTCAACTTCAAGCGCGAGGCGCTCACCATCAACCCGGCCAAGGCCTGCCAGCCGCTCGGTTCGGCGCTGTGCTCGCTCGGCTTCCACAAGACGCTGGTGTACATCCACGGCTCGCAGGGCTGCATTGCCTACTTCCGCACCTACTTCAACCGCCACTTCAAGGAACCGATCGCCATCATCGCCGACTCGATGACGGAAGACGCGGCCGTGTTCGGCGGGCAGAAGAACATCCACGAAGGACTGGCCAACGCCAAGGCGCTTTACGGCGCCGAGATGATCGCGATGTCGACCACCTGCATCGCCGAGGTGATCGGCGACGACCTCAACGCGTTCATCAACAACGCCAAGAAAGAGGGCAACGTCCCGCAGGACTTCCCGATTCCCTTTGCCCACACGCCGAGCTTCGTCGGCAGCCACGTCACCGGCTGGGACAACATGGAAGAAGGCATCCTGCGCTACTTCACCCTCAACACCATGGAGGGCAAGGAACCGGGCAAGAACGGCAAGATCAACATCGTGCCTGGCTTCGAGACCTACCTCGGCAACTACCGTGTCATCAAGCGCATGATGAAGGAGATGGGCGTCGAGTACACGATGCTTTCCGACCCGGAGGAGGTGCTCGACACCCCGGCCGATGGCGAATTCCGCATGTACGCCGGCGGCACCACGCAGGACGAGGTGAAGGATGCCCCGAACGCCCACACCACCTTCCTGATCCAGCCGCTCGGCCTCGACAAGACCCGCAAGTACGTCGAGAACACCTGGAATCATGAAGTGCCCAAGCTCAACATCCCGATGGGCGTGGAATGGACCGACGAGTTCCTGATGAAGGTCTCGGAAGCCACCGGCAAGCCGATCCCCGCATCGCTGCAGTTGGAACGCGGCCGCCTGGTGGACATGATGACCGACTCCCACGCCTGGCTGCATGGCAAGAAGATGGCGGTGTATGGCGATCCGGACTTCACCATGGGCATGGTCAAGCTGATGATGGAATTCGGCATCGAGCCGACCCACGTCGTCTGCAACAATGGCGGCAAGAAATGGGCGAAGACGATGGAGAAACTGCTGGCGTCCAGCCCTTACGGCGCCAGCGGCAAGGCCTACCCGGGTGCCGACCTGTGGCATATGCGCAGCCTGTGCTTCACCGACAAGCCGGACTTCCTCGTCGGCAACAGCTACGGCAAGTACATCCAGCGCGATACCTTCCACAAGGGCGAGGAGTTCGAGGTGCCGCTGATTCGCATCGGCTTCCCGATCTTCGACCGGCATCATCTGCATCGCCAGACCACGCTGGGGTACGAAGGTGCCATGCAGGTGCTGACCACGCTGACCAATGCCGTGCTGGAGCGTCTCGACGACAAGACGCGCGGCATGGGGACCACCGACTACAACCACGATCTGGTCCGTTAATGAGGGTTCGTTAAACAACCATGGCCAACATCATGATCCGCCGCGGCGCCGGAGGTTATGTGTTCTACATGCCCAAGCGCGATATCGAGGACCAGATCATCTCGATGGAATTCGACAGCCCGGAAAGGTGGGGCGGCGAGATCAGGTTGAAGAACGGCGGCATCTACTACATCGAACCGCAAAGCGCGCCCGAGCGATTGCCCTGCTCGCTGCGCGCGAAGCGGATCGATGGCGTTGAGTAAATTCAAGGAGAAATAGCATGGCAATGAAAATCATCCAGGCGGAATGCACATCCTGCGGCGACTGCGTGCCGGTCTGCCCCACCAAGTCCGTGATCGAAAAGAGCGGCATCTACAAGATCAACAAGGACACCTGCAACGAGTGCGAGGACCAGGATTCGCCGAAGTGCGTGGCAGCCTGCCCCGCCGGGGATGCCTGCATCGTCTACGCCTGATCCCGGGAGCGCGCCATGAGCGGAACCATTCGCGTTGCCTGCGCCACGGACAGCGGCGAACTGATCGACGGGCATTTCGGTTCCTGTCGCGCCTTTCTGGTGTATCAGGTGTCGCCGGAGACGGTGGAGTTCGTCAATGCGCTTTCCACCGCCGCAGCCGACGAGGCCGAGGATCGCAACAAGGCGCGTGCCGCCCTGATCGACGATTGCCAGATCGCCTGTTTCCAGTCGATCGGCGGGCCGGCCGCCGCCAAGGTCGTGCGCGCCGGCACGCATCCGCTCAAGGTGACGCCGAATACGCGCGTCGATGACATGCTGGCCAAACTGCAGCAGGCGTTGACCAATCCGCCGCCCTGGCTCGCCAAGGTGATGGGGGTCGAAGCTTCCTCGCTGGCGGCCTATCGCGAAATCGCCGAGGTCGAGGAAGAATGAATACCGGCATCACGCCCGATTACATCGACGCGGTGCTCGAGCACGTCGCGGCCAACCCGTCGCAGGCCTACGAGGCGCTGATGCAGGATTTGCGGACCACGTTTCCCGGCCGCCACATCTCGGTATGCGGCGGGGACGACGTATCGCCGCGACTCTCGCCGGCAGCGGGGAACGCGGTCTGCGAGATTTATTATGTGGCCACCGGCGAACACTGCCTCAGCCTCACCAACGACGTGGCCGCCGCAACCGGCATCGTGGTGGCGCTGCGTGACGACGAAGACTGAGCTCGCGCCCGTCGTCAGTGGCGGCAGGGATGCGCAGGCGCTCTGCGCAACCTGCCGGCATGCCGCCGACTTGCTGCCGGAACGGTGCTGCAGTCCCGGCGACGCTTGCGTGAAAAGCCTGAGCGGCCGCCAGATGGACCGGTTCTTCCGCGCCAACCCGGATCAGGCGATGGCCTACGTCGCGGACGCGCACTGGGAGCGCCGCGCCATCGCCGTGCGCCATGCGCCGCTCGAAGCCTGTCGCCAGCACATCAACGATCCGGACGAAGTGGTGCGCCGCGTCGTCGCGACGCGCCTGCCGCCCGGTGAACTCCTCAAGCTGCGCCGCGACCCCGACCGCGAGGTGCGCATCGCCGTGGCGCAGCGCTTTCCGGTCGACGACCTGCTGGTGATGTCCGGCGATCCCGACTACATGGTGCGCGTCATCGTCGCACGGCGGCTTTCGCATGGCCGCCTGCCGCTACTGGTCAAGGATCCCGAGCGCGAAGTGCGCAAGACGGTGGCGCAGCGCCTGCCGGCGTTCGCCCTCGCCAGGCTGATCGACGACCCGGAACCGGAAGTGCGTTGCATCGTCGCCGAGCGCGCCCTGCCCCACGATGCCGCGCGCCTGCTCGGAGATCCGGACTGGACCGTGCGCCATGCCGCGGCTGCGCGGGCACCTCTGGAAGACGTGCGGGCGCTGGTCGGCGATCCCGAACCCGAAGTCCGGCGCATCGCCTGGCAACGCATTGCCGCCGCCGAATGAATTCAACCTGGAGTTTGACCATGTCCGCCAACATTGCCGCGAAAGTGCCCGACCTCACCACCCTGTCGCACCTGGTCGCCGAATACTGCGTCCAGGTGCCGGTGACGCAGGGGCCGGCTGTCCTGGCCCGCGAACTCGCACGCCTGGCACCGCAACTCGACTTCCGCGAAGTGCTGGCGCGCGGCGGCTGGTATCGACTCGGCGGCGTGGTCGATGCGCAAGGCCGGCATATTGCCGACGATCTCGAGCACTGGGCCGAGGAAGAACTGGAACGTTGCGGCGAGGACCTCGCCGCGGTGGCCAGTGCCCATGCCGGCGACCACCTGCGCGCCACGCGGCTCACCGGCAAGACGCACTACTGGGTGGCGCGCATCGGCCCTGGCGCGGCCGATTTCATCCAGATCGACATCGAGGAGCTGCAGGAGGTCATTTGCCATGCCCTGTTCCCCGCCGGCGAGGTGCCGGCCAGCCTCGAGGAACTCGTCGATCCGCGCGACGCATGTCCGCGTCATCAGGCGGCGCTGGGCGTGCCGTTCTACGCCATGCGCCGCCTGACCCACGTGGCCGATTTCCTCGACGGCATGCGGGCGCAGAAACCCGAGCCGCAGCCGGTACATCGCTTCATCGCAGCCTGGGAAGCGAGCACCGCCAGCCACGCCAGCGACTTCAGCAATCACTGGGTGCTCGCGGTGCGCGAACACCTCGACCGCTATCGCCAGCCGATCCGCAGCGCCACCCCGGTGGCGGCCCTGAACGGCGCACCGCCGCGGTTCGAGGGCGGGATTGGCCTGCGCGGACTGGCGCTGGCCGAGGCGCTGCAAGGCTTCGACCGCCACCTCGGTTATCCGATGGCGTGGTTCTTCCACATGATCACGACGAAGAGCGTGCCACATGCCGTCGCGACCGTCGTGATCGAGGACGTGCAAGGCGGCTTCAACTACCTCCCCGACCGCGACGTACAGGTCGTGCGCGACTGGCTGCACCGGCCCTACAGCTTTTGATCACAACGGCTTGCGCCGAACCACCATCGCCGAGTTTTCGAAACCGAGCTGGGCGTAGAAGGCGAGCGCGGCCGCATTGTTCTGGTCGGCCAGCAGGGTGACGCGCGTCATGCCTTCGTCTTTCGCCCAGGCGCAGACATGTTCGACAAGCGCGCGGCCCAACCCGGCGGCGCGATACTGCGCGCTGACGATCACATCTTCGAGCAGCAGCACGCGCACACCCTGCGCGGTGCTGATGGTGATCAGCGCGTTTGCCATGCCGGCCACCTTGCCGTCGATGCGCAACACGAACAGGCGGCCGAGCGCAGGGTTGTCGAGGATTAGTTGCAGTCCGGCAAGTTGTCTGTCCCGCGCAGGCATGAAGTCGCTTTCCAGCGTAAACAGTTCGTGGAGCAGGTCGGCCAGTGCCGGCAGATCGTATTCGGTGGCGAAGTCGATTTGCGGTTTCATCCGATGAGGGCTACCGCCTTGATTTGTGCATAGACTTGGGCGCCTGGCTTGAGACCTAGCCCGCAGGCCGAGCGATGGGTGAGGCGTGCCACCACGGCTGATTTTCCAAGCATGAGCTTGACCAGCGCCAGAGCAGGGTGGGCGTCGTCCGCGATTTCTGCCACCTCGGCCGGCAGGCAGTTGAGGATGGAGGAGTCGTGTTGCGGTTCGCGGGCGATGCTGACGTCGCGCGCGAGGATGCGCACGCGCACGGGGTGGCCAAGCGCGTGGCCGCCATCGCGCACCCAGACCGTTCCACCTGAGAAACCGATGCGCGCCAGTTGCCAGTTCTCGTCACGTTCGACCACCGTGCCGTCGAGCACCACGCCGGTATCCTCGCCGAGCCGGATCGGCAGATCGAGGCGCGAAAGGACGTCGATCAATGGTCCCTGCGCCACTTCGCGCCCGCCTTCCATCACCACGATGTGGTCGGCCAGCCGCGCGACTTCGTCGGGCGCATGGCTGACGTAGAGCACGGGGATCTCCAGCTCGTCATGCAGGCGTTCGAGGTAGGGCAGGATTTCGTTCTTGCGTGCCAAGTCGAGCGCGGCGAGCGGCTCGTCCATCAACAGCAGGCGCGGCGCGGTGAGCAGCGCGCGCGCGATGGCGACGCGCTGGCGCTCGCCGCCCGAGAGGCGGTCGGGCTTGCGGTCGAGCAGGGTGCCGATGCCGAGCAGCTCGATGATGTGTTGAAAGTCGGCGCCGGCGGGACGGCACCCATTGTCCCGCCCACCCCCAGCCCCGCCCTCGCGGGCGGGGAAACTGGGTGCGCGCTGCGCGCGCTTCATGCCGAAGTCGAGGTTGCCCTGCACGCTCAGGTGCGGGAACAGGCTGGCTTCCTGGAAGACGTAGCCGATCGGACGGCGATGCGTGGGCACGAAGGTGTCGTCGTCCTGCCACACCGCGCCATCGATCGACAGGCGGCCGGTTGCGCGTTCGAGGCCGGCGATGCAGCGCAGCAGCGTCGTCTTGCCCGAGCCGGAATGGCCGAACAACGCGGTGACGCCGCGGCCGGGCAAGTCGAGATCGACGTCGAGCGCGAAGCCAGGATAGGCGTGGCGAAAACGCACGGCGATGCTCATGGCTTGCGCAGCGCCGGCTTGAAGGTGCCCAGTACCAGCAGCACGACGAAGGAGAAGACCAGCATGCCGCCCGCCAGCCAATGCGCAGGCGCATATTCGAGCGCCTCGACGTGGTTGTAGATCGCCATCGACAGCACCTGCGTCTTGCCGGGAATGTTGCCGCCGATCATCAGCACCACGCCGAATTCGCCGACGGTGTGGGCAAAGCCGAGCACGCTGGCGGTGATGAAGCCGGGGCGCGCCAGCGGCACCACGACCGAGAAGAAGGTATCCCACGGACTCGCGCGCAAGGTTGCCGCCGCTTCGAGCGGCCGTTCGCCGATCGCCTCGAAGGCCTGCAGCAGCGGCTGGACGACGAAGGGCATCGAATAGATCACCGAGGCGACGACGAGGCCGGCGAAGCTGAAGGGCAGCAGGCCGAGGCCGAGCGATTGGGTGAATTGCCCGACCGGTCCGTCCGGCCCCATCAGCACCAGCAGGTAGAAGCCGAGCACCGCCGGCGGCAGCACCAGCGGCAGGGTGACGACCGCGCCGACCGGACCTTTCGCCCAGTGGCGCGTGCGCGCCAGCCACCACGCGATCGGCGTGCCGATCAGCAGCAGCAGCACAGTGGTCAGGCCGGCGAGCTTGAGCGTCAGCCAGATCGCCGCGAGATCGCTCGCATGCATCAGAGATCGTAGCCGTAGCCGCGGATCGCCGCTTTCGCCTTGTCGCCCTTGAGGTAGGCGAGTAGGGCCTCCGCCGCCGGCTTGCCCTTGCCCTTCGTCAGCAGCACGGCATCCTGCCGGATCGGCGTGTAAAACTTCTGCGGCACGATCCAGCCGGAACCCTCGGCGATCTTCCCCTCCTTGAGCACCTGCGACAGCGCGACGAAGCCCAGTTCGGCATTGCCGGTGGCGACGAACTGCTGCACCTGCGTGAGGTTCTCGGCGACGACCAGTTTCGGCTGCACGGCATCGTGCACGCCCAGCGCCTTCAGCAGTTCGAGCGCGGCGGCGCCGTAGGGGGCGAGCTTCGGGTTAGGCAGGGCGAGGTGCCCGAACGCGTTCTTCTTCAGCACGTTGCCCTGGTCATCGACGTAGCCGGCCTGCCTGCTCCACAACACCAGCCGGCCGACCGCATAGGTGAAGCGGCTGCCGGCCACGCCGTCGCCTTCCTTCTCAAGACGGGCGGGCGTTTCGTCGTCGGCCGCGAGCAACACCTCGAACGGGGCGCCGGATTTGATCTGTGTGTAGAACTTGCCGGTCGAGCCGAACGCTGCCACCAGCTTGTGCCCCGTGTCCTTCTCGAAGTCGGCGGCAAGCTGCTTCAGCGGTGCGGCGAAGTTGGCGGCGACGGCAATTTGCACCTCTTCGGCGCAGGCGATGGCGGGCATGAGCGTGAGCAGTGCAAGCAGGAGGGATGAGCGCATGGTGTGGTCTCCGGTCGGGTGTCATCCGGAAGCTCGCAAACGGCGTGCCACAAAGTAGCAGCCGGCGATTGCGGGCGGGCCGGCGGCTGCTTTGTCGCAAACACGACAAAGTTGGGAAAACGGGAAACCGCATTGAATCAGTGTGTTGGTGATGGCACACGGTTTGCACTAGGAAGAGCGAAAGGACCGTCCATGAAAGCTGCCGCCCAGATCGCCGAACTGCTGAACGAACCCGCCTGCGCCCACAATGCGAAGGAGAAATCCGGCTGCGCCAAGCCCAAGCCGGGCGCCACCGCCGGCGGCTGCGCCTTCGATGGCGCGCAGATCGCGCTGCTGCCGATCGCCGACGTCGCGCACATCGTGCATGGCTCGATCGCCTGCGCCGGCAGCTCGTGGGACAACCGCGGCACGCGTACCACCGGGCCGACGCTGTTCAGGATCGGCATGACCACCGACCTCACCGAGCAGGACGTAATCATGGGACGCGGCGAAAAGCGCCTGTTCCATGCCATCAAGCAGGCCATCGACGACCACTCGCCGGCAGCGGTATTCGTCTATTCCACCTGCGTCACCGCGCTGATCGGCGACGATCTCGAAGCGCTGTGCAAGGCGGCCACCGAGCACTACGGCGTGCCCGTGGTGCCGGTCGATGCGGCCGGCTTCTACGGCACCAAGAACATGGGCAACCGGCTCGGTGGCGAAGCGATGTTCAAGTACGTCATCGGCACGCGCGAGCCCGATTCGGTGCCGATGGCCGCGCAGCGTCAGGGAATCAAGGTGCACGACATCAACCTGATCGGCGAATACAACATCGCCGGCGAATTCTTCCACGTGCTGCCGCTGTTCGACGAACTCGGCCTGCGCGTCCTCTCCACGCTCTCGGGCGACGCGCGCTTCCGCGAAGTGCAGACCATGCATCGCGCCGAAGCGACCATGGTCGTCTGCGCCAAGGCGCTGCTCAACGTTGCGCGCAAGCTGAATGAGGCTTACGGCGTGCCCTTCTTCGAGGGCAGCTTCTACGGTGTGCGCGACATGTCGCGATCTTTACGTGATTTCGCCGCGCTGCTCGACGATCCCGACCTCACCGCGCGCACCGAAGCGCTGATCGCGCGCGAAGAAGCCAAAGCCCACGCCGCACTCGAACCCTGGCGCCAGCGCCTGACCGGCAAGCGTGTGCTGCTCTACACCGGCGGCGTCAAGTCGTGGTCGATCGTCTCAGCGCTGCAGGATCTGGGCATGGATGTCGTCGCCACCGGCACGAAAAAGTCCACCGAGGAAGACAAGGAACGCATCCGCGAACTGATGGGTCCGGACGCGAACATGATCGAGGACGGCAGCCCCAAGGCGCTGCTCGGCGCCTACAAGGATTTGCGTGCCGACATCCTCATCGCCGGCGGCCGCAACCTCTACATGGCGCTGAAATCGCGCATCCCCTTCCTCGACATCAACCAGGAACGCGAATTCGGCTACGCCGGTTACGCCGGCATGCCGGAGCTCGCGCGCCAACTCGCGCTCACCATCGAAAATCCGGTCTGGGCCGCGGTGAAGAAGCCGGCGCCGTGGGCGCGGAACAAGGCGGCGGGCACGCCGGTGGCGACCTGAAAACCCGGCGCTGGCGAGACGGCACGCGGACGGCTTAGCGGTCTTGGTGCGCCCGGATGAATGAATCAGCGTCCGGTCTTGACCCAGGCTTCATAGCGCGCCTTGTTCTCCTCGTTCGCCGGATACAGGCCGGGCAAGGGAACGCCCGCCGCCACCTGCGTCATGATCCAGCCTTCGAGGCGCTCCTGCTCGACCGCAACGGCAGCCACCTCGTCTGCAAGATCGGCGGGGATCAGTACGGCACCATCCGTGTCGGCAACGATGATGTCGTTGGGAAATACCGCGACGCCGCCGCAACCGATCGGCTGTTGCCAGGCCACGAAAGTGAGCCCGGCGACAGATGGCGGCGCAGCCGTACCGGCACACCAAACGGGCAGGTCGGTACCCAGGACGCCTGCCTTGTCGCGGATGACGCCGTCGGTAACCAGTCCCGCGACGCCACGCATCTTCATGCGGGAACACAGGATGTCGCCAAAGATGCCCGCGTCGGTGATGCCCATGGCATCGACAACGGCGATACAACCGGTCGGCATGGACTCGATGGCGGCCCGCGTGGAGATCGGCGAAGCCCACGAGGCGGGCGTCGCCAAGTCTTCACGGGCGGGGACAAAGCGCAGCGTGAAGGCGCGCCCGACGCGTCGCGGTTGCCCGTCCTGGATGGGCATTGCGCCACGGAGCCAGACGTTGCGCAAGCCCTTCTTGAGCAGGACAGTCGTCAGCGTGGCGGTGGTCACGCCGGACAGTTGATGCGCCAGTTCGGGATCGAGGGGTAGAGATTCGATGTTCATCTGCGTTTCCTGTTTTGTAGAGTCGTGAGGTCAGCCGAGGATTGCGGCTGTAGCGGGCATCAATCAGTGGTGATATGTTCCCATCAAATGCCTTAGCCGATCATGGATTGCCTGGGTGGATGACGTGACCGCACTATACGACTTGCAGAGATTCAGCGATGCACAGGAAAGCATTTATGCTCAATCGTTGAACGAGCTGAAGGCTGGCCAGAAGCGAACCCATTGGATGTGGTTCATCTTTCCTCAGGTGGCCACAGTCCGATGGCGCTACGCCATCAACAGCCGGGACGAGGCGCAAGCCTAAGCCTTGCGTCCCGCCAGTTCCCGATCCAGCTGCCGCGCGAAAGTGTGCTGGTCGCTGGCGGAAAACGCCGCCGGCCCGCCGGTTTCCACGCCCGTCGAGCGCAGCGTGTCCATGAAGTTGCGCAGCGTCAGCGCGGCGGCGATGCTGCCCTTGTCGTAAGGTTCGCCGCGTGGCGTCAGCACCTTGGCGCCCTTGGCGATCACGTCGGCGGCGAGCATCTGGTTGGCGATCAGCGTCAGCGCGATGCCGGTGCGCGTCGCCGCCCGGAACAGGATCTCCTTGATCGGCTTCGGGCAGGCATCGGCGTCAACCCAGATGTGCATGGCGTGGCGTTATGGAAAGTCGGCGCTGGCGGGGCGGCACGCTACGGGCTCTTCCGCACGAAAATGACGTTCGGCAAGCCTTCGAAGTGCGCGTCGCAGGTGAGCAACTCGGCGCCGTTCTCGGCGGCGGTGGCATAGACCACGGCATCGGCGGTCGCGAGCTTGTGCTGGCGGCACATCTCGGCGGCGCGCAGTGCCGTGCGCGTATCCAGCGGCGCGACGACACACTTCTGGGTATAGGCGATCATCTGGTCAGCCCGATCTTCGCCCGCCTCGCGGGTCAGCCACTTCGCCAGCTCCAGCTGCACGAGGGTCGGCACGATGCATTCGGCCTTGTCGGGAATTTCCTTCGCCAGCTTTTTGCGCAGGGGGCTGTCGATCAGCCACTCGATCCACGCCGAAGTATCGATGACACGCATTAATAACGATCCTGCTGGTCACGGAAGTCGGCGGGGTTGGCCCCCTTGGCGATGCCCGCAAGCTCGCCGAGTTTGGGCACGGGGATCAGCAATACGCCCGTTGCCTTGGGAACGAAGACGAACTCCTGTCCCGCCACCCAGTGCTGCTCATCGCGGATTGCCTTGGGAATGGAAATCTGGAACTTGCCGGAAAGGGTTGCGGTGGCGGCCATGATCTTACCTCGCTACTATCGATAGATATATGGTAAGAATATCATTAAGGAGCGGGTTCCGGAAGGCCGGAAAAGTCAGTCTTTGCGAGACGGCCTTAGAAGGGAAATAACCCTACCCATTATCGCTTTTTCACGGTTCGCCTAATGAATCGATGTCGACTTTCCTACAAGGCTCATTTCCGCCAACCCATTGAACTTTAAGTAATCCTGCTCTGGCATAACCCTTGCGAAGCGATGGGTGTCTTCCCTTTGTCGGGTACCCATGTCATGGCCGAAATTCTGAAACGCGCGAAACCGCTGGCGGTGAGTCCGCTGAAGGTGAGCCAGCCCGTCGGGGCGTCGCTCGCCTTCCTCGGCCTGCGCCACGCGATCCCGATGATGCACGGCTCGCAGGGCTGCACGGCCTTCGGGAAAGTCTTCTTCGTGCGCCATTTCCGCGAGCCGATTCCGCTGCAGACGACGGCGATGGACCAGGTGTCCAGCGTGATGGGCGCGGACGAGAACGTCGTCGAGGGCCTGAAGACGATCTGCGAGAAGAACGCGCCAGAGGTCATCGGCTTGCCGACCACGGGCCTGTCGGAAACGCAGGGCACCGATATCCGCCGGCTGGTGAAGCAGTTCCGCGAGAAGCATCCCGAGTACGCCCACATCGCCGTGGTGCCGGTGAATACGCCGGATTACACGGGCTCGCTGGAGTCGGGCTTCGCGCTGGCGGTCGAGGCGATCATCGAAACCATGGTGCCGGAGACGCAGGCCGCCGGCCGCCGCCGCCGGCAGGTGAATGTGCTGGCGAACGCGTCGCTGACGCCGGGCGACATCGAGGTGCTGAAGGACTGGATCGAGGCCTTCGGCCTGCGCCCGGTGGTGCTGCCCGACATCGGCGATTCGCTCGACGGCCACCTGATGGACGGCAAGTTTTCGGCGCTCACCGTCGGCGGCACGCCGAAGGCGGAGATCGAGACGATGGGCGAATCGGTCGCGACGCTGGTGATCGGCCGCTCGCTCGACCGCGCGGCCGATACGCTGAAGCGCCGTACCGCGGTTCCCGACTTTCGCTTCGACCACCTGATGGGCCTGGATGCCTGCGATGCCTTCACGCACACGCTGGCGCAGCTGTCGGGCCAGCCGGTGCCGGACAGGATCGAGCGCCAGCGCGCGCAGTTGCAGGACGCGATGGTGGATACGCATTTCCAGACCGGCTTCGCGCGCGTCGGGCTGGCGCTGGATGCCGATCACCTGATCGGCTTCGCGCGCTTCCTCACCGGCATGGGCGTCGAGATCGTCGCCGCCGTGGCGCCGGCACGTGCCGAGGTGCTGGCCGACATGCCCTGCGACACGGTACAGATCGGCGACCTCGAAGACCTCGAACAGGCCGCTAGCGGGAATGGCGTGCAGCTGATCATCTCGAATTCGCACGCCGCCGGCGCCGCCGAGCGGCTCGGCGTGCCGCTGCTGCGCGCCGGCTTTCCGCAATACGACTGGGTGGGCGGTTATGCCCGCCCGTGGATCGGCTATCGCGGCGCGCGCCAGGCGCTGTTCGATTTCGCCAACCTCATCCTGGGCCACCACCATGACATCCCTGCCTACCGCTCCATCTTCCGCCCGGTCGCGGACATTGGCGCTGGCGTGGTCAAGCACTGACACGGTGCCCGCCATGCTCAAGGTCGCCTTCGCCACCGATGATCGCGCGCGGGTGAACCAGCACTTCGGCGCGTCGACCGGCTTCGCGATCCATGCGCTCGACGGCGTGCGCGCCCGGCTGGTGTCAGTGGCCGAATTTCCCGTCGAGTCGATGGACGGCAACGAGAACAAATTGCCGGCGAAGATCGCGGCGCTCGACGGCTGCGCGGCGGTGTATTGCCTCGCGGTCGGCGGCTCGGCGGTGAAACAGCTGCTCGCGGCCGGCGTGCAGCCGCTGCGCCTCGAAGAGGAAATGCCCATCGACCGCCTGCTGGCCGAATTGCAGAAGGCCGTGCGCGACGGCGGCGTGCCCTGGGTCGAGAAGGCCTTGGGCAGAACCAAGGACGCTGGCCGTTTCGAGCGCATGGCGACGGAAGGCTGGCAGGAATGAGTGGCCATGATTGAGCGCAGCGGCACGATCCTCTCGGTGCATGACGGCGTGGCGACGATCCGCGTCGAGACGCCGTCCGCCTGCGCGAGCTGCGGCAGCCGCGGCGCCTGCGGCAGCAAGGACACGACCGTGCGCCTGCCGGTGGCGGCCACGCTGCGCGCCGGGGACGGCGTGACGCTCACGCTGGCGGAGGGCGCGCTGGTGCGTGGCGCCCTGCGCGCCTACCTGCTGCCGGCCACCACGCTGCTGCTCGGCGCCATCGCGCTGTCGGCCTTCGGCGACCTGGCCGCCGTCGGCGGCGCGCTGTCCGGGCTGGGCGTCGGCCTGATCGCCCAGCGCATCCTCGCCCGCCGCGCTGCGTGTGCCTCGCCAGCCGTCTCGCCAGCGCCGACTTTCGCAGCATCCCCCATTTCCCCCATTGGAGAACCCCCATGAGCACCGCCGCCGTATTGGAACGCGACCCGATTTACGAGACCGATTTCATCAAGGAGATGATCCGCCAGATGCGCGCGCTCGACAGCTATGGCACCTGGGACGGCCAGCCCGGCGAGAAGCTGCTCGACCCGCTGATCATGACGAAGGAGCGCAAGGCGCAGATCCCCATCGTCGGCGATCCCGACGAGGAGACCATCGCCTGCGTGAAGGCTTTCTACAACGCAATCGCCGTGCTGATCGAGAAGGAATGCGGCCAGATGGCGGTGCCGATGGTGCATCTCTCGCACGAGGGCTTCGGCCGCGCGCTGATCACCGTCGGCAAGCTGGTCGTGAGCGACCGCACGCTGCGCGACGTGCACCGCTTCGGCTTCGAAAGCCTCTCGAAGATGAAGACCGAGGGCGACAAGATCCTCGCCGTCGCCCTGGAAATCATCGGCGCGCATCCGGACGTGGCGGGGATGTGACGATGAGCGAAGATGAACTCAGGGATCTGGAAAAGGAAGTGAAGAAGCTCAAGCGTATCGCCAGCGAATGGGCCGGGCAGATGCACGACCTCGTCGAGGAACGCCTGCCGGCGGCCTACGAGGAAATTCCGGCACTGGCCCAGTCGACCTTCGATGCCTGCAAGGCTTGGGCGGATGCCAACGCACGCCTAGCCAAACTCAATTCAATGCAACCCTCCTAGAAAGGAAACCCACATGAGCGCAACTGCCCTAACCCGTGGCGGTACTCCCTACACGCCGACCTACGCCGAGTCGATCGACTCGAAGAAATGCATCGGCTGCGGCCGCTGCTACAAGGTGTGCGTGCGCGACGTGCTGACGCTCGTCGACCGTGGCGAGGACGACGAGGTCGATGATGACGATTGGGACGACGAGGATGCCAAGGCGATGATGATCGTCAAGAATCCCGAAGACTGCACCGGCTGCGGCGCTTGCGGGCGCACCTGTCCGAAGGACTGTTTCACCTTCGTCACGGCCTGAGTACGCCCTGCGCGTGGAAACCGACTTCGTCGCGGCATTCGCCGTCCCCGGCGGGACAATCGACATCTACCTGCTGCAGTTCGCCACGCTCGATCCGCCCTTTGTCGCGGTCGACGCGCAGGGCGGCAAGTTCGTCGCCATCACCGAGACGCGCGATTGCGATCCGCGCGAATTGCAGTTGCTGCGCCGCGCCTACGAGATCATCATCGGTTGATCGGCTTTGTCGCCTTTGCGACAAGCCTCATCCGAGAGCACGTTAAAACAATAGCTTGCAGCGTGGCACGGCGCTTGCGTTTCTCCTGAAAACCCCAGGAGAGACATCATGATCCAACTGACCCCCAAGGCCGCCAAGGCGATCCAGCGCTTCATCAAGTTTTCCGAAACGCCCGCGAAGGGCATGCGCGTCTCCGTTTCCGGCGGCGGCTGTTCAGGCTACCAGTACGGCCTCAAGCTCGAGGCCGACGCGGCGGCCGACGACACCGTGCTCGACGTCGACGGCATCCGCATGCTGGTCGATCCGGCCACGCTGCCGCTTGTCGAAGGCCTGGTCATCGACTTCATCGACACGATGACCGAGAGCGGCTTCAAGTTCGACAACCCCAACGCCAAGGCCGCCTGCGGCTGCGGCAAATCCTTCAGCTTCTAAGGAGAACCGTCATGTGGGATTACTCCGAAAAAGTCCGCGAACACTTCTTCAACCCGCGCAATGCCGGTTTGCTGGATGGCGCCAACGGCATCGGCGACGTCGGCTCGATCAAGTGCGGCGATGCGCTGCGCCTGATGCTCAAGGTCGATCCGGACAGCGAGAAGATCGTGGATGCGAGCTTCCAGACCTTCGGCTGCGGCTCGGCGATCGCGTCGTCCTCGGCGCTCACCGAGATCGTCAAGGGCATGACGCTCGACGAGGCGCTCAAGGTCAGCAACCAGGACATCGCCGACTACCTCGACGGCCTGCCGCCCGAGAAGATGCATTGCTCGGTGATGGGCCGCGAGGCGCTGCAGGCGGCCGTGGCCAACTACCGCGGCGAGGCATGGAAGGACGACCACGAGGAAGGCGCGCTGATATGCAAGTGCTTCGCCATCGACGCGGTGCTGATCGAGGAAGTGGTGCGCGCCAACAGCCTCACCACGGTCGAGCAGGTCGCGCACTTCACCAAGGCCGGCGGCGGCTGCGCCTCCTGTCACGAGGGCATCGAGGAGATTCTCGCCAGGGTGTCGAAGGAAGCCTGCACTGCACCGACCGCCGCGACGAAACCGCTCCCCCCGGCGACCCCTGCTGCCGCGCCCAAGCTCACCAACTTCCAGCGCATCCGCAAGATCGAGGAAACCGTCGAGGCCATCCGCCCGATGCTGCAGCGTGACCACGGCGACATCGAGATTGTCGAGATCGACGGCAAGAACATATACGTCAATCTGAAAGGTGCCTGCGTCGGCTGCATGATGGAGGCGGCGACGCTCAACGGCATCCAGACCAAGCTGGTCGAGGCGCTCGGCGAATTCGTGCGCCTGCTGCCTGCCGCGATGCTCGGAAAGGCACACTAATGGCCCCCACGCTCACTTTGTTCGCTGCCCCCACAGGGGGCGATGCCTCCTTCGGGGCAGCCCTTCAGGAGGCATGACATGAACGACGTCCCGATCTATCTCGACAACAACGCCACGACCGCCTGCGACCCGGCGGTGGTGAGCGCCATGCTGCCCTTTTTCACCGAGCAGTTCGGCAACCCCTCGTCGATGCACAGCTTCGGCAACAAGGTGGGCTTCGCGCTAAAGGAAGCGCGCGCCAAGGTGCAGGCGCTTCTCGGCGCCGAGCACGACTCGGAGATCGTGTTCACGTCCTGCGGCACCGAGTCGGACTCGACCGCGATCCTCTCGGCGCTCAGGGCCCAGCCCGAGCGCAACCAGATCATCACTACCGCTGTCGAGCATCCGGCCATCCTCACGCTCTGCGAGTATCTCGAAAAGGAAGGCTATGCCATCACGCGCCTCGGTGTGGACAAGCGCGGCCGGCTTGATATGAACGAATACAAGGCCGCCCTCGGCCCGCGCACCGCGATCGTCTCTGCGATGTGGGCGAACAACGAATCCGGCACGATTTTCCCGGTCGAGCAGATGGCCGAGCTGGCGCATGCCGCCGGCGCGCAGTTCCACACCGACGCGGTGCAGGCAGTGGGCAAGATTGCCATCGACCTGAAGAAAACCAAGATCGACATGGTTTCGCTCTCCGGCCACAAGCTGCACGCGCCCAAGGGTGTCGGCGTGCTCTACCTGCGGCGCGGCACGCGCTACCGTCCACTGCTGCGCGGCGGCCACCAGGAGCGCGGCCGGCGTGCCGGCACCGAGAACGCCGCGTCCATCGTCGGCCTCGGCGTGGCCTGCGAACAGGCCTTGCAGCACATGGTCTACGAGAACACCGAGGTCAAGCGGCTGCGCGACAAGCTGGAAGCCGGCATCCTCGCCGCCGTGCCACGCTGCTTTCCGACCGGCGACGTGATGAATCGCCTGCCCAACACCAGCAACATCGCCTTCGAGTTCATCGAAGGCGAGGCGATCCTGCTGCTGCTCAACAAGGCGGGCATCGCCGCCTCGTCGGGTTCGGCGTGCACTTCAGGTTCGCTGGAACCTTCGCACGTGATGCGCGCGATGGGCATCCCCTACACGGCAGCCCACGGGACGACGCGCTTCTCGCTGTCGCGCTACAACACCGAAGCCGAGATGGATCGCGTCATCGCGGCAGTGCCGCCGATCATCGCGCAGTTGCGCAAACTATCGCCGTATTGGGGCGAGATTGGGCCCACCGAACATCCAGAAGAAGCATTTGCGCCAGCCTATGCTTAAGATTATTGTCGCCGCGACAAAGATTAGGTTGCAAACTGTTTGAGCAACTGCCCGCTGAGCTTTTTTATGCTGACTTCAAGCACTTTGTTCTTCGTGTCAGCATTGGCCGAGTTGCTGCCGCAGAAATAAAAAAGCCGGGCAAGTTGCCCGGCTTTTCCTCAACTCAATATCCGACTGACTTTATTCTCGCCCGACAGACTTTATTGTTTCCGATCACACAGTTTTACCAGAGGGTCTCGCGCTCGGCGCTGGCCGACACCTTGTGGATCGTGAGGTCGGCGCCCACGAATTCTTCCTCGGCATCGAGCCGGAGTCCCACCGCGGCTTTCAGCCCCCCATAGACCGCGAAGCCGCCGAGCAGCGCCACCGCCACGCCCAGCAGCGTGCCGACCAGCTGGCTCATGAAGGCGACG
>DYFW01000287.1 GCA_020725005.1 Thiobacillus denitrificans
GCCAGCACGCCCTGCACCGAGGTCGCCACCATGTAGGCCGGCACGCCCATGTCGAGCAGACGCACCGGGGTCGAGGCGGCATCGTTGGTGTGCAGGGTCGACAGCACGAGGTGGCCGGTCATCGCTGCGCGCAGCGCGATCTGGGCGGTTTCCGCGTCGCGCATCTCGCCGACCAGGATGACGTCCGGGTCCTGGCGCAGCATGGCGCGCAGCACCCGCGCGAAGGAAAGGTCGATCTTGTCGTTGGCCTGCACCTGGTTGATGCCGGGCAGGCGATATTCGACCGGGTCCTCGACGGTGATGATCTTGGTGCCGGGGTCGTTGAGCTCGGTGAGCGCGGCGTAGAGCGTGGTCGTCTTGCCGCTGCCGGTCGGGCCGGTGACCAGCACGAGGCCGTTCGGCCGGTGCAGGATGGCGCGGAAGCGCGTCATCAGCGCGGGCGACATGCCGAGGCCGTCGAGGCTGAGCGCGTTCTCGCCCTGGCTCAAGAGGCGCATCACCACCGATTCGCCGTACTGCGTCGGCAGGGTCGACAGGCGTACGTCGACGGTGCGGCCGCGCACCTTGACCGCGAAACGGCCGTCCTGCGGCAGGCGTTTTTCGGCAATGTCGAGGCCCGCGACGATTTTCAGGCGCAGCGCCAGCGCCGGCGCGATCTTGAGATCGGCCGCGGTCTGCTGGTGCAGCACGCCGTCGATGCGGAAGCGGATCATGAGCTGTTTTTCCTGCGGCTCGATGTGCAGGTCGGAGGCGCCCACCTGCAGCGCGTCCTCGAACAGCGTCTGCAGCAGGCGCACCACCGGCGCGTCGGCCTGTCCCTCGCCAAGCGCTTCGAGGCCGATGATGCTGCCCTCGTTCTCGCCCATGTCGCGCGCGAGTTCCTCGGTGAGTCCGTGGATATCGTCGGTGCGGCGGTAGAGCCGGTCGATCGCGGCGAGCAGGTCGCCCTCGGCGACGACGGCGAGCTGGATGCCCGCGGGGATCAGGCGCGCGATCTCGTCGTAGGCGGACAGGTCGGTGGGGTCGGCCATGCCGACGAAGATTTCGCCGTCGCGCCGCGCCAGCGGCATGGCGCGGAAGCGGCGCGCCTGCGTTTCCGGCAGCAGTTGCAGCACGGACGGGTCGGGATTGAACTTCCTGAGATCGACGAAGGGAATCGCCAATTGCCGCGCGAGTGCCTGCGCGATGTCGTTCTCGCCGGCGAGGCCCATCTCGACAATGACGCGGCCAAGCCGGCGGCCGCTTTTTTTCTGCGCCGCCAGCGCCATTTCCAGATCGGCGCTGGAAATCACCTTCTGCGCGACGAGCAGGTCGCCGAGGCGGATTTTCTGGCGGGCGGCGGGCGGCGGGGATGCGGTTTCGGTCGTCATGGGCGGACGGATTCAAGCAGGAGAATAATCACCTATCGGCGCGATCCTGCGCGAGCTTTAAGCCTGCGTCCCGCCTCCGGCGATTTCCCCGGCGCCGGCGCCGCCCCGGCCGCTCAGCGCGGCTGCGGGTCGATCCACTCGCCGGGCTGGCTGCCGGGGCGCAGGCGCCCCTGGTAGAGGAAGCCCGCGCCGTAACGGCGGCGGCCGTCGGCGGTGGCGACCGGCTCGTTCTCGCTCCAGATCCAGACGTGGCCCTCACGGGTATCGAGGATGAAGGCGCGCCCGCCGCCCTGCGCACCCTGCGCGCCCGCCAGCGGCAGCGCCTGGTAGCGTCCG
>DYFW01000288.1 GCA_020725005.1 Thiobacillus denitrificans
GCATTCTGGCGGTGATGCTGGTGTTCGCAGTGATGATCATGATCGCCAAGACGCTCTACGTGAACAAGGTCGACCGCGCCAACCGCCAGTTCATGCAGGCGTTCCGCGAGCTGTCGACCGACCTGGGCGCCATCGACAAGTCGAACGGCATGGCGTCGACCTTCCGCGAATCCTCGCTGTACCGGCTCTATCACATCGCCGCGCAGGAGCTGTCGCACCGCTTCCGCGATACCGATGCGTCCCACCTCAAGGACAACGCGAAAAACCTCTCGCCGCAGGCGCTCGATTCCATTCGCGCCAGCCTCGATACCGGTCTGGTGCGCGAAACCACGCGGCTCAACAAGCTCATGGTGCTGCTCACCATCGCCATTTCGGGTGGCCCCTTCATCGGCCTTCTGGGCACGGTGCTGGGGGTGATGATCACCTTTGCGGTGATCGCCGCCACCGGCGACGTCAACGTCAACTCGATCGCGCCCGGCATCGCCGCCGCGCTCATGGCCACCGCCGCCGGCATGGCCGTCGCGATCCCCTCGCTGTTCGGCTACAACTATCTCAATTCGCGCATCAAGACGATCACTTCCGACATGCGCGTGTTCATCGACGAGCTGGTGACCAAGCTCGCCGAGAACTACTCACGCTGAGGAGCCAGCCATGGCCAGCGTTCACGAGGACGACAAACCCTACGACGAAATCAACGTGGTGCCGATGCTCGATCTGGCCTACGTGCTCCTGGTCATCTTCATCATCATGACCACCGCGTCGATTTCCGGCATCAAGGTCAACCTGCCGAAAGCCTCCGACGCGCCGAGTCTGTCCAAGCCCAAGACCAAGGCGATCAGCGTGACCCAGGACGGACAGGTCTATCTCGACACCTATCCGGTGACGATGGACGAGCTGCGCACCCAGCTTGCCGCCGCCAAGGCCGCGACCCCCGACCTGCCGGTGGTGATCAAGGGCGACACCGTGGTGCAGTACGGCCGCGTCATGGAAGTGATGGATTTGCTGGGCCAGATCGGCATCACCCAGATGGGGCTGGTGACCCAGCCGGCGGCCAAGTAAGGCATGGACGAGGACGAGCGCAAGCCGGCGTGGATGCGCTGGGGCGGCGTGGCCTTGGCGCTGGCCGTGGCGGTGCTGATCGCGCTGTGGCTCAAGGACATGCTCACGCCCAAGGGGCCGGTGGAAAAAATGAAAGTGCAGCAGATCACCCTGGTCAAGCCGCCGCCGCCACCGCCGCCGCCCGAGCAGAAGCCGCCCGAGCCGGAGATCAAGGAGGAAGTAAAGATGGACAAGCCCGACCCCACGCCCGAGCCGCAGCCGGCCGAAGCCGCGCCGGCGCCGCTCAACGTGGGCGAGGGCGCCGAAGGCGGGCTCGACGTGGGCGGCACGCGCGGCACGCCGACGCTCGCCGGCAGCGGCGGCGGGCGCGGCAACCCCTGGGCCTGGTACGGCAGTCTGCTGGGCGAGGCGGCAAACGCGGCTTTTCAGCAGGCACTGGCGCGCGACCAGGCATTGAAGGGCAAAAGCTACAAGGTGGTGATCAACGTATGGATCGACGGCACCGGCCGGGTCACCCGCGCCGCGCTGGTCGACACCACGGGCGATCCGCGCGTGGACGAAATACTGAAGGACGCACTGCGCGACATGCGCGCCTTGCGCGAGCCGCCCCCCGGCGACATGCCGCAACCCGTGAAAATCCGCGTGA
>DYFW01000057.1 GCA_020725005.1 Thiobacillus denitrificans
CCACGCGCTGCCGCAGCTGCTGCATGTCCGGGCTTTGCAGGATGCCGCGGAATTCAGGCTGGCCGAGAAGAAAGGTCTGGATCAGCGAGCGGTCGTCGTTCTGGAAGTTGGAGAGCATGCGCAATTCCTCGACCGCGCGCGGCGTGAGGTTCTGCGCCTCGTCGACCACCAGCAGGGTGCGCTTGTTCTGGCGCGCAGCGGCAGCGAGAAAATCTTCCAGGTTTTTCAGCAGCGCCGATTTGGCAAGGCCCTCGTGTTCGAGGCCGAACGAGGCGGCGACGCTGCGCAGCGTATCGTCGGCGTCAAGCTGGGTCGACACCAGCTGGGCGGCAACCAGGCTGTTGGCGTCGAGCTGGCGGAACAGGTTGCGCACCAGCGTGGTCTTGCCCGCGCCGACCTCGCCGGTGATGACGATGAAGCCCTCGCCCAGCGACAGGCCGTAATCCAGATAGGCCATCGCCCGGCGGTGACCCTTGGAGCCGTAGAAAAAGCGCGGATCGGGGTTGAGCTGGAAAGGCTTGCCGGTGAAGCGGTAATAATCTTCGTACATGGCGGTCCGATATCTGGTGTGGGCGCGGCCGTGGCGGGCGCCTGGTATCTAGCAACGGCCATGCCATGCAGCAGGCGGTCAGAAACGCATGTTGACCGTCGCTGTCAGGCTATTTTCGGTGTAGTCGCCGGTCGCGACGTTGGAATCCCGTTCGGTGTGGCGGAATGTCAGCGCGCCATTCAGTTTTTCCGCGAAGGCGTGGCTCAAACCCAGGCTGAAGGTCATCAGGTCGTCGTCGCGCACCAGCAGCGCGCTGGGGTTGTCGACCTGCGTGCGTGTCAGCGCCAGGCTGCCTGACGCCGTGGTGTGCGGCGACATGCGGTAGCTGACGGTTCCGGTGAGGCCCTGCACCCGGTCTTCGCCCTGGCTGAGCAACTGGTACAGGCGGCGGGTGTCCTGCGCCGAGACGCCGAATCCGAGGCGGCCGACGTCCCACGAGACGCCCGCGGTCAGGCTCTTGAGGATGAAGACGCCGTTGGCGATGCCGATGTTGACCAGGCCCGCGGCGATCAGGTCGTTGAGCGAAACGCCCAGGCTCTGGTAGGCGAGCGCGAGCTGGCCTGCGCTGATCGGCCCCTGGCAAATCGCGGGATTCGGGTTCGAGACCGTGGTCGTTTCGACGAGCACGCCGTTGCACACCCAGAAAATGCGGCTTGCCTGTTGCAGGAACTGCTGGCTGATGTCGCTCACGTCCTCGCTGTAGCGCAGGTGCCAGCGCGACTGCCGGCTGCGGTAAGTGCCGGCCGCGCTGAAGGTCTTGCCGAAGTAGCGCTCGCCGGCGGACAGTTCGAGGCTGGTGCGGCGATTCGGCGCCCAGCCGAAACCGACGCTGTAGAACGAACCGTCGAACTGGCTGACGGCCCCGGTGTTGCCGACGTATTCGTTCCAGTCCTGGCCGTACGTGCCGAACACGCGGAATTTGCGGGTCAGCGCATACCCCAGGTTCACGCTCGCGCGCTCGAAGGTGGCGTCCGCCGCATTGCGGTTTTCCACCTTGCGAAGGGAATAGCTGAGCCCCCAGCCGAGGTCGTCGAAACGGCTGCCGCTGGTGAGGCCGGCCGAAAACGAATTGGCGCTGGCGTTCGACGCGACGTCGTTCTCGAAGATCGCGCCGCTGGCCGTGTAGCGCGCCTGCGCGTTGGCGAAGGTGCCGAGGCGATGCTGGATGTGGGGGCTGATCGAATAGGTGCCGACGGTGGCGCGGTTGCCGGCGTTGATGTCCGCGCCTGCCGGCGACCCCGTCAGGGAAATCAGTTCCTGCGAAATATTGGCGTTGCCGTCGATGAACAGGAAATCCTCGACCAGCTCCGCCTTGCCGACGGCACCGAGACGATGGTAGAGGTCGGTGCGGTCGCCGTGACCGAAACGCGCCACGCCGGCGAGGCCGTAGTTGAGGCTCGCCTGGACCCGGCGCGATCCCTTGGAAGTGAGGCTCACGCCGGGCGTCACGCTGATGATCAGGGCGTCCTCGGGCCGGGTGGCGCTCTGGTTGGCGTTGTCGGTATACGTGGCCGAGGCAGCGACGCTGGGTTGGACCTGCCAGTCGAGCGCGTGGGCCGAGGATGCCAGCGCGAAGCCGGCCCATGCGGCGAGGATGCGCGCGCGCTCCTTATTTTCCGTAGCTGCCATAGTAGCCGTAGTAGTAGTCTGCGCCCGGCGTCGGGGTGGTCTTGTTCAACAGCATGCCGACGACCTCGCACGACTGGATGTGGGAAAGGGCTTCGCGCACCGCTTCCTGCGAGGTCTTCTCGGCCTCGACGACCATGACGATCTGGCCCATGTGGGTGGCGAGCACGCTCGCCTCGCTGGTGGCGAGCAGCGGCGGCGAATCGAACAGGATGATGCGATCGGGATAGCGGTTGCCGATGTCCTCGACCAGGCGCGTCATCGCGGCGCTCGCCAACAGTTCCGTCGCGCGCTTGTAGGTGCGGCCGGCGGGCAGCACGGTGAGCTTGGCGATGTCGGTCTTGATCAGCACGTCGGAGAGCTTGAGATCCTTGTCCTGCAGCACGTCGAGCAGGCCCCTGTCGGCGTGGACGCCGAGATATTCCGGCACGCGCGGCTTGGCGACGTCGGCGTCGACCAGGAGCACGGTGCGGTCCATTTCCATCGCCATCGAGATCGCGAGGTTGATCGCGCAGAAACTCTTGCCCTCGCCCGGCAGCGAGCTGGTGATCATGATGAGGTTGCCGTTCTTCACCCGCGCGGTGCCCTGGCCAAAGGCGTTGGCAATGAGCGGCCGCTTGATGATGCGGAATTCCTCGGCAATCTGGCTCTTTTCGGCGTCCGGCGCGACCACGCCCATGCGGTGCAGGCGCGCGAGGTTGATCGATTGCACCCTGCCGCTGCCCTCGTCCATCGCCAGCGTCTCGGGATCCTTGAACACCGGCTCGACCGGGGTCGCGACGAAAGGCTCGGCGCGCGAACTGCGCTGCTTGTTGACCGCGCCTTCGATCAGGCTCTCGGCGGGCGCCGCGCCCCGGGCGGGGGGCTGGCCGCCCCCCGCCCCGAGCTTGCCGGCTGCTTTCTCTATCAGACTCATGGTTTCTCCTAGCCGGCCCGCGACATCACCAGTTGCAGCACCATCATGCCCCCATAGGCCGCGAGCAGGCTGCCCACCGCCGCCAAATAGGTCAGCAGCCCCTTGCGGCGGCGGCGCACGCTCTCGGGGGTGTCGACACGCGATACCGCGCCCAGCAGCGGCAGGCCGGTGAGCTCGCGCAGCACGCGGCGGTCGGTGACGGTGCGGCGCAACTGGCTCAACAGGAAGGCGACCGCGATGCCGGCGCCGATGCCGCCGAGCGTGACCAGCGACAGCAGGAGCGGCCGGTTCGGGAACGAGGGCTGGCTGGGCACGAAGGGCGGGTCGATGACGCGGAAGTCGACGGTATCGGTCTTGGCCTCGACCTCGCCTGACATCGTGACCGATTCGCGGCGCTTCAGCAGGGCATCGTAGTTCTGCTTGTAGACGTCGTAGTCGCGCATGAGCTGGGTGTATTCCTGCTCGACCTGCGGGATCATGTTGGAGGCATTGCGCAACTCGTTGTAGCGGCGCTGGTATTCACCGACGCGTGCGCCCAGCGAGGACACGGTGGCGTCGGCCTCGGCGATGGCGATGGTGAGCTGCTGGTAGACCGGGTTCTGGATGCGCGCGCCGGCGGGGTCGGCGCGGCGCTCGGCGAGTTCGGCCTTCTTCTGCGCCTCGAGGCGCTCGATCAGCCGCTTGGTCGACTGGATGTCCGGATGCAGGTCGGTGTACTGCAGGCGAAGGGCGTCCAACTGCTTCTGCAATGCCTGGATGCGGGCGTCGAGTTCGCTGTGGGTCGGCGCGGCGGCGGCGGCCGCGCTGAGCTCGGGCTCCTCGTCGGCGAGCTGGCGCTTGAGCTGGTTGCGGCGGTTGACCGCTTCCTGCTGGTCGAGCTGGGCCTGCCGCAACAGGGCAGCGGTCTCTGCCAGTTTGGCGTAGTAGTCGCCGCCCTGCCCCGGCATCATGCCCAGATGCCTGCGCTTGAACTCGGTGAGCGCGTTCTCGGCGTCGGTGAGCTTTTGCTGGTACTGCTGCAGCTGCTCCTCGATGAAACGCTGCGAGCTGGAAATGTCCTGGCGGGTCTTGCCCAGGCTGGTTTCGACGAAGATGGTCAGCAAGGACTGCACGACCTTTTTCGCCAGTTCGCCGTCGGCATGCTGGTAGCTGATGGTATAGAGGTTTTCACGCCCGGCGTCGGCGATCGAGATCTTGCTCGCCAGGTCGTTGAGCAGCTGCTCGGTCTGTTCGGGCGTCTTCGCCTTGACGTCGAGGTCGGTCATGCGCGCGACCTTCTCCAGGGTCGGCCGGCTGACCAGCTGGCGTGTCATCATGGTGATCTGCTGGTCGACATTGGGCGCGACGGTGAGCCCCGACAGCAGGGGCTTGAGCAGGCTCTGCGTATCCACGTAGACGCGGGCCGACGCCTGGTAGCGGTCGGGGATCGTCATGACCCAGGTCCAGCCGACGATGCACACCAGCCAGGCCACGGCCACGCCCCACCAGCGCCGCCGCCAGGTGGCCTTGGCGTACCCCAGGAATTGCTGCAGCACTTGATCCATGCGACCTTCCGTCAAAAAAAGCGCCCGCCAAGCTGCGGCCCGGGCGCGAGCGCCGCGAGCGCGGCGCCAGGGACTAGAACAGGCTTTCGGGCACCACCAGCACGTCGCCGGGACGCATGTCGACGTTGGCCGAGATATCGCCGCCCTTGAGCAGGTCTTCCAGGCGCACGCCGAGGCGCTGCGGCTTGCCGTCGATGGTGCGCAGGATGTAGGCCTTGTTGCCGGCCGCGAAGTCGGTCAGCCCGCCGACCGCGATCATCAGGTCGATCAGGCTCATTTTCTCGCGATAGTTGAGCGCCTGCGGCTTGGCCGCCTCGCCGACGACGCGGATCTGCTGGTCGAAGGGCCCGACCCCGCCGGCGACGATGACGGTGACGATCGGTTCCTGGATGTATTTGGCGAGCGCCTTCTCGATGTCGCGCGCGAGCTGGGTTGGCGTCTTGCCGGAGGCCTGGAGGTCCTCGATCAGGTTCATGGTCATCTTGCCGTCGGGCCGCACCGGGAAGGTGCCGGACACCTCGGGATTGCGCCACACGAAAACCTGCACCGAATCGCCCGGACCGATGAGGTAGTTCCAGTCGACCTGGCCGGTGCGCTCGGGCGCGGGCGGATAGGTCGGCGTACTGGAACAGCCCGCCATCGCCGCGACAGCGAGCGCCACGCCAGCCAGCACGATAGGCTTCTTGATCGTAAACATCTCCACCCCCTGGTTTATTGATCCGCTGGCATTATGCCAGAGCACAATGGAATGGGTACCGCTTCCATCCCGATGGTTACCAGCAAACTCCGGGCCAGCCAGACAAGCCGCAGTCACCGTCCTGGGCGCGCGGCGTCGCGTCGACAGGTCGCCGCTTGCGTCGGAATGCCAACGCAGGCGCGGCAACTCCGCCGACGCCCGCCGCGGTATCATGCGCGCATGACGCCCGATCCGATCGACAGCCTCGACGCCCTGCGCCAGCGCATCCGCGCCTTTGCCGAGGCACGCGCCTGGGAACGCTACCACACGCCGAAGAACCTGGTGATGGCGCTGTCGGTCGAGGCCGCCGAACTGCTCGAGCCCTTCCAGTGGCTGACGCCCGAGCAGAGCCGGCAGCTGAGCGCCGAACAGCGCGAGGCGGTGCGGCAGGAAATCGCCGACGTGCTGATCTACCTCACGCGGCTGGCCGACGTGCTCGACATCGACCTCCTGGAAGCCGCCGCCGACAAGCTGGCGATCAACGCGCGCAAGTACCCCATCGACAAGGCGCACGGCAACGCGCTCAAATCCACGGAATTTCCGCATGACTAAACCCTATTACAAGCATCACGTGTTCTTCTGCACCAACCAGCGCGACGACGGCGCCAAGTGCTGCGGCGACGCCGGTGCCCAGGCGATGCGCGACTATCTGAAGAAGAAGGTCAAGCAGGCCGATCTCAACGGCGAGGGCAAGTGCCGCATCAACAGCGCCGGCTGCCTCGACCGCTGCGACGAAGGGCCGGTGGTGGTGGTCTACCCCGAAGGGGTCTGGTACACCTATGTGGACGAGGCCGACATCGACGAAATCTTCGAGCAGCACTTAAAGCGCGGAAAGATCGTCGAACGCCTGCAGTTGAAGTGAAGCGGCAGCGCGGCGCTGTTCCATGAAGCGTTACAAACTGCGCATCCCGGTTGCCGTCGGCAAGCTGGAAACCGTGATCGACGACCCCGAGACCGGCCGCCGCGGCCTCTTGCTGGTCGCGCACCCGCATCCGCTGCACGGCGGCAGCCTCGACAACAAGGTGGTGACGACGCTCGCCCGGGCGGCGAACGAAGCCGGCTGGGTGAGCGTGCGGCCGAATTTCCGCGGCGTCGGCATGAGCGACGGCAGCTACGACGCCGGCATCGGCGAGACCGACGACCTGCTCGCCGTCGCCCGCTTCGTCGAGGCGAGCTACCCCGGCCTGCCGTGGGCGCTGGCGGGTTTTTCCTTCGGCGCCTTCGTGCAGCACCGCCTGCGCCGGGCGCTGCCCGCGAAAAAGCTGGTACTGGTCGCGCCCGCCGTCACCCTGTACGAATTCGACCCGGTGCCCGAAGATACGGTGGTGATCTACGGCGACGCCGACGAACTCGTCCCGCCCGCCGCGATCCGGCAGTGGGCCGACGCGCAGCATCTCGCGGTCAGGGAAATCCCCGCGGCGGGCCACTTCTTCCACGGCAAGCTCCGGGAACTGAAGCAGGCCTTCCTGGAGGCATGCCCGTGCTGAGCGTACGGGGCCTCACGAAGAAATACGGCGACACCGAAGTGGTATGCGGCGTCGACCTCGCCGTGCGCCGCGGCGAATGCTTCGGCCTCCTGGGTCCCAACGGCGCCGGCAAGACGACGACGCTGCGCCTGCTGCTGGGCCTCGTCGAGCCCGATGCCGGCAGCATCGACCTGGCCGGCCTGCCGGTGCCGGCGCGGGCGCGCGAGGCGCGCATGAAGATCGGCGTGGTGCCGCAGATGGACAACCTCGATCCGGATTTCACGGTGCGGGAGAACCTCCTCGCCTACGGCCGCTATTTCGGCCTCGATCGCGCCGCGATCACCGCGCGCGTGCCGGCGCTGCTCGAATTCGCCGGCCTGGCGCACAAGGCCGACGCGCAGATCGCGCAGCTCTCGGGCGGCATGAAACGGCGCCTCACGCTGGCGCGCGCGCTGGTGCACGACCCGGAGATCCTGTTTCTCGACGAGCCGACGACCGGCCTCGACCCGCAGGCTCGCCACCTCATCTGGCAGGGGCTCAGGCGGCTGATCGGCGCCGGCAAGACCATCGTGCTCACCACCCATTTCATGGACGAGGCCGAGCGGCTCGCCGACCGGCTCGTCATCCTCGACCACGGCCGCGTGATCACCGAGGGCGCGCCGCGCGCGCTGATCGAAGCGCACATCGAGCCGGCGGTGGTCGAGGTCTACGGCGAAGGGCTCGAGGCGTGGACGCGCGATCACGCCGGCGTCGTCTGCGCGCGTTCGGAGACGGTCGGCGAGACGCTGTTCTGCTACACGGCCGACGCCGACCGCGTGATCGACGCGCTGAAACTGGCGCCCGCACTCCGCTATATTCACCGCCCGTCGAACCTCGAGGACGTGTTCCTCAAGCTCACCGGGAGGGATCTGCGTGACTAGGTTTCTGCGGCTGCCCCGGCTGTCGTGGCGCTTCATTCCGGTGTGGCAGCGCAACTATCTGGTGTGGAAGAAGCTCGCCATCCCGTCCATCCTCGGCAACCTGGCCGACCCCATGCTCTACATGCTGGGCCTGGGCTACGGCCTCGGCAGCCTGATGCCGGACGTGGCCGGCATGCCTTACATCACGTTTCTCGCCGCCGGCACCGTGGCCTACAGCACCATGAACGCCGCCACTTTCGAGGTGCTGTATTCGAGCTTTTCCCGCATGCACGTGCAGCGCACCTGGGACGCCATCCTCAACACGCCGATGACGCTCGACGACGTGATGCTGGGCGAGCTCACCTGGGCGGTGGCAAAAAGCCTGCTGTCGGGGCTGGCGATCCTCGCCGTGATCTGGGGGCTGGGACTGTACGGCGATTTCTGGATGACGCTCGCGATCATCCCGGTGGTGGCACTCGTGGGCTTCTGCTTCGGCGGCATGGGGCTGGTGATGAACGCGGTATCGCCGAGCTACGATTTCTTCCTGTATTACTTCACGCTGGCGATCACGCCGATGGTGCTCCTGTGCGGCGTGTTCTTCCCGGTGTCGCAGCTGCCGCCGCTGCTGCAGGACGTGTCGGCGTGGCTGCCGCTCACCCACGCGGTCGATCTCGCGCGCCCGCTGGTCGTCGGCACCGTGCCGGTGGATATTCCGCTGCACGTCGCCGTGCTGGTGATCTACGGCAGCACCGGCTACGTGGTCGCGCTCGCGCTCACACGCCGGCGGCTGTTGCAGTAGTCAGACGCCCGCCGCCTGCTGGTCGGCGTGATAGCTCGAACGCACCATCGGCCCGCAGGCGGCGTGTTTGAAGCCCATCGCCAGCGCTTCCTGTTCGAACTCACTGAAGCGCTCGGGGGTGACGAAGCGCAGCACCGGCAGGTGATGCTGCGAAGGCTGCAAATACTGGCCGAGGGTGAGCATGTCGACGTCGTGCGCGCGCAGGTCGCGCATCACTTCAAGAATCTCCTCGTCCGTCTCGCCCAGGCCCAGCATCAGGCCCGACTTGGTCGGGATGCCGGGATGGCGCGCCTTGAAATCCTTCAAGAGCTTCAGCGAGTGCGCGTAGTCGGCGCCGGGGCGCGCCGCCTTGTACAGGCGCGGCACGGTCTCGAGGTTGTGGTTCATCACGTCGGGCGGCGCAGTGTCGAGCCTATCCAGCGCCTTCTCCAGCCGGCCGCGGAAGTCCGGCGTGAGGATCTCGATGCGCGTCGCCGGCGAGGCGTCGCGCACCGCCGCGATGCACCGGGCGAAGTGCTCGGCGCCGCCGTCGCGCAGATCGTCGCGGTCGACGCTGGTGATGACCACGTACTTCAGCGCCATCAGCGCGATGGTCTCGGCAAGATGCCGCGGCTCGTCGGCGTCCGGCGGCAGCGGCGTGCCGTGGCCGACGTCGCAGAACGGGCAGCGCCGCGTGCACAGGTCGCCGAGGATCATGAAGGTCGCGGTGCCGTGGCCGAAGCATTCGCCGAGGTTGGGGCACGAGGCCTCCTCGCACACGGTGTGCAGCTTCGCCTCGCGCAGAATGCCCTTCAGGCGCGCGACGTTCGGCACGTTGGGGGACTTGGCGCGGATCCACGACGGCAGACGCATGCGCGGCTGCGGCACGACCTTGATCGGAATGCGCGCAGTCTTGGCCGCACCTTTGTGCTGGATGGGGTCTGCCATAATGATGCCCGGAGGAAACTGAACAAGGATTTTACCCGATGCGACGGACTGCCCTGACCCTGCTGGCAGCGTGGCCGCTGGCGGCCTTCGCCACCCAGACCAGCGTCGACCCCGAGACCGGGCTCGCCACCTGGGAAACCCGGACCCAAGGCATCGAGGTGCGGCTGACCCAGATCACTCCGGACCAGATCCGCGCCTTTTACCTGGCGCGCGGCTTTTCACCCGAGGCCACGGAACGCTTCGCGCGCGAATGCGTCTTCATGACCGTGGTGCGCAACGTCGGCGAGGTCACCCTGCTGCATCGCCTGGCCAACTGGCGCTATGCCATGGCCGGCCAGCCGCTGCGGCCGCTGCGCGGCAAGGCGGCGTGGGCCTATCAATGGAGGCGGCTCGGCCTGCCCGAATCCGCGCGCATCGCCTTCGAATGGGCGCAACTGCCGACGGCGCAGACCTATGCGCCGGGCGACTGGAACCAGGGCATGACGAGCTACAGCGTGCCGCGCGGTGGCGTCTTCGACCTCCATTTCGCCTGGCAGGCGGGTGGCCGCACCCATTCCGGAAAACTCGAACAAGTGAGATGTGCCGATGAAAACCCGTAATTGCCTGATCGCCGCGGCGCTCGCCGCCTGCTGTGCCGCCACGCCGCTCGCCGCCGCCGACCTGCCGCCGCTCGCGCACACCCTGACCCTGCAGGCGCCCAGGCCGGCGCCGGCGCTCAAACTCAAGGACATCGAGGGCAAGTCCCACGACCTCGCGAAGCTGCGCGGCAAAGTCGTGCTGATCAATTTCTGGGCGACCTGGTGCCCGCCGTGCCGCCGCGAAATGCCGTCGATGGAACGCCTCGCGCAGCGCTTCCGGGGCCAGCCCTTCGTCGTGCTCGCGGTCGACGTCGGCGAGAATCCCGACACCATCGAAGCCTTCACCAGCCAGCTCGACACCGCGCCGACCTTTCCCATCCTGCTCGACACCCGCAGCCACGTCATGCGCGCGTGGCAGGTCGCCGGCCTGCCGACGACCTTCCTCGTCGACAAAGCGGGCCGCATCGTCGCCAGCGCCATCGGCGGGCGCGAGTTCGATCATCCGGAAATCGCGAAGACGGTGGCGGCGCTGGTCCGTCAGTAGGGGAATCGAGCCCTACACAAGAACCCACACCTGGCCGGCCTCGACCTTGACCGGGTAGGTCTTGATCGGCGCGTCGGCGGGATCGCAGGTCGGCTCGCCGGTGGCGAGATCGAAATAGCTGCCGTGCAGCGAGCACTTGATCCTGCCGTCCTTGATGCAGCCGAGATAGAGCGAGTAATCCTCGTGGCTGCACATTTCGTCGACGACGTAGTGGGTGCCGCCCGCGTTGCACAGGAGCAGTTTCTTCCCACCGACCTCGACGCGCTTCATCTGCGCCGGCTTGAGTTCGTCGGCGGCGGCGATCGCAACGTAGCCCATCACTTCACCCGCGCCACGGCGCGGCCCGAATCGAGCACGGCGCGGATCTGCGCGGCGGCGTCGGCGAGGCTCGCCGCGCGGCCGAGGTGGTGCAGGATGATCGCGCCGGCGAGCACCAGCGAATCGTAGGTGGGACCGCGGTCGCCCTTCAGCGCGAGCATGCCGGCCTCGGCCGCGGCATGCGCGGTCGCCTTGATGTCGATGGCGGCGACGATCTCGTCCTCGCCGGCGTCGGCCGCGACGCTGCCCGGCAGCGGCACGGCGCGCACCGGCTGGTCGATGCCGAGCGCGACCGGGTCGATCGTCGCCTCGATCTCGTCGCCGCGATCGTGGTAATGGAAATACTTGCCGGCCTGGCGCAGCGAGGGAATCACCCCGCCCTCGACGCCGCGCACGATGCACGCGGTGTCGAAACCCGCCTCGCGCGCGAGGTCGGCGTACACCGGCGGATAGGGCTTGTGCACGTAGCCGGTGACGAAGTGGGTTTTCTTCCGGCCCTGGATCGGCTTGGACAACACCTCGACCGTGGTCAGCACCTGGCGCTTGATGATCTGCGCGCGCAGCGGCACCAGGGCATGCAGGCCGGGGTTGGATTGCGCCTGGTCGACGTAGGCCCAGCCGAGCGCGGGATCACTCAAGCGCGCGGCGGCCTCGGCCGGCGTGAGGTTCACCGGCACGCCCGCGGCTTCGAGCACGTGGCGCGCGGTGACGCCGTACTTGGGCCCGACCTTGTCGAGACCGTGGCTGACGACGTGCACGCCGAGTTCGGCGAGCAGCGGCCCGAGGAAGGGCGCGGCCGGCAGGCAGCGCGTGTAGCCGTCGTAGGGGTCGCCGATATCGACCACTTCGTCGACCTCGGCGGTGACGCGCTTCGTCGTTTCGAGCACGGCGTCGAGCGCGCCGCGGTTTTCGTCCTGCGTCTCGCGCTTCATGCGCAGGGCGATGAAGTAGATGCCGACCTGCACCGGGTCGATGAGGTGGTCGATGATCGCCTTGGTGCCGAGATGCGCCTCGGCGCGGCTGATGTCCTTGGAAAGATCGGGGCCGGTCGCGATGCGCTGGATGATCGAACGCATCAGAAGCTTGGGATCGGACGGCAGGGTATCGGGAAGCATGGGCAACTCCATTAGAAGTCCGAAGAATACTAATAGTCGACTAAATCGGTCAAGAATAGATGCTGTGCAGCAGCGCGTCGGTAAGCGCCCGCTCCGCCGCTGCCATCGGCAGATCCACGCCAAGATCCCGACATTGGGTCACCCGCATGCCGGGGTAGCCGCAGGGGTTGATCGCCGCGAAGGGCGCGAGATCCATGTCGACGTTGAACGCGAGCCCGTGGTAGGTGCAACCGTGCTTCACGCGCAGGCCAAGCGCGGCGATCTTGGCGCCGGCCACGTACACGCCGGGCGCGCCGGCCAGCCGGTCGGCGACCACGCCGTGCGCGGCCAGGACGTCGATCACCGCCTGTTCCATGCGGGCGACCAGCGCGCGGATGCCGTAGCCGCGCCGCCGCAGATCGACCAGCACGTAGGCGACGAGCTGCCCCGGCCCGTGGTAGGTGATCTGGCCGCCGCGGTCGATCGGCACCACGGGTATCCCGGTGGCGGCGATCAGGTGTTCCGGCTTGCCGGCCTGCCCCTGCGTGTATACGGGCGGATGCTCGAGCAGCCACAGTTCGTCCGGCGTATCGGCCGTGCGCGCCGCGGTGAACGCCTGCATCGCCCGCCAAGTCGGCGCGTACGCGAGCCGCCCCAAGTGCCGGACGATCGCCTCGCCGTCTGCCGCCTGCTGTTCACGATCCGTCATCAAAGCGCCATCTTCACCCACGGGTGCGCGGTGATCTCGCGGTACAGCGCGTCGAGCTGCGCCTTCGAGGTGGCGCGCACGACGAAGGTGAGCGAGACATAGTTGCCATTGCGCGAGGCGCGCATCTCGACCGTCTCCGCGCGGAAGTCGGGCGCGTGGCGCAACACCAGCTCGACCATGGCCTGCGCGAAATCATCGCCCCCATCCGGGGACGCGCGCCGCTCGCCCATGATCTTGATCGGGAAATCGGCGGGAAAGGTAAGCAGGGTGTCTTCGCTCATGCGCGCATCACCTGTTGCTTGAAGGTTTGATACAGCGCATCCATCCGCTGCGCCAACGGCCCCGGCACGCCAGCGCCGACGGGAACGCCGTCGAGCTTGACGATCGCCATGATCTCCCTGGTGGACGAGGTCATCCACAGTTCGTCGGCGGCGCGCACTTCGGCTTCGGGAATCGCCCGCACCTCGTGCGGTATGGCGTGCGCTGCGGCCAGCTCCAGCACCACATCGTAGGTGATGCCGGCGAGCATGAGGTTCGACCGCGGCGGCGCGACGAGCACGCCGTCCCTCACCAAGAAAATGTTGCTCGCCGCGCCCTCGGTGAGAAAGCCGTCGCGCAACATCACCGCTTCGGCGCAGCCGGCGTCGATCGCGCGCTGGCGCAGCAGCACGTTGGCGAGCAGCGAGATCGCCTTGATGTCGCAGCGCAGCCAGCGGTCGTCGGCGACGGTGATGGCGCACGCCCCGGCGGCCTTCTGCCGGGACGTGGCCACGACCAGCGGCTGGGCGAACATGAACACGGTCGGCGACGGGGTAGCGGGAAAGGCGTGGTCGCGCAACGGCTGCCCTGGCGCGGGGGCGCCGCGGGTGACCTGCACGTAGAGCGACTGGTCGGGAAAGTCCTGCAGCGCGATCAGCTTCAGCACCCATTCGCGCCATTGCGCAATGCCGTAGGGATTGGCGAGCCGGATGGCGTCGAGGCTCGCCTGCAGGCGCGAAAGATGCGCGTCGAGACGGAAGGGTTTCTTCGAATACACCGGCACGACCTCGTAGACGCCGTCGCCGAAGACGAAGCCGCGGTCGAGCGCCGACACCTTCGCGTCGGCAAGCGGAAGGAAGGTGCCGTTGAGGAAAGCGTTCACTGCCCGAAGAGCAGGCGAAGGCTGTCCCAGCCCCGGCCGAAAAGGCCAGCGACCGACACGTCGTGCAGGGCCACCAGCGGGTACTCGCCGAGGCGCTGGCCATCGAGGGTGAGACGCAGCGTGCCGAGTTCCTGCCCGCGCCGCACCGGCGCGAGGATGGGCTGGCGGGTAACGACGTCGGCCTTGACGCGCGCGGCACTCCCACGCGGCACCAGCAGATGGAAATCCCCAAGGAAACCCATGCTCACCGACGTGCGCGCGCCACGGTAGAGCTTGGCGACCTTGACCGGCTGGTGGGCACGGAACAGCAGCACGCTCTCGAAATTCTCGAACGCGTAGTTGAGCAGGCGCAGGCCGTCCTGCGTGCGTTGGGCATCGCTGCGCCCCCCCAGCACGACGGCGATGCGTCGCTGGTCGCCGCGCTGAGCGGAGGCCGCCATGCAGTAGCCGGCCTGCGCGGTACGGCCGACTTTGAGGCCGGTCACGGTGCTGTCGCGCCACAGCAGGCGGTTGCCGTTGTAATAGGTGATGCCGCGAAAAACGAGTTCGCGTTGGGCAAACAGGTTCTGCCGCTCGGGAAAGTCACGCAGCAGGGCCCGCGACAACAGGGCGAGATCGCGCGCGCTCGACTCGTGGCCCGGTTCGTGAAGCCCGGTCGCATTGCGGAAGCGCGTGCGCGTGAGCCCGAGGCGCCTGGCCTCGGCGTTCATGCGTTCGACGAACGCGGCCTCGCTGCCGGCGACGCCTGTCACCAGCGTCAGGGTCGCATCGCTCGCGGAATGCAGCAGCATCGCCTGCAGCAGCGTTTCGACGCCGACCTGCTCGCCGGCCTTGAGGAAAATCCGCGCACCGTCGATCTGCGTCGCCGCCTCCGGTACGCTGAAGCGATCGTCGAGGCGGAGCTTGTTGCGCTTGACGTCGCCGAGCAGCACGTAGGCCGTCATGAGTTGCGTGAGCGACGCCGGCGCCAGCGGCAGGTCGGCCTGTTGCGACGCCAGTTCCTTGCCGCTTGCCTGGTCGATCACCACCCAGGCCCGCGAGGTCACGCCGCTCGGCGCGCCCCAGGCCGGCACCGACAGCAGCAGCGCCAGCCCCCACAACACCCCCTTCATGTTCAATCCTTCATTCAATCGCGTTTGAGCAGGACAGCATCGAGCGCGAGGCGTTCCCGGATGCGCACGCGGTCGGCGTGCGCCGCGTCCTCGCTGGCGTAGGGGCCGACCTGCACGCGGTGCCAGTCGCCCGCCATCACCACGCGTGCGCGCTCGGCATCGAATTCCGGTTCGCGCGTCAGCCGTTCGACCAGGCGCTGCGCATTGTCCGCGCTGGAAAATGCGCCAACCTGCAGATAGATCCCGTCGCTGCGTGGCGGACGCTGCGCCGCGGCCGCCTCGGCGCTATCGGGGGCGGCGCTGCCGATCGCCTCGACGCGCACACGCGCGCTGCCGCGACTGACGAAGCCCAGCTTGTAGGCCGCCGTGTAGGAGAGATCGATCACGCGCGAGCTGTGGAACGGCCCGCGGTCGTTGATGCGCACCACGACCGAGCGCCCGTTGTCGAGCGCCGTGACCCGCGCATAGCTGGGGATCGGCAAGGTCGGATGGGCCGCGGTCATGCCGTACATGTCGTAGGATTCGCCCGATGCGGTCCGCTTGCCATGGAAGCGGCGGCCATACCACGAGGCCAGCCCCTCCTGGCGGAAGGGACGGCGCTCGGCCTGCGGCGTGTAGGTGTTGCCGAGCGCCACGTAGGTGCGATTGGCGAAGCGATGCAGCGGCTCGTCACGCGGCACCGCGTCGGGCACGCGCTCGAGGTCCGGCGGCGGGTTGTCCCCCGGGCCGTCGTCGAGGTAATAGCCGCCGCGCTGCGGCGCGGACGTGGCCTGCTTCACCGGCTTGCTGCCGCACCCGCCCAAGGTCAGCGCCAGGCTGGCGGCGCCCAGAATCAGAATCGCATTCATGCCCACATTCTAGCCTGTCAGGTTTTATTGAGCTGGCGATGCGTCGCCACGCTCATCAGGATGCCCACGCCGAGCATCAGCGTGACGAGCGCGGTGCCGCCGTAGCTCATGAACGGCAGCGGCACGCCGACCACCGGCAGGACGCCGGACACCATGCCCATGTTGACGAAGGCATAGGTGAAAAGGTTCAGGCTCAGCGTCGCCGCCATGAGGCGGCCGAACAGCGTCGGCGCGCGTGCGGAAATGACCAGGCCGCGCGCAACGAGCGCGAGATAGAGCGCAACCAGCACGACCACGCCGGCCAGGCCGAACTCTTCGCCGAACACGGCGAAGACGAAATCGGTCGTACGCTCCGGGATGAAATCGAGCTGGTTTTGCGTGCCATGCGTCCAGCCCTTGCCGAACAGGCCGCCCGAGCCGATCGCGATGGTCGACTGGATGATGTGGTAGCCGGCGCCGAGCGGGTCGGCGCCGGGGTCGAGCAGCGTCAGCACGCGCCGCTGCTGGTAGTCGTGCAACAGGTTCCACGCCAGCGGCAGGCTGGCCGCGACGAGCGCCCCGCCGCCGGCGATGACCTTCCAGGGCAGGCCGGCGAAGAACAGCAGGTAGAAGCCCGACGCCCCGATCATCAGCGACGTGCCGAGATCGGGCTGGCGCAGGATCAGCACGAACGGCACCAGCAGCAGCACCGCGGCGACGGCGTAATGTTTCGCGCGCAGCACCGCCTCGTGCTGCTGGAAATACCAGGCGAGCATCAGCGGCAGCGCGAGCTTCAGGAGTTCCGACGGCTGGAAGGCGATGACGCCGAGGTTGAGCCAGCGCCGCGAGCCGTTGCGGATCTCGCCGAAGAGGGCGACGGCGACGAGCAGCGCCACCCCCGCCACGTACAGCGGCAGCCCGGCGCGCGCCAGCAGGTGCGGCGGAATGTTGGCGAACAGCATCATCACGCCGAGCGCCAGCCCGATGTTGACCAGGTGGCCGGTGATGCGCGCCGGGCTCTGGCCCGAGGCGCTCGCCACCACCGCGAGGCTGATGCCGAGGAGCAACAGCACCAGCAGCAGCAGCGTGCCGTCGAGGTGGCTCAGGCGGCGCACGATCCAGTGACTAATCCGTGGCATTGCCGGTCTCCAGGTTCACAGCGCCGGGGCGCTTGCCGGTCAGGTAGTAATCGAACACCGCGCGCGCGATCGGCGCGGCGGTGCCGCTGCCGGAGCCGCCGTTCTCGACCATCACCGCGACCACGATGGTAGGGTTTTCGGCCGGGGCGTAGGCGATGAACAGGGCGTGGTCGCGGTGCTCGCGCGCCAGCCGTTTCTCGTCATAGCGCGCGCCCTGCCGGATGCCGACGACCTGCGCGGTGCCGGTCTTGCCGGCGATGCTGTAGGGCGCGCCCGCGGCGGCGCGCGCGGCGGTTCCGCCGGGCCGCGTCACGTCGAGCATGCCCTCGCGCACCACGGCGAGATTCTCGGGCTTGATCGCCACCTGACCGCGCACGGCGCCGGGAACCGGCTGCCAGTGCGCGGTCAGGGGGTCGCGCAGGGCCTCGACCAGACGCGGCTCGACGTGCCGTCCGCCGTTGGCGAGCATCGCCGTCATCGTCGCCAGTTGCAGCGGGGTGGTGAGATGATAGCCTTGGCCGATGCCGGCGATGACCGTCTCGCCGGGATACCAGGGCTTGTTCCAGCGCCGCTTCTTCCAGTCGCGCGAGGGCAGCAGGCCCGCCGACTCGCCTTCGAGATCGATGCCGGTCTTCTGCCCGAGGCCGAACTGCTCGAGAAAATCGTGCATGCGGTCGATGCCCATGTCGACCGCGAGCCGGTAATAGTAGACATCGCACGACTGCGAAATCGAGCGGCGCAGATCGACCACGCCGTGCCCGCCGCGCTTCCAGTCGCGAAATTGATGACTGCTCCCCGGCAGGCTGTAATACCCGGGGTCGACGATACTGTCGGCCGGCTTGCGCAACCCCAGCTCAAGGCCGGCTAACGCCATCAGCGGCTTGATCGTCGACCCCGGCGGATAGATGCCGCGCAGCACGCGATTGACCATGGGGCGTTCGGGAGATTCGTTGAGCGCCTTCCAGGTTTCGGGGTCGATGCCGTCGACGAACAGGTTGGGATCGAAGCCCGGCTTGGAAACCAGCGCCAGCACGCCGCCGGTGCGGGGGTCGAGTGCGACCAGTCCGCCCAGATAGTCGCCAAAGGCCTGCTCGGCGACCGCCTGCAGGTCGAGGTCGAGATGGAGGCGCAGGTCCTTGCCCGGCACCGGCGGAATCCGCGACAGCATGCGCACCGCGCGACCGCTGGCATCGGTCTCCATCTGGTCGAAGCCGGTGCGGCCGTGGAGCAGGGTTTCATAGCTCTGCTCGAGCCCGGTCTTGCCGATGTGCACGCTGCCGCGGTAGTTGTGCTCGATGTTCTGTTCCCGCAGGCGCTTGAGGTCGCGATCGTTGATGCGGCCGATGAAGCCGACCACGTGCGCCATGCCCGGCCCGGCCTGGTAGTTGCGGAACAGGCGCGCCTTCACCTCCACCCCCGGCAGGCGGTAGCGGTGGGCGGCGATGATCGCCACTTCCTCGTCGCTGAGGCGGCTCTTCAGCGGCACCGTCTCGAATTCGTGCGATTCCGACAGCAGGCGGCGGAAGCGCCGCAGTTGGCCGGGCGTGATCTCGATGAGCTTGCCGATTTCCGCCAGTGTCGCGTCGAGGTCGGCGACCTGGGCGCGCGTGATCTCGAGCGTGTAGGCGGAGTAGTTCTCGGCCAGGATGCGGCCCTTGCGGTCGAGGATGAGGCCGCGGTTCGGCGCGACCGGCACCAGCGAAATACGGTTGCTTTCGGCGCGCTGGGTGAAAAATTCGTGCTGCACCACCTGCAGATGGTAGGCGCGGCCGAGGAGCACGCCCGCGAGCACCACGACGAACGCCGCCCCGATCTTGAGTCGCGCGTGGAAGCGTGCCAGCTCCCGATCGAGATCCTTGAGTGGCGCGACGGCCTTCATGCGCGGTCCTGCATCCCCTTGCCATGCCAGGCATGCAGGAAGCCCGCCACCAGATACCACGCGACGGTGGTGCTGACGACCGGCAACAGCATGGCCAGCGTCGTCGGCGGATTCACCGCCAGCCAGCCCACCAGCAGCACACTCAGCTGCACCGCCAGCAGGACCGGAAAAAGCTGCGCCGCCTGGCGCAGGGGTTCGAACTGCAGCAGGCGCAAGCGCAGGAACAGCACGAGCCAGGCGCCGATCGCGTAGGCGATCGCATGCTGGCCGAACACCACGCCGTCCTGGAAGTCGGCGACGAG
>DYFW01000058.1:0-3462 GCA_020725005.1 Thiobacillus denitrificans
TGTTGATGAAGTAGGGCGACAGGTAGCCGCGGTCGAACTGCATGCCCTCGACGATGTCGAGCTCGTTCTCCAGCGACTTGCCGTCTTCCACCGTGATGACGCCTTCCTTGCCGACCTTGTCCATCGCCTGGGCGATGATGTCGCCGATCGCGGCGTCGGCGTTGGCCGAGATGGTGCCCACTTGGGCGATTTCCTTGCTCGTCGCGCAAGGCCTGGACAGCGCCTTGAGTTCCTCGACCACGGCGTGCACCGCCTTGTCGATGCCGCGCTTGAGATCCATCGGGTTCATGCCGGCGGCGACGTACTTCATGCCCTCGTTGACGATGGCCTGCGCCAGCACGGTCGCGGTGGTGGTGCCGTCACCGGCGACGTCGGCGGTCTTGGACGCGACTTCCTTCACCATCTGCGCGCCCATGTTCTCGAACTTGTCCTTGAGTTCGATCTCCTTCGCAACCGACACGCCGTCCTTGGTGATGACCGGCGCGCCGAACGAACGTTCGAGCACGACGTTGCGGCCTTTCGGGCCGAGGGTGACTTTCACGGCGTTGGCCAGGATGTTGACGCCCTTGACCATGCGGTCGCGGGCCTGGTCATGGAATTGAACGATTTTTGCGCTCATATCTGATCTCCTTCAGGTTGCCAGGGGTCAGGCGGCTTTCTTGACGGCGCCGGCGTCATCCTCGATGACGCCCATGACGTCATCCTCGCGCATGACGAGCAGTTCCTCGCCGGCGACCTTCACGGTCTGCCCGGCATACTTGCCAAACAGCACCCGGTCGCCGGCCTTGATATCCATGGGGATGAGGTTGCCTTGCTCGTCGCGGCGGCCGGGGCCGACCGCGATCACTTCGCCCTGCTCGGGCTTCTCGGCGGCGGTGTCGGGAATCACGATTCCGGAAGCCGTCGTGCGCTGAGCTTCGACTCGCTTGACGATAATCCGGTCGTGGAGGGGGCGAATACGCATCGTTCGATCTCCTTTACGAGTTCATATCACCAATAGAGAAAACGCGACCGCCGCCCGCCCGGGGCGGCGCATCCGGCCGGCGCTCGCCGGCGTTGCGAGAAATCGGGGCGGCGGCCCAGGATTTCAAGAGGGGGTGCTGCGCACGAGGAGGCGCGACGTGCGCCCGAGGCGATAGACGGTGCGCACGTTGCGCCCACCGGGCGCGGCCTCGGGATGGATCGGGCAGGGCGGCGCACGGCTGCCGTCGGCGGCAAGCGTGTCGTCCTCGGCGGCATCGCGCCACAGCCCGCCCTGCACCGGACGGAACAGCCAGCGCACGTAGCCCTGCATGGCGGCCAGGCGCATGAGATCGGCGCGGTCGGGCGCCTCGGCGAGCAGATGGCTGTCGTCGCCCGGCGCGAAGGGGTTGTCACCGAACGCCTGCCGGCATTCCAGCGCCTCGCGCGCGGAGGCGCCGACATGGGAACAGGCGCGGGCGGCCTGCCGTTCCACGTCCCAGGCGCCGAGCTGCCAGGCGGCGTCGAGCAGGGCGCGCTCGATGTCCTCGAGGCGGAACCACGGCAGGTTGAGCTGCAGCGCCGAGCCGGGCACCGGGCGCACCGGGGGCGGCGGCACCGCCGGATCGCGTTCGTCGCGGCGGAAGCCATGCCAGTGCAGCAAAAGCAGCAGCGGCGTGTCGGGGCGCGGCACGGCGCTGACCGTGACCGCGTACAGGGGCAGGCGCACGGCGGCGATCTGCGCCGTGATACGGGACAGGATCTCCATGCTTGATTCCTCCGGACGGGCAGGATGACGGAAAAAATTTAGCAAGAATCCGGGGCGGGTGAAACCGCCGTCCACCGTGGCGGCTTTCGCGCGTTCCGTGCCCGGGGTTGAAGTCCCGGCGCGGGCACCTATCTAGTGAACAACCGCGCCCCCGTGGGCGCCTGCCATGAGAAAGGAGACATCCATGTTTCATCGTTCCCTGTTTCCGAGCGATCTCTTCGCCGAGCTCGACCGCCTGCAGCGCGCCCTGCAGCAGGGGATCGAGTTCGGCCCCAGCATTCGCGGCGTGTCGGGCGGCTTTCCGGCGCTGAACGTCGGCAGCACGCCGCGCACGGTCGAGATCTATGCCTTCGCGCCGGGGCTCGACCCGGCCGCGATCGACGTGCAGATCGAAAAAGGCGTACTCACGATCGCCGGCGAGCGCAAGCGCGAGGGCGCCGCGGAAGGCGCCACCCGCCATATCGACGAGCGCTTCGAGGGCCGCTTCCGCCGGGTGATCAGCCTGCCCGACGACATCGACGCCAACGCCATCGAGGCCAAATACCGCGACGGCGTGCTGCACGTCTCGGTGCGGCGCAAGGAAGCCGCGCAGCCCCGGCGCATCACCGTTCAGTGAAAGGAGAACCAGCCATGAGCGAAAAAACCGAAGTGGCCCGAACCCCTGAGCCGACCCGCGATGCGGGCACGCTGCTGCCGCCCGTCGACGTCGTCGAGGATGGCGGCGGCATCACCCTCTACGCCGACCTGCCCGGCGTGCCGAAGGATCGGCTGAGCCTGCAGGTGGAGGCGGACACGCTCACCATCGAAGGCGAGATCGCGCTCGACGTCCCGGAAGGGATGGAGGCGTCGCATGCCGAAGTGGGCCGGCCGCGCTACCGACGCGTCTTTACCCTGTCCAAGGAACTCGACACCGACAAGGTGGCCGCGGAATACCGCCAAGGGGTGCTCACCCTGCGCATTCCCAAGGCCGAGCACGCCAAGCCGCGGCGCATCGACGTCCAGGTGATGTGAGTTCACGCGTCCTCTGACGTGAAAGGAGACAAGCCATGAAACTCGATCAACTGAAGGAAAGCGTCGGCTCGCTGTGGGACAGCCTCGCCGACGGCTGGCGCCAGCTCATGCACTCGGCGGCCGGCGCGCTGACGCGCTTCAAGGCCGGCGACAAGACCAACCTGCCGGCCGAAGCCGAGGTCGACGACCAGTCCTGGCTGGCCAACCGCGGCTGGGCCATGCTCGGCGGCGACGTGTTCGAGGACGAGACGCGGCTCGTCGTGCGGCTCGAGGTGCCCGGCATGGAAAAGTCGGACCTCGACGTCCAGGTGTTGGACGACGCTCTCGTCGTGTCGGGCGAGAAACGCTTCGAGCGCGAGGCGACCGAGGGGCGCTGGCGCGTCATGCAGTGCGCCTATGGCAGCTTCCGCCGCGTGGTGCCGCTGCCGGTGCCGGTGAAGGCGGACGCGGCGCGTGCGAGCTACAAGCACGGCGTGTTGAAGGTGGAACTGCCCAAGGTCGTCGCCGGCAAGCCGAAATCGGTGAGCATCCGCGTCGACTGACGCATGCGCAGGGCTTGCCTTGCACGCGATACGTGGCGGGGCGGTGTCGGCAGCCGCAAGGCGGCACCGCGGACGCCCGACACCAACGACTTTCAAACCGCCATTACGCCGATTTTCCGGTATACCCGCGATACCACGCCACCCACTTCGCGATTCCCTGCGCCAGCGTCGTCGCGGGCT
>DYFW01000058.1:3562-19072 GCA_020725005.1 Thiobacillus denitrificans
CCGCGATACCACGCCACCCACTTCGCGATTCCCTGCGCCAGCGTCGTCGCGGGCTTGAAGCCGGTGTCGCGGACGAGGTCGTCGATGTCGGCGTAGGTCGCCTGCACGTCGCCGTCCTGCATCGGCAGGAAGTTCTTTTTCGCGGTCTGGCCGAGCGCGGCTTCGATGGTGGCGATGAAGTCCATCAGCCGCACCGGGGTGTGGTTGCCGATGTTGTAGACGCGGTAGGGCGCGTGGCTGCTGGCGGGGTCGGGGTTGGCGTGGTCGAAATCGGGGTTGGGCCGGGGGATGCGGTCGAGCACCTTCACGGTGCCGTCGGCGATATCGTCGATGTAGGTGAAGTCGCGCATCATGTCGCCGTGGTTGAAGACGTCGATGGTGCGGCCTTCCAGTATCGCGGAAGTGAACAGCCACGGCGACATGTCGGGTCGGCCCCACGGGCCGTAGACGGTGAAGTAGCGCAGCCCCGTGGTCGGCAGGCCGTAGAGGTGCGAGTAGGTGTGCGCCATCAGCTCGTTGGCCTTCTTGCTCGCGGCGTACAGGCTCACCGGGTGGTTGACCGGGTCGTGCACCGAGAACGGGATCTTGGTGTTGGCGCCGTACACGCTCGATGAGCTCGCGTAGACGAAGTGCTTGACGGCGTGGTGGCGGCAGCCTTCGAGCAGGTTGGCGAAGCCGACCAGGTTGGATTGCACGTAGGCGTGCGGATTCTTCAGCGAATAGCGCACGCCGGCCTGCGCGGCAAGGTTGATGACGGCGTCGAAGTGGCCCTTCTCGAACAGGTCTTCCATCGTCATGCGGTCGGAGATGTCGGCCTTGAGGAAGCGGAAGTTGGGATGGGGCTTCAACTGCTCGAGCCGCGCGAGTTTCAACGCCGGGTCGTAGTAGTCGTTGAGGTTGTCGATGCCGACCACGTCGTCGCCGCGCGTGAGCAGGATTTGCGCGACGTGCATGCCGATAAAACCGGCGGAACCTGTAAGCAAAACTTTCATCGGTGTCTCCGCCGGTTTCAGAGAAGGCTAACTTGCGCCATGCGCAAGTTAAGTGAGCGAAGCGAACGGCCGGAACTAAACCCGGCGGCGCCGGTGAGCAGGACTTTCATGGTTTTGCCTCCAGAGGTGGCGTCGAGTTTAGCACCCGACAGCCGCAACGCGGCTTGGGCACAAGCATCGCCCCGCTTACAATCCGCCGATGCCCGCCCTGCGCCTTCTTCTCGACTGGACGCTCTATCGCGCAGCGCTCCTGCTCGCCGCACCGCTGATTCCGCTGCGGCTCTTGTGGCGCGGCAGGCGCGAGCGCGCCTATCTCGCACATTGGGCCGAGCGCCTGGGCGCGGCGACCGTCCCGGCCGGGGCGATCTGGATTCATGCGGTGTCGGTGGGCGAGATGCGCGCGGCGCAGCCGCTGATCGATGCGCTGCGCGCCGCGCAGCCGGAAACCCCCGTGCTGCTCACCTGCATGACCCCGACCGGGCGCGCCACGGCGGAGGCGCTTTACGGCGGCTTCGCCCGCACCGTTTACTTGCCGTATGACTACGCGCGGCTGATGCGGCGTTTCCTGCGCCGGGCGCAGCCGCGTCTCGGCGTGTTGATGGAAACCGAGCTGTGGCCCAATCTCGTCCATGCCGCCGCGCGGCAGGGGCTGCCGCTCGTGCTGGCGAACGCGCGCCTGTCCGCGCGCTCGGCGCGTGGCTATGCGCGGCTGCCGGCGCTGACGCGCGCCACCCTGCGCAGAATCGACCTGGTGGCCGCGCAGACCGGGGCGGACGCGACGCGGCTGCTGAAACTCGGGGTCTCGTCGGTGCACGTCACCGGCAATCTCAAGTTCGACATTGCGCCGCCGCCCGGGCAGCTCGAACGCGGCGCGGCGTGGCGGGCTGCCTGGGGTGCGCGTCCGGTGCTGCTCGCGGCGAGCACGCGCGATGGCGAGGAGGCGCTGCTGCTGCGGGCTTTCGCCGGGGCGGCGCCGGACGACGTGCTGCTGGTGCTGGTGCCGCGGCATCCGCAGCGTTTCGACGACGTGGCGGGCCTGGTCGAGGCGGCGGGCCTGCGCTGCCAGCGCCGCAGCAGGCTCGACACCGAGCCGCTGCGACCGCAAACGCGGGTCGTGCTCGGCGACAGCCTGGGCGAGCTCTTTGCCTATTACGCCGCGTGCGACGTCGCCTTCGTCGGCGGCAGCCTCGTGCCGCTCGGCGGGCAGAACCTGATCGAGGCGGCGAGCGTGGGGCGGCCGGTGCTGGTGGGGCCGCACACGTTCAACTTCGAGGCGGCGACGCGCGACGCGATCGAAGCGGGCGCGGCGGTGCGGGTCGGCGACGCGGACGCCTGGCTGGCGACCGCCTTGGCGCTGTTGCGCGATGCGTCGGCGCGGGCGCGCATGGGGCGCGCCGGGCTGGATTTTGCCGCGCGCCATCGCGGCGCGGCGGCACGGGTGATGGCCTTGGTGTCGCCGCTGCTTGAGGGTCGGTGAGGCTTGCCTGCCGGGACGCGCGGGCCTTAGCGTGCCGCCTGCTGCGCGGGCTTCAGGTGCCGGTCGATCTCGGCCAGGTCGGCCGGATGCAGCGCGCCCACCGCGGCCTTGAGCGCGAGTCCGGCGAGCAGGTAGGCGTAGCGCGCCGCGGCGAGGTCGCGGCGCGCGGAAAACACCTGTTGTTCGGCGTTGAGCACGTCGAGGTTGGTGCGCACGCCGACGGAAAGCCCGAGCTTGGTCGAGGCCAGTTGCGCCTTCGACGAAACCAGCGCCTGCTCGAGCGCGCGCACGCGCGCCGCGCCGCTGTTGACGTTGAGCCAGGCCTGGCGCGCCGCGAGGCTGGCCTCGCGGCTGGCGGCGTCGAGATCGTGGCGCGCCTTCTCCTGGTTCGCCACCGCCTCGCGTACCCGCGAGCTGGTGAGGCCGCCCTGGTAGATCGGCAGGTTGAGTTCGAGCCCGATGCTGGCGGTGCGGGTGTCGATCTGCTGGGTGGCAAAGGCCTGGTTGTTGTTGATCGTGTAGCCCGCCACGGCATCGAGCGTGGGGTGATGGCCGGCGCGGTTGCGCTCGACGTCCTGGTCGGCGATGGCCTTGGCGATGCGCTGGATTTCGGTCTGCAGGTTGCCTTGCGCGGCGCGCTCGGCCCAGTCGTCGATGTTGCCGGCTTCGGCTTTCAGGATCGTGTCCCCGACCAGCACGTCGAGCGAGCCGGCGGGCCTGCCGATGAGTTTTTCGAGCGCGCGCAGGCGGATGTTGAGCGTGTTCTGCTCGGCGATTTCCTGAGCACTGGCAAGATCGAAGCGCGCCTGCGCCTCATGGGTGTCGGTGATGGTCGCGGTGCCGACTTCGAAGTTGCGGCGGGCGGCGGCGAGCTGCTCGGTGATCGCCGCCTTTTGCGCCGCGATGAAGGCAAGGTTGTCCTGCGACTGCAGCACGTCGAAATAAGCCTGCGCGACGCGCAGGACGAGATCCTGCTCGGCGGCCTTGAACTGCATCTCGGCGATTCTCACCTGGTTTTTCGCCTGCGCGTACGCCACCTGGTTCTGGCGGCGGTAGAGCGGCTGCGCGGCGGTGAGCGCGAGGCCGTTGGAGGTGAAGTCGGTGTCGCCGCCGGCAAGGCTGGAATCGATGCTGTTGTAGCGCACGTTGGCGCCGAGATTCACGTTGGGCAACAGGCCGGCGCGGCCCTGTGCCGCCTTCTCCCGCCCCGCCTGGAGGGCGGCGCGGGCGGCGGCGTATTGCGCGTCGTAGGCCTGCGCGTCGCGAAAGACGTCGGAGAGGTTGGCGGCCAGCGCGGCGGGCGCGAGGGCCAACGTCAGGGCAAGAATCAGCGGTTTGAAATGCATGATGGATCCGGTTCCCGGAAAACGTTCAGTAGCGCGGCATAGCAGGGTCGACTTCGTCGGCCCAGGCGGCGACGCCGCCCGACAGGTTGATGACATTACCGAAACCCGCCGTTTCAAGATAGCGCGCCGCGTGATAACTGCGAACGCCATGATGGCAGATGACCACGATCTCCGCATCCTTGTTCAATTCCGCGAGGCGCGCGGGCAGGTCGCGCATGGGGATCAGGATCGCGCCGGGCAGCCGGCAGACGTTCCATTCCCAGGGTTCGCGCACGTCGAGCAGCACCGGCGCATGGCCGGACCGCAGGTAGGCGGCGAGCTCTGCCGGGCGGAGCTGTCTCATGCGCGCCTCAGAAGACGAAGGCGGCAGGCCTGGGGGCATTGACGAGCGGCGCCACACAGGTTTCGAACAGGTTCACGCTGCGGGTGGCGCCCGGCGCGGTGCAGGTGACGAGCCGCGCCTCCATCACCGGCGCTTCGCCGGTAATGGCGAACAGCCGCCCGCCGACCCGGAGGCGGCGCACCAGCGCGTCGGACAGCAGGGGCGTCGAGCCGGTGAGCACGATGACGTCGAAACCGGCGTCGTCGGCCCAGTCGCGCGCGGCGTCGCCGCTGTGCAGCACCACATTGCCGAAGCCATGGGCGCGCAGCTTCTGCGTGGCCGACGCGGTGAAGTCGGGGAAGATGTCGACCGACACGACCTCGGCCGCCATCGAGGCGAGCAGTGCCGTGAAGTAGCCGCTGCCCGTGCCGATTTCCAGTACCCGGTCGGCCGGCTGCACGTCGAGTTCCTGCAGCGTGCGGGCCTCGAGCTTGGGCGTCCACATCTTCTGGCCGTGGCCGATCGGGAGCTCCATGTCGACGAAGGCGAGCGCGCGGTGGGCGGGGGGCACGAAGTCCTCGCGCCGCACCTTGAACAACAGGTCCAGCACGTCCTGATCCAGCACGTCCCAGGGACGGATCTGCTGTTCCACCATGTTGAAACGCGATTGCTCGATGTCCATGCGCTGCCCTTTTATTTCAATAAGTTAGTGGGGGTCTTGCCTTGCAATTATTTCACAATTCCGATACCTTGGCCGTTCGCCAGGGGTCTCCGCGCGGCGCGGCCGCGCGGAGTGAGACACACCCTTCGAACCTGATGCGGTTGAGACCGCCGTAGGGAGGGCGGACCGGGCCGCATGCGCCGGGTTCAGGCCTCCCGCCATCCCGGAGAACCCGAATGAACGCCCCCCACAAGCCTGCCCAGTTCACCGCCGCCGACGCGCACGTCGACGAAGCCGCGGTGCAGCCGCTGCCCAATTCGCGCAAGATCTATGTCGAGGGCAGCACGCCCGACATCCGCGTGCCGATGCGCGAGATCCGCCAGGCCGACACGCCGACCGGCTTCGGCGGGGAAAAGAATCCGCCGATTTATGTTTATGACTGCTCCGGCCCCTACACCGATCCGGCGGTGAAGATCGACATCCGCCAGGGACTGCCCGCCTTGCGCACGCCGTGGATCGAGGCGCGCGGCGACACCGAGGTGTTGCCCGATCTCTCCTCGGAATACGGCCGCCGGCAGGCCGCCGACCCCGCACTCGCCGCGATGCGCTTCCCCGGCCTTGCGCGCAAGCCGCGCCGGGCCAAGGCGGGCCTGAACGTGACGCAGATGCATTATGCGCGCCGCGGCATCATCACGCCCGAAATGGAATTCGTCGCCATCCGCGAAAACAACAACCGCGCAGCCTATCTTGAGAGCCTGCGCGCCTCCGGCCCGCAGGGGGAGAAACTCGCCGCCTTGATGAGCCGCCAGCATCCGGGGCAAAACTTCGGCGCAAACCTGCAGAACGAGATCACCCCCGAATTCGTGCGTTCCGAGGTCGCGCGCGGCCGCGCCATCATCCCCAACAACATCAACCACCCGGAATCCGAGCCGATGATCATCGGCCGCAACTTCCTGGTGAAGATCAACGCCAACATCGGCAACTCCGCGCTCGGGTCCAGCATCCAGGAAGAAGTCGAGAAAATGACCTGGGCGATCCGCTGGGGCGGCGATACCGTGATGGATCTGTCCACCGGCAAGAACATCCACGAAACGCGCGAGTGGATCATCCGCAATTCGCCGGTACCCATTGGAACAGTCCCGATCTACCAGGCGCTGGAAAAGGTCGACGGCCGCGCCGAAGAACTGACCTGGGAGATGTTCCGTGACACGCTGATCGAACAGGCCGAGCAGGGCGTCGACTACTTCACCATCCACGCCGGCGTGCTGTTGCGTTACGTGCCGATGACCGCCAACCGCATGACCGGCATCGTCTCGCGCGGCGGCTCGATCATGGCCAAGTGGTGCCTCGCGCATCACAAGGAAAGCTTCCTCTACACCCACTTCGAGGAAATATGCGAGATCATGAAGGCCTACGACGTGGCCTTCAGCCTCGGCGACGGCCTGCGTCCCGGCTCGATTTATGACGCCAACGACGAGGCGCAGCTCGCCGAACTGAAGACGCTCGGCGAGCTGACCCAGGTGGCGTGGAAGCACGACGTGCAGGTGATGATCGAGGGCCCCGGCCACGTGCCGATGCAGCTCATCAAGGAGAACATGGACCTGCAGCTCGACTGGTGCAAGGAGGCGCCGTTCTACACGCTGGGGCCGCTCACCACCGACATCGCGCCCGGCTACGACCACATCACCAGCGGCATCGGCGCGGCGATGATCGGCTGGTACGGCACCGCGATGCTGTGCTACGTGACGCCCAAGGAGCACCTCGGCCTGCCGGACAAGGACGACGTGAAGGAAGGCATCATCACCTACAAGCTCGCCGCGCACGCGGCCGACCTGGCGAAGGGCCATCCCGGCGCGCAGATCCGTGACAACGCGCTCTCCAAGGCGCGCTTCGAATTCCGCTGGGACGACCAGTTCAACCTCGGGCTGGACCCCGACAAGGCGAAGTCCTTCCACGACGAGACGCTGCCCAAGGAATCGGCCAAGGTCGCGCACTTCTGCTCGATGTGCGGCCCGCACTTCTGCTCGATGAAAATCACCCAGGACGTGCGCGAGTTCGCGGCGAAGGAAGGCCTGAACGAAGCCGAAGCCCTCGAAAAAGGCATGGAGGTGAAGGCGGTGGAATTCGTCAAGCAGGGCGCCGAGGTCTACCGCAAGGTCTGATCCGCGCCCCTGCGGCAGCCGGCATTGCGTCGCGATCGTTACCGAGGGATCTGCCGGCTCGCCGTCGTGCTGGCCTGCCTCGGGGTTTCGCTGGCGTTTGCGGCGCCGCTGTCGACGGTCGTCGAGCATGCGTCGGCAATCGGGCGCGACACGGCCTGGTTGCAGGAGTCGGACGGCCGGCTCGACTGGCCGGCCGCACTCGCCGCCGCGCGGGCAGGACGCTTCGTGCCGGGCACGCGCCCGGTGCTCAATTTCGGCATCGGCGCGCCGCCGACGTGGATCCATCTCGCGGTCGACAACCCGACGGCGTCACCGGTCCGGCGGCGGCTGACGATCGAGACCGCCTGGCTCGACCGCATCGAGATCTATCTCGTGCAGCAGGACCGGCTGGTCTCGCGCCACCGCGCGGGCGACCGGCTGCCCTACGCACAGCGCGAAGGCGCCAGCCGCTATTTCGCGTTCGACCCGGTCTTTGCGCCGGGCGTGAGCGAGGTGCTGATCCGGGTCGAGACGCCCGACCCGATGGTCGTGCCGATCACCCTGCTGGACGAGGAGGCCGCGGTCGTGCGGCAGACCCGGCAGGAACTCAGCTACGGCGTCGTCTACGGCTTCCTGTTCGCGCTCATGGCCTACAACGCGATTCTCTACCTCAGCCTGCGCAGCCGGCGCTATGTGCTCTATGCCGTCTACCTGGCGGCCTTCGTCGTGATGAACGTCGCCTATACCGGCCACGGCTACGCCCTGCTGTGGCCGGCGTCGCCGCATTGGCAGCAGTGGTCGAACCCCATCCTGATCGCGCTCTACGGCGTGGCCGGACTCGCGTTCGCCATCCGCTTCCTCGATCTGCAGGTGTATTACCCGCGGCTGCGCCGGCTGGTGATCGCCTTCAACGCTGCCGTACTCGTCCTGCTCGGCGGCGCGGTGGCGGCTGGCAGTCAGGAGGCCGCCCTACTGGTGGCGTTCGCGTTCGCCTTCCTGTTCGCGTTCATCATGCTGGCGCTCGGCGTCATGGCGATGCGCGCGGGCCAGAAACCGGCGCGATACTTTCTGCTGGCGGCCGTGGCCGCCATGGTCGGCGCGGTGCTGACGACGCTGTCGACCTGGGGCTTCATTCCGTACAACAGCTGGACCTTCCGCGCGGTCGAGCTGGGCATGCTGGTCGACGCCACGCTCCTGGCGCTCGCGCTGGGGTATCAGTTCCGCGTCGGGCAGGACGCGCGCGTGCGCGCCGAACGGCTGGCGCACCTGGATCCGCTGACGGGCGCCGACAACCGGCGCGCCTTCTACGACAAGACCCGTGCCCTGTGGAGCAACGCGCAGCGCCACGGCCATGATGCCGCTGTGATGCTGCTCGACATCGATCACTTCAAGCGCGTCAACGACGCGCATGGTCATGCGCACGGCGACGTCGTCCTGCGCGGCATCGCCGGGGCGCTGCGGCAATCGGTGCGCGAGGGCGATGTGGTTGCGCGCTGGGGCGGCGAGGAGTTCGTCGTGTTCATGCCGGACACCTCGCTGCGCGAGGCGCTGGTGCTGGCGGAGCGCCTGCGCGAGGCGGTCGGGGCGCTGCGCGTGACGGGCGGGACGGGGGGGACGACGACGGTCACGGTCAGCATCGGCGTGGCGCAGAAGGAAATCGTGCATCCCACGCTCGATGCCCTGATTGCGGTTGCCGACGAATGCCTCTACCAGGCCAAAGCGCAGGGCCGGAACCGCGTGGTGGCGTGGCTAAGCGGGCCGGCCGGGGCGGGCGCGTAGCGAAGTCACCCAGAAGGTGAATCGTATCGAAGGCGAGAATATGAGTGTTCATGCGGTTCTCATTGAGGCGATGAGCGGTCAACTGCGGTTTCTAGGATAATCGGCGGACGCGTCGCCCCGGCGCGCTTTCATCTAAATCCTGCCGACGCCATGGCCGACCCGACCCTGATCCTCATCGCCCTCATCCTCGGCTTCGTCGAGGGCGTCACCGAATTCCTGCCGGTTTCCAGCACCGGCCACCTGATCCTCGCCGGGCAGCTGCTCGGTTTCAACGGCGAGAAAGCCAAGGTGTTCATGATCGCGATCCAGCTCGCGGCGATTCTCGCGGTGGTGTGGGAATACCGGGCGCGGCTCGCCCGCGTGGCGACCACGCTGCACCGCGACCCGGCCTCGCAGCGGCTGGCGGCCAACCTGATGGCGGGTTTCCTGCCGGCGGCGGTGCTGGGTTTCCTGTTCTACAAGGAGATCAAGGCTTATCTCTTCAACCCGCTGGTGGTGGCCTCCGCGCTGGTGGTCGGCGGCATTTTGATCCTGTGGGCGGAGCGTCGACGCCACAAGGTCAGCGCCGAGACGATCGACGACATCGGCTGGCGGCGTGCGCTGGCGGTGGGCTTCGCGCAGGCGCTGGCGATGATCCCCGGCACCTCGCGCTCGGGCGCGACCATCATCGGCGGCCTCTTCCTCGGCCTGTCACGCAAGGCGGCGGCGGAGTTCTCGTTCTTCCTCGCCATCCCGACGATGTTCGCCGCCACCGCCTACGACCTGTACAAGAACTGGCACTTGTTCAACGCCGGCGACATTCCGCTGTTCGCCATCGGCGGCGCCGCGTCTTTCGTCAGCGCGCTCGTTGCCGTGCGCACGCTGATCCGGTTCGTCAGCCGTCACGACTACACGCTGTTCGCCTGGTACCGTATCGTCTTCGGCGGCGTGGTGCTGGCCACCGCGTACTTCGGCCTGGTCGACTGGACCGCGGGCCACTGAGGTCTCAGCCCGGCTTCGGCGGACGCTTGTCGAGCTTGCGCTGCAGCGTGCGGCGGTGCATCTTCAGCGCGCGCGCGGTGGCCGAGATGTTGCCGCCGTGCTCGGCGAGCACCTTCTGGATATGCTCCCATTCCAGGCGCGCCACGGTCAGCGGCTCGGGGCTGACGTCGAGCCCGGCGTCGGGCTGGTCGCGCAGCAGCGCGGCGAGGATCTCGTCGGCGTTGGCCGGCTTCGCCAGATAATGGCGCGCGCCGAGGCGGATCGCCTCGACCGCGGTGGCGATGCTGGCGTAGCCGGTGAGCACGACGATGGCCGGCGCCGGATCGCGCGCGGCGAGCTCGGCGACGACCTTGAGCCCGGATTCGCCGGGCAGCTTCAAGTCGACGACGGCGTGGCTGGGGGCGAAAGCCTGCGCGACCGCCTGCGCCTCGGCGGCGTCGCGCGCCAGCGCGACTTCACAGCCGCGCTTGCCCAACGCGCGCGCCAGCGCCGCGGCGAAGTCGGCATCGTCCTCGACGATCAGGAGCTTCATTGCGTTATTGATCCGAAACTTTCGAACTTGAAAAACAGCCAGCACCAACAACACACAGGATACGCTGGAAAGCCGCGCCGGGTTTCGGATCAATAACACTCAAACCTCGGCCCGTTATGGATGGGAAATTCAAATTCTTGAATTTCCCATCCATAACGTTCATCGGGGCGCATTCCAGGGCAGGGTGATGCGCGCGCGGGTGCCGCCGCGCGCGCGCTCGGTGAGCGTCAAGCGGCCGCCCGCGCGCTCCAGCGTCGCGTGGGTGAGCGCCAGCCCCATGCCCCAGCCGCGGCCCTGTTTGCCGCTGAACTGCACGCGCCCGGCCTGTGCCTTCTGCGCGGGAGTGACGCCCGGGCCGCGGTCGGCGATGTCGATGACGAGTCCCGCGTCCTGCGCGTCCGCCTCGAATTCGACGGCGTCGGGCGAGACGTCGGCGGCATTGTTCAGGATGTTATGGATCGCCTGCTCGAGTCCGTCGGGTGGGATGTAGTCACGGCGGTCCGTGGGCAGGCGGGTCGTGACGCGCGCATCCGGGCGCAGCACCTGCCAGCGCTCGATCACCCCGGCGAGCCAGGCCGGCAGCGGCTGGGCTGCCGGCTGCGCCGCCTGCGCGCGTGCGGCGAGCTGGGTGAGGATGGCCTTGCACGCCTGCGCCTGTTTTTCGAGCAGGCGGCAGTCTTCGCCGATGTCGGGGTCGTTGGCGAATTCGCGTGCAAGCTCGTGCGCCGTGGTCTGGAGGGTGGCGAGCGGGGTGGCCAGCTCGTGCGCGGCGAGCGCCGCCTGGGTGCCGAGCGCGACGATGCGCTCGTCGCGCAGCTGTCTTTCGCGCAGGTCGGCTAGCTCGCGGTCGCGCGCGCGCAGCGCGGCGTGCATGCGGGTGACGAAGAACGCGATCAGCCCGGCGCTGATGAGGAAGTTGAACCACATCCCGCCCAGGTGCAGGCCGTAGGCGGCGACCGGATCGGCCACCGCCAGCGGCTGGTAGACGAACAGCAGCAGCGCGTAATAGCCGCCCGCCACCGCCGCCAGCAGCCACACCCAGCGCGGGCGCAGGCTGATCGCGGCGATGATGACCGGCACCAGCATCAGCGAGACGAAGGGATTGGTCGCGCCGCCGGAAAAGAACACCAGCACCGCGAACGCGGTGAGATCGGCGAGCAGGTGCGCGAGAAATTCGATCTGCGTGGCCGGCACGTCGAGCCGCAGACGCCATGCGGTCGATAGCGCAAACAGCGCCATCAGCGCCAGCACCGCGGCCATCTCGAACAAGGGCATGCGGATGCCGAGCCCCCAGTGCAGCCAAGCGATGCCGGCCGCCCAGCCGGCGATCAGCGACACCCGGACGGCCAGCAGCCGGCCCAGCAGGGCGCGCGCGGGCAGGGTGGCAAAGAGTGTGGAATCGGGGGCCGGCGGCATCGCGGCATTGTAATGCCGGGGCCTACGGGCGCCGAGGCCTGCGACAATTTGTCCCATTGTGCGCGGCGCGCGGCTTGCCTAGAGTGGGAATGCGCGTCTTCGCGTGACCCTCTCCTCTCCCGCCGTCTGGCGGGATTTTTTTGCCTAGAGCCTGACGTTGACGCCGGCGTAGAACGAGCGGCCCGGGCCGGGTACGGGCGTGCCCCATTGCGGATAGTTCGGCAGCGCCGGGTTGGTCATGGTTGTGCCCTGGCCGACGTAGGCGCCGCCCAGGGGGAGCGAGTAGAAGCGGTCGAACAGGTTCTCGACGCCGAAATCTACGCTGTAGCGCTTTTCCTCGTAGCGCGCGCGCAGGTGGACGAGGCCGTAGCCCGGCGTTTCCGTTTCGTTGCGCACCGCGGAAACATTGTCCTTGCGAGCGACGAGTTCTCCCTCGACGGCGTTGCGCCAGCGACCGTAGGTATGGGTGAGGCCGAGCTTGGCGTTGAGTGGCATGATGTTGTAGAGCTTGTCGCCGGTGTCGCGGTTTTCGCCGCGCGTGTAGCTCAGCGTGCCGCGGGCGGTGAAATCGCCCCAGGCCGTGCCGTGCGCGACCCGCGCATGGCCGGAGAGATCGGCGCCGTAGAGGCGGGCGGACTGGTTGGCGTAGCGCAGCAGCACGAAGCTAGTGGTGCCGGTTTGGCCCGGCAGGCGCACGGCGTCGATGTGGTCCCTCACGTGGGTGTAATAGGGCGTGAACTTCACCCCCCATTGCACCTTGCCGGCGTCGTGCCAGTCGGCGGTGATGCTGATGGTGCGCGCGACTTCAGGCTTCAGGTTCGGGTTGCCAACGTAGCCGTTGCCGTCGCCGACGAAGTTGTTCATCAGCGCCGCCATCTGCCAGGTCGACCAAGTGTAGCGCTCGTACAGGTTGGGCGAGCGGGTCTTTTGCGCCACGCCGATTTCGTAGCTGTGCGTGTCCGCCGGCTCGTAGCGTGCCAGCGCGGTGAGGTCCCAGTTGTGGTCGGTTCTGCTGCGCTCGGCGGTGTTGAAGGCGACGGCGTCCGTGGTCTGGTTGCCGGCGCCGCCCGTGCCGCTGGTGGGGAAGGTATTCAGGTTGTAGCCGTGGACCGGCCCCGCATCGCTCTTGACTGTCTCGTGGCGGACGCCGACGAGACTCGTCCATTGCGGGTTGAGACGGCCTTCCCATTCGCCGAACACGGCGTAGCGGTCGCGCTGGCCGTCGTTGATGTTGAGGAAGGCATTGGGCCACATGCCGGCGCCGGATGGGGGCCACCAGTCGTCGAGACGGTAGGTCTGGATCTCGCCGCCCACGCGCACGGTATCTTGGTTGGCCAGCGGCACCTCGGCGTGCAGATTGAGGCCGGTGTTCTTGCCGTCGGTATACATGGGCATGCCGGCGGCGCAGCTGGCGCTCGGTGCCGGGCAGGGGTTTCCATTGAGGGACGAGGCTCCCCCCGAGGCGCTGCCGTACCAGTAGCGCTTGTCGTCGCCGAAATCCATTTCGTGCCGGGTGTGCTCGTACCAGGCGCGCGCCTTCAGCGTGCCCCAGTCGCGCATGCCGGTCCAGGCTGCATTGAACTGGTCGCTGACATTGTCCGTCATGTCCATGCGCTGGTTGGGGTAGGCCTCGTAGGGAATGTGCTGGCGGCCGTAGCGGAACTCGAACAGGTCGTCGTCGTGCTTCCACGCGAATTTGATCGCCTGGTTGATCGCCGCGTAAGCGGTCGAGCCGACTTCGTCGAGCGGCAGGGTGTGCCCGGTGCGGCCGGTGAAGGTGTAATCCTTGAAGTTGTCGCCGGCCTGGTAGTTGCCGGCCTGCGTGTACGCGCCGGTGTAGCTGAAGTGGAGCGTGTCGCTGGCGGCGGTTGCGGCGAGGTTGGCGCCGTAGGCGTTGCCGTTGCTGCGGTAGAAGGCGCCGACTTCACCCTGCGTGAGGGTGCCCTGGCCCGGCTGCGCGAACGCCGGCGCGGCCGATTCGACAAGGATGCTGCCGCCGATGCTGTCGCCGCCGACGCTCACCGGGCTGATGCCGGCGTATACCGTCGCTGTCGCAACCGCGGTCGGGTCGATGTACGACAGCGGCGAATTCATGTGATTGGGGCAGGCGGCAATCAGGTCCATGCCGTCGACCTTGATGCGCAGACGGTCGTCAGCGAGGCCGCGGATCGACGGCAGGCTGGACACACCGCCGGCGCCGTAGAGGCTCATCCCGGGCAGGTCGCGCAGCAGGCTCGCGGTGTCGGAGGTGGCGGCGCGCAGGTGGGCCAGGTCCGTCGCATCAAGTGCGGCGCCGGGAAAGGCGGCTTCCGACGGCGCCGGCGTGCTGGTGACGACCACGGTTTCGAGCGGCGTGGGGAGGGGGGATTGTGCGATGGCGCCGGACGACAGGGCAAGGAAAATGGCGAGGGCGAGCGGGGTACGGGCGCAGGGCAAGCTGTCCTTCATGTTGTTTTGTTCTCGGGGCTGCAAACCCGCGCAAGTCTAGGCAACCCGAAACTGCGCGGGAATGTGGCAAATTGCCGCAAGCCTTGCTGTACAAGCGCTGCGGCGATATGCCGCACCCCGTCGGCGACATGATCGTCTATCGTTGCAGGTGGTCAAACGCGGCACTGTCAGCGCAGTGCGCTTGTGAGAATCGATTGGAGCCAAGATGAAACTGAATGCGTGGATGTTTTCCCTTGTCACTGTCCTCATCGCGCCGTCGGCGTGGGCCGTCAACGTCAGCGTCGCCGACGCCTGGGCGCGCGCCACCATGCCGGGGCAGAAGGTGAGCGGCGCCTACATGAAGCTCACCGCCGACGCCGATGCGAAGTTGATTGGCGCATCCAGCCCCGCGGTGCCGCGCGTGGAAATGCACGAAATGAAAATGGACGGCGAGGTGATGCGCATGCGCGAGGTGCGGGCGATCGACCTGCCGCGCGGCAAGACGGTGTCGCTCGAACCGGGCGGCTATCACATCATGCTTATGAATCTCGCCCGCCCGATCGCGGCGGGCGAGGTGATTCCGCTCACGCTGACGATCGAGTCAGGCGGCAAGCGGCAGACCGTCGAGGTGAAGGCCGAGGCGCGCATGCCGGGCGGCATGCAGCACCATCAGCACTAGGCAGCGGTGCCGAGCAGCGCGCCGCGCGCGCGCAGGTCGGCGAGCAGCGCGGCGCCGGCTTCCAGAACGAGCGCAGGGTTCGGATGCGCGCTTTCCGCCGCGACCGTTTCCAGCGCCGCGCGGCCGGTCAGCGTGGCGGGTTCCAGTAGCGCGATCAGGCGCGCGGTGAAGGCGTTGATCTCGACGAACTGCACCGCGTCGCCGGCGTCGCGATAGACCAGGAGGAACGTTTCCGCCCGCGCCACCTTGCGGCGCGGCGCGATGCGGTGCACCGGCCAGTCGTAGCGCAGGTTGGCGAGCACGGGATTGGCCACCGGCACGCCGTCGAGCAGGTCGCCCGCGGCATTCACGGCGCGGCCGACGCTGCGCGTCGACACCGACAGCACCAGTTCGATCCATTCGTAATGCGCCAGCGCCAGCGTGAAAGGCGGATAGGCGTCGTCCGCCACCCACTCGTTTTGCAGGAACTGGATGAATTCATCAGGAATTTGCCGGAAGTAGGGCGTGCGGCTGCGGTGCGTGGCGAAAAAGGCGCGCACCAGCTTGTTCCACCGGCGCGTGCCCAGCACCTGCCGCAATACCGGAAAGCAGCTCAGCAGAAAACCTTCGACATTGTTGTAGAGCAGCTCGGCGTAGACCTTCATGCGCCGCGCCTCGACGCCGGCGGGTCGCGGGTGCGCCTGCGGGTCGCGCAGGTGCGCGGTGAAGGCGAACTGCCAGCGCTGGAACTCAGGACGCGCGGACGTTGTGTTCATGG
>DYFW01000289.1 GCA_020725005.1 Thiobacillus denitrificans
GCAGCGGCTTGTGCAGCATGAGGATGCCGGCCTGGGTGATGCGCAGGATGGTGTCGGGCGCGGTGTCGCCGGTGATCAGGATGGCGGGCACGTCACGGCCGAATTTCTGCCGCAGACGCTGGATGACTTCGATGCCGTCGGTGTCGTCGGGCAGCCGATAGTCGGAGACGACGACGTCGGGCACGCGGTCGAGGCTGGCGAGCCAGTGCTCGGCCTCGTCGGCGCTGTGGGCGGTGACGAGGTCGATGCCCCAGTGATCGAACAGTTCGGCCATGCCGCGCAGGATCGCCGATTCGTCGTCGACCAGCAGCACCAGCGCATCGTCCGGCAGGCGGGCGGGCGGCGTGGGCGGGGCGGGCGGGGCGATCAGGGCGGCGTTGCCGAGCGGGATATCGATGCTGAACACCGAGCCGTGGTCGGGGCGCGAGCGCAGGTCGACGCGGTGGCCGAGCAGCCGGCCGAGGCGCGACACGATGGCGAGCCCGAGGCCGAGCCCCTTGCTGCGGTCGCGGGCCGGGTTGTGCAGCTGCACGAATTCGTGGAACACGGCCTCCTGCTGGTCGGGCGGGATGCCGCGACCGGTGTCGACGACGCTGATGCGCAGCAGGCGGCCACGCGGCCGGCAGCCGACCAGCACGCCGCCGTCGTCGGTGTAGCGGATGGCGTTGGCGATGAGGTTGGCGAGGATGCGCTCGATCAGCAGCGGATCGCTGTAGAGCGTGGCATCGCACGGGCGGAAGCGCAGCCGCAGGCCTTTTTCCTCGGCGAGCGCCTTGAACTGGTGTTCGAGGTCGTTCAGCAGCTTCTGCAGCGGGAAATGCGTGGGATGCGCCTCGATGGTGCCGGCGTCCAGCCGCGAAATGTCGAGCAGGGCGTTGAACAGCAGTTCCATCGCCGCGGTCGAGGCCTCGATGTTGTCGATCAGGGTTTGCGTTTCCGGCTGCTGGTTGCGCGCCTTCAGTGCGGCGACGAACAGCGACAGCGCATGCAGCGGCTGGCGCAGATCGTGGCTGGCGGCGGCGAAGAAGCGCGACTTGGCGGAATTGGCGCGCTCGGCCATATCCATTTTCGCGGCAAGGTCGGCGGTCGCGGCGCGCACGCGCGCCTCGAGTTCGTTGTGATGCCTCTGCAGGGTTTCGGCCATGTGGTTGATGCCGGCGGCGAGCGCGCCGAGCTCGCCTTCCGGCGGCAGGTGCGCACGCACGCCGAGATCCTCGTCGGCGAGCCTTTCCACCACCTGGCCGACGTGGCGCAGCTGTCCCGCCAGGCGGTTGGACAGCCGCCACGCGAGCACCGTGGTCAGCGTCATCGCGGCAAGCATCAGCAACGCGGCGTTCAGCAGCGTCTCGCGTTTGTAGGGGGCGACCTGGTCGGGCGCGACCGCCACCTCGACCTGGCCGAGCGGCGCCTCCGGCGTGCCGCCGGGCGCGCGGATGGCGGCGTACTGGCGGTAGGCCCGGCCGCTGTGGTCGCTGCCGCGGCGCATCACGGCTTCTCCTTGCGCGTCGCGGATGACTGCCAGCGCGAGCCGATGATTCGCCATCTTGGCGTCGAGCAGCCGCTGCATGCGCGCGTAATCGTTTTGCGCCATCGCGTGCGGCAAGGCATCGGCGAGTGCACGCGCCGCGCTGGCCGCGCGGGTATGCAGCGCGGCCTCGGCGTTGGTGAGCGCCTGCGAGGTGAAATGGGCCACCAGGCCG
>DYFW01000290.1 GCA_020725005.1 Thiobacillus denitrificans
GCTGGGTGGCGAGGACCTTGCGCAGGCGCTCGGCGGAAAGGAGTGCAGACGCGAGGTCGGTATTGGGGCAGATGACGAGGAATTCCTCGCCGCCGAAACGACATACGCTGTCCTCGCGCCGCGCGGCGGTACGCATGGCCGTCGCCGCTTCGCGCAGCACCATGTCGCCGACGGCATGGCCGTAGGTGTCGTTGATCGCCTTGAAGTGGTCGAGGTCGACCAACATGACCGACAGCGGCGTGCCGGCGCGCGACGCCGCGCTCCAGGCCTGCTCCAGCTGATCGATCGCCGAACGCCGGTTGGGCAGGCCGGTGAGCGGGTCGGTGAGGGCGACGGTAGCCAGCCGGCGGTTGGCCACCGCGAGTTCGGCGGCGATTTGGCGCAGTTGGGCGCGGTCCTTTTCCCAGTCGCCGCGCAGTCGGACCTGGCGCTGCGCGACCTGCAGGCGCGTGTGCAGGCCGTTGGCGGTGATGGTGCGTGGCAGGAAGCCATCGGCGCCGGCCTCGTAGGCGCGCGTCAGCTGATCTTCGTGGTCGTCGTCCGCGGTCAGCAGGAGGTGCATGCGACGGCCTTCCTCGGTCGCGCGCAGGGCCTGACACAACTCCAGTCCGTCGAGCAGCGGCAGATCGTCGTGGGCGATGATGACATGCGGCAGCACTTCCATCGCGAGTGCCAATGCGCTGTTGCCGTTTTCCGCCGGATAGACGAAATGCCTGCCGTCCTCCGACAGCATCGTCATGAGGCGACGGCGCGCAGACGCATCGGCGTCGGCGACGATGATGCGCAGCGCGATATGTTCTTCGGCGTCGTCGTCTTCCGCGAGGATCTGGCCGTGACAGATTTCCTGGAGGGTAGGCAGCGCGACGGCCGGGATGTTGAGCAGCTTGCCCCATTCCTGCCAGCTCGCGATCACCGCGTCGATGAAGGTGCCGGCGTCTTCCGCTTTCAGGTCGAGGCCGATGGCCTTTTCTATCCAATCCCTGGCCAGCGCGGGGCGGGCATTGGCCTCGGCGAGTCCGAGGTCGGCCAGCCGGTGCGCCAGGCGCAGCATCAGCATCAGGCTGGTGCTGCGCGAGTCGCACGGCGGGCCCAGGTCATCCGGATTCTCGTAGTGGGTCAGCGGCACGGTGAAGACGCGTGGAATGCCCCAGTCCGTCATCATCGCGACTCCGAGCTCGATGTGATCGGTGGCGAGCCGGCCGCGCTCGTGTTCGATTAGCGAAGTGTCGGGACAGGTGTGGTAGGTCAGCAGGATTTCGCTGTAGTCCTTGGGGTAGAGGGTTGCCAGCGCCAGCTTGCCGACCTGCGCCAAGAGACCCAGCACGAACAGCTCGTCCTGCGCCGCGACGTGAACGCGGCCACCGAGCGCCTGCATGGTCAGCGCCATCAGCAGCGAGTGCGACCAGTAACGCTGGTAGTCGAAGGCCTGGCAGGCGCCGCTGCGGTACTGGTCGATCAGCGAGAAACCGAGGGCGAGCTGGCGCACGGTGTTCATGCCCTGGCGCACCACCGCCTCCTGCACCGAGACGACCGGGCGCGAAATCAGCGTGGCCGCGTTGGCGAGCTTGATGAGCCGGCTCGACAGCGCGGGGTCGGTCTGCACCACCCGTGCGATTTCGCCCAGCGTCGCGCTGTCGCGGCGCGAGAGCTCCATGATCGCGAGGGCGACCCCGCGCGGCGACGGCAGTTG
>DYFW01000291.1 GCA_020725005.1 Thiobacillus denitrificans
GGTGGAAGGCTGTTTCCACGAAGGGGACTGCCGCAAGGTCTGTCTCGTGCCGCACGTGCTCGACACCGTCATCAAGGGCCGCGCCGTCGATACCGAAGTGCCCATCGGTCCCGACTGCACGCGCTGTGGCCTGTGCGTCGATACCTGCCCGACCGGCTCGCTGAAGTTCGACGTCAAGGGCCTCTCGAAACTCATGTAGGCACGTTAAGGAGGATCAAGGCCGCCGATCCTCCTGCCTGTAAAATCCGCATCATGATCCATTGCGAAAACCTCTCGAAAAGCTTTCGGCGTGCGCGCGTGCTCGACGGCATCGACCTCGACATTCCGCTCGGCGAACGCATCGCCCTGATCGGCTCCAACGGCGCCGGCAAGACCACCCTGATCCGCTGCCTGCTGGGCGAATACACGCATGAAGGCACGGTGACGATCGATGGCCGTTCGCCGCGCAAGGAGCGCACGGCGGTGCTCGGCAGCATCGGCTTCGTGCCGCAGCTGCCGCCCCCGCTGAAAATGCCGGTCGGCCAGCTGATCGAGTTCTCGGCCTCGCTGTCCGGTGCCGACCCGCAGCAGATCGACGCCATCGCCGCCCGCCTCGGCCTCGATGTCACCGACATCCGCTCGCGGCCCTTCATCCGCCTGTCCGGCGGCATGAAGCAGAAGCTGCTGATCGCCATCGCCCTCGGCCGCGATGCGAAGCTGCTGATCATGGACGAACCGGCCGCCAACCTCGATCCCGAAGCGCGCAAGATCTTCTTCGACCTGCTCGCCGAACGGCAGCAGAGCGCCACGATGATCATTTCGAGTCACCGCATCGACGAAGTCGCCGCGCTGGTGAACCGCGTGATCGAGATGGACCTCGGCAAGGTGGTGCTCGACGACAAGGTCGCCGACGATATCTCGCTGTCCGGCCGCTACACCTGCCGCCTCGTGTCGCGGCGCGTCGATGCCGCCCTCGCCAAGACCCTCGCCACCTGGAACTTCACCGCCGATGCGGACGGCCTGGTGTGGACCGGCGAAGTCGCCGGGCCGGATCGCCTGCGCTTCATGGGCATGCTCTCGCGCTACATCGCGCTGATCGGCGATCTGGCACTCCACGAGGCTGGGCAGTAGATGGATCGACGCGGCTTTCTAGCCGCCGCCGCGCACGGCATCGCCGTGACGCCGCTGGCGGCAGCGCTCTCGACACTGGGCGGCTGCGCCAAGGACGAAGGCTGGCCGGAGGGCATGCAGCCGATCAAGTGGGACCGCGACACCTGCATCATCTGCAACATGGCGATCTCGGATCGCCGCTTCGCCGGCCAGATGCGCGGCGGTCCGAAGAACACCGTCTTCAAGTTCGACGACCCGGGCTGCATCGCGCTGTGCATCAACGACAAGGCCGAGAAGTTCCCGTGGGTGCGCGACCCGGCCACGAAGATCTGGGTCGCCGACTCCAACGTGCGCGGCAACGAAATGCGCTGGCTCGACGCCCGCACCGCCCAGTACGCCGCCAAGTTCTCGCCGATGGGCTACAACTTCGGTGCCGTCGCCTATCCGGTCGGCGGCTCGGTCGATTTCCCCACCATGTGCGAACACGTCGTCAGCAAGGTCAGGACCAAAAAATCATGAAACAACTCTGGCTCACCGCCCGTCTCGATATCGTCGAATCCCTGCGCGCGCGCTGGTTCCTCATCTACACCGGCGTG
>DYFW01000292.1 GCA_020725005.1 Thiobacillus denitrificans
CGTAGTCGGTCACCCAGGGGCCGGCGTTCGCGGCGCGCGACCGCTTGCGGCGTGCTTCGACCTGGGCACGGGTGAGCACCTGAAACTCCGGCTCCCCGCCCTTCACCGCGGCGACCGCGTAGACGTGCGTGATCGGTGCCGACTCGCGGCTGTCGGAGTCGCTGGGGATGTGGTGGATCATGCGCTTGGTGCCGAGCTGAAACCGGAACTCGTCACCCTCGCGCACCGCGTAGGCGTAGACGTTCGACACCATGCCGGAGCGCCGCGCCAGTTCGATCATTCCGCGGTACCCGATGATTAGCGTCGCTTCGGTGACGCCGCGCTTCCGATTCTTGAACGGAATCAGGTAGGCGTGCCCGAGCGGAGTGCAGGGCTCCAGCCCGAGCTGCGCACACTGGATCACGCAGCCCATGAAGCTTGCCGGGGTGCAGTGCGCCAAGTCGGGGACAGTGCGTAGCGCCGTCGTCACCACGCGCGCCATGCGATCGGGGTTGACGTGGCGTGGCAGCGCGCGCGCAATCTCCGGCGTCAGCTGTTGCACGAGTTGAGCGAGAGACTTCGGGCCGCGCCCGTTGCCGCCGCCACGCTTCACGATTTGTCCGGTCGAATCGGTCTGTACTTGTGCCATTGGTCTTGTTCCTTTTATCGTTTCGGTTTGCTGATGGTCAGGACACGGGTGCTTGATTCCGCGACCTGATAGCCCTTGCGTGTTTGGCGCTTCCACCGGACCTTCGTCCCGTCCGGGAGCACGCCTTCAGTGGCAGCGCCGAGCGCCACCTTCAGCTCGTTTTCCGCTCGAATCTTGCGAGCGTCGAGCGCCTTCGCCTGTGCCCGCACTTCGTCGATTGTGGCGACGGCATCCGCGAGCGCGGCGGGAAGCACGAGGGTTTCGCCGCTGTCCTGCGGGTAGAGCGCGCCGAGTGCCGCGCGCGTCGCTGCGCTGCCATCTGGCGGCGGAGGCGTACCGGCGCGCACGCGCTGCCAGAACTCCTCGCCAGCGTGGATGAGCTTGCGCGTCAGGATCTCGTCCCGCTCCACGTCCGCCCACACGAACTGCTGCCCGCCGATGAGGCACGCGATCGTGGCGCGGTCGCACCCGGTCACGATCATCTGCCAGTGAACCTGGGCGAGGTAGGTCGGCGGCGGCCCATCGACCCAGTCCTCCCCGCGCGCGGCGTTGGTAGTCTTGATCTCCAGCGGCCAATACGGCCCAAGCTCGCGGTCGCTACACCATGCGTCGAGCGTGGCCAGCGCCCACGGGTATCGCGTCGAACGGAGCATCACTCCGCCCTTGTCCAGAAAGCGCCCGGTGCGCTCTGCGAACACGTCGCGCACCACGGACTCCAGCCGAGTGCCCCAGAATACAGCATCGTTGCCGGTGAGGTCTGGCGGATGAATCGCCCCTGTCTTCTCGGCGTAGAGTTGCACCAACGACTTCCACGGGCTGAGCCCGATGAGCGCGGCAGCCTCGCTCGCTCCGATCCCGGTGGCGCGTTCACGGTGCCACTCTGGATCGTCCGCGCGGCAGACCAGCTCGAACGGGCGCGGTTCGCCTACGTGCTCGTGCGCGAACGTCACAGCCCCACCCCCAACTCTTCCGCCAGGCACTGGACCCAGTCCCGGTGGATGCGGTCGCCTTGCTGCGCGCGACGACGAAGCCACGCGACAGCG
>DYFW01000293.1 GCA_020725005.1 Thiobacillus denitrificans
GGAGACCCGGGCCATCGCCGGCCTCTTCTTCGCCGGCCAGATCAACGGCACCACCGGCTACGAGGAGGCGGCGGCGCAAGGCCTGCTGGCCGGCATCAACGCGGGCCTGCAGGTGCAGGGCAAGGACGCCTGGCGCCCGGGCCGCCACGAAGCCTATCTGGGCGTGCTGGTCGACGATCTCATCACCCGGGGCGTCTCCGAACCCTACCGCATGTTCACCAGCCGCGCCGAATACCGCCTGCAGCTGCGCGAGGACAATGCCGACATGCGGCTCACCGACATCGGTCGCCGGCTCGGCGTCGTCGACGACGCGCGCTGGGACAGCTTCTGCCGCAAGCGCGACGCCGTGGCACGCGAGACCGAGCGCCTGAAAGCGACCTGGGTCAATCCGGCGATCCTGCCGGCCGAGCAAGCCACGCGCCTCGTCGGCCAGCCGATCGAGCGCGAATACAGCCTGTTCGACCTCCTGCGCCGCCCCGGCCTCGACTATGCGCGAGTGCTCGCGCTGCCGGGCGGCGGGGCAGGGGTGAGTGATGCCCGCGTCGCCGAGCAGGTCGAGATCGCCGCCAAATACCAGGGCTACATCGACCGCCAGAACGAGGAAGTCGAGAAACACCGCGCGCAGGAAAGCCTGCAGCTGCCGGCCGATCTCGACTACACGCAGCTGACCGCGCTGTCGATGGAGGTGCGCCAGCGTCTGCAGCAGGCGCGCCCCGAAACGCTCGGCCAGGCCGCGCGCCTGCAGGGCGTCACCCCGGCCGCGATTTCGGTGCTGATGATCTACGCCAAGCGCGGGTTCAAGGCCGAACCGGAAAAACAGAGCGCATGACCGTCGCCACGCAACTTGCGGCAGGGGTTGCCGCCCTGGGCCTCGCCTTGCCGGACGGCGCCGAGCGGACGCTCCTGGCCTACCTCGCGCTGCTCGACAAATGGAACCGCGTATACAACCTCACCGCGGTGCGCGACGCCGAGCGCATGGTGAGCCACCACCTGCTCGATTCGCTGGCGGCGGTGCCGCATTTCCGGGGGACGACGGTGCTGGATGTGGGCAGCGGCGGCGGCCTGCCGGGCATCCCGCTGGCGATCGCGCGGCCCGACCTGCGGGTGACGCTGATCGACAGCATCGCCAAGAAGACCGCCTTCCTGCTGCAGGCGAAAGCCGAACTGGGGCTCGCCAACCTGGATGTGGTCACGGGCCGGGTCGAGGATTACCCACCCGGCACCGGCTTCGACGAGATTACCTCGCGGGCGTTTTCCGACCTCAGGGAATTCGTCGCCCTGACCCGCCACCTGCTGAAACCGGGCGGGCACTGGCTGGCGATGAAAGGCCGTTATCCCCACGAAGAGATCGCCGTTCTACCCGCTGGCGTGAAAGTGAGCGCTGACCACGCGCTGGACGTGCCGGGGCTGGATGCGAACCGTCATTTGATCGTACTGGAGCTTGTTCCATGAGAATCCTGGCCATAGCCAAGCAGAAGGGCGGAGGGCGTGAAGTGCCCGGCGAGGGGCCCCGCGCGGGGGGATCGACGGCAAGGCGAATCGCCACCGGCCGCCGTGGGGGAAACGCATGAAAGTCCTCGCGATCGCGAACCAGAAAGGCGGCGTCGGCAAGACCACGACGGCGGTGAACCTCGCGGCGAGCCTCGCCGCGCTCGGCC
>DYFW01000294.1 GCA_020725005.1 Thiobacillus denitrificans
CCGCTTTGCTGCAGGACGGCCGGATTCGGGCTGGCGGCCAGATTGGCCGGCGCCGCCGCGCTGCGCCCCCCGGCAGCCGGCGGGGGTACGCCGGTGCCGGTGGTGGCCTGCTCGTCCTGGCGCTCGACCACCGTTTCGCTCGACCCTTCCGGCAGTATCTTGTCGGTTTCCCGCAGGATGTCCTTGATGTTCCTTTCCAGGGTCTCCCAGAAGCGGTTTTGCGCGCGGTTCTCGATCTTCGTCAGCGAATTGTTGCCGCCCAGGCCGGCCGTGGCGCCGCCCGTGGTTGCGGCGCCGGCGCCCGTCGAGGCGATCTGGGTGACCACGGTGACCGCACCCGTGGTTTCGCGCGACATGTTGACATAATCGACCTTGTAGGTGCGCAGGAAGGGTGTGTCCGGCATCACGGCCAGATTCGGGCCGTCCAGTTCCCAGCGGATGTCCACCTGTTTGGCGATGCGGTCCAGCAACTGCTGGAGGGTCTGGTCGATGGCGTTCAGGGTGACCGTGCCCTCGATGCCGGGGTGGATATCCACGTTCAGTTTCGCGTCGCGCGCGAGGGCGAAAAGCAATTCCTGCGCCCGCACATTGCTGACCACCACGCTATAGGTCTCGGTGCGGGCCAGCGGTTTCGGCTTGGGCAGAGCCGCGCTTTGCCGGACGGGGGGAGGGATCGGCGCCGTCCCGCCGGCGCCGACTTTCTCGGCGCGCAGACGGTCGTCGCCCGGCGGCTGGATGGGTTTGTTGCTGCAAGCCGACACCGCCACGGCGAGCGCCGCTATCAGGAAATATGGTTTCATGACCTGTGCCCGGCCGGAATGGAAGAAGGTTCCGTTCATCATATCATGCGAGGAAACATTGACCGAATGGCATCCGAAATTCAGCCCCTGCGCGCACGGGCGCCCTCCCGCTTGAGGTGTATGGTCTGGCGCGGATAGGGACGAAAACGCTTGAGTTCCGCCGGCAAGGCGTTCATGGCGACAACGGCGTCCTTGCGCTCGGCGTAATCCCCGAAAATCACGCCGTAGCGGTCGCCGTTGCCGAGGCGATAGACCCGTATCCCGGCCATTTCCAGGCCGGCATGGCGCACCTGGTTCAGGAAGGATTCGACCTGTTCCGGACGGTCGACGTCGATCGCGGTCAGGAGCTGTACGAACCAGCGGTCGTCGGCGACCGTATCGAGCCAGGGCCTGCTTTCGGCCAGCAGTTTGTCCAGCAGCGGGGTGGTGCTGGCGGTTTCGGCGCCGGGAGAGCCGATTGGGGCGGCCGGGGCGACGGCTGCCTGCGCGGGTGCGGACGTTGTCGGCCCGGCGGGGCCGGCCAGGAAAGGCCAGAGGGCGACCAGGGCGAACGCGCCCAGGGCGCCTCCCGCCGCCCAGAGCGGTCCGGCCGTCCCGAAGCGAGCCGTCTGGCGGGCCGGCAAGGCGGAAAACTCGGAATCCCGGATCGCGGCGTCGGTTTCCCCGGGGCCGACCTGGTGCGTAGCGCGGGCGAACGAGGCGAGCAAAGCCTTGTCCGCCAGGATGTTGATGCGCCGGGTCAGGCCCGCGGAGGCACTGGCGATGCGTTTGACGGCTGCCGGGGTGAAAACGCTCGGGCCGCGATAGCCGGCGGCGCGCATGCGAAAGTCGA
>DYFW01000295.1 GCA_020725005.1 Thiobacillus denitrificans
GCGGCCCGGGCCAGCGCCTCGCTGCGCGCCATGCGCCGGATGATGAAGGGCATGGCGGCGTTTTCCTGCGCGGTGAACTCGGGCAACAGGTGATGGAACTGGTAGACGAAACCGAGCGCGCGGTTGCGCAGATCGCAGCGCGCCGCCTCGGAAATCCCGAAGGGATTCTGGCCGAGCAATTCAACCCTGCCGCGCGTCGGCGTATCCAGCCCGCCCAGCAGGTGCAGCAACGTGCTCTTGCCCGAGCCCGACGCCCCGACGATGGCGAGCGACTCGCCGGCGTGGATCGCGAGGTCGACATGCGCAAGCACCGGCACATCGACCCGCCCCTGGCGGAAGGTCTTGCCCAGCCCTTCGCAGCGCAGCACGATCTCACTCATAGCGCAGCGCCTCCGCCGGATTGATGCGCGAGGCGCGCCAGCTCGGATACAGCGTAGCCACCAGGCTGATCAGGAAGGAAATGCCGGCGATCAGGCCCACCTCGCCCCAGTCGAGCTTGGACGGCAGCTCGTTGATGTAATACACGTCGGCGGGAAACAGATCCATGCCCGCAAGGCGCTCGATGAAGGGCACCACGGTCTCCAGGTTGAGGGCGAGCGCCACCCCGCCAACGATGCCGAGCACGGTGCCGAACACGCCGATGAAGGCCCCCTGCACGATGAAGATCTTCATGATCGAAGCCGGCCGCGCGCCGAGCGTGCGCAGGATGGCAATGTCCGATTGCTTGTCGGTCACCGCCATCACCAGGGTCGACACGATGTTGAACGCCGCGACCGCGACGATCAGCATCAGGATCAGGAACATCATGCGCTTCTCGATCGCCACCGCGCGGAAGAAATTGGCATGGCTCTGCGTCCAGTCGATCAGGTAGTAATCGCCAACCAGACTCTGCGAAAGGTCGCGGGTAACGACAGGCGCGCGGAAGAGGTCGCGCAACTTGAGCCGGACGCCCGACACGTCATCGCCCAGGCGCAGCAGCTTCTGCGCATCCTGCAGATGAATCAGCGCGAGGCCGGAATCGTACTCGAACATGCCCGCCTCGAAGATGCCGGCGACGGTAAATTGCTTGACGCGCGGCATCACGCCGGCCGGCGTGATATTGCCCTGGGGACTCAGCAGCACGACCTTGTCGCCTGGCGCCACATTGAGGGCACGCGCCAGTTCGGCGCCAAGCAGAATGCCGAAATCGCCCGCGCGCAGATCCTCGAGGCGGCCGGATTTCATGTGGGCGGCAAAATCGGCGACGCGGTTTTCCAGGGCCGGATCCACACCGCGGATGATGGCGCCGCGCACGAATTCGCCGTTGGCGAGCATGCCCTGCGAATTGATGAAAGGCGCACCGGCGACCACGTCCCGGTGCTGCTTCGCGTGCGCCAGCACGGCGCGCCAATCGGCAATGCGCTCGCCGGGACCGCTGATCTCCAGATGCGCGGCAACGCCAAGGATGCGCGCGCGCAGTTCCTCCTGGAAACCGTTCATGACCGACAGCACCACGATCAGCGCCATCACGCCGAGGGCGATGCCGCCCATCGACACGATGGAGATGAAGGAAATGAAATGATTGCGGCGCTTGGCGTGGGTGTAGCGCAGGCCGATCAGGAGTTCAAACGGAAGCAAGGCGGGCCTCGAC
>DYFW01000059.1:0-13392 GCA_020725005.1 Thiobacillus denitrificans
CACCCGCCCCCTTCCAACCCCGGGCGCTTTTGCACACAAGTCAGCACACTACCCATGGCCGCGCGGGTCGTGGTGGATTTCGAGGACGTTCACGCGCCCTGGGGGCTGTCGGATGGATACGGCGGCATCTCGGGCTGGGAGGGGGTGGGGAGTCTGCGGACGCACTATCCCTGGGCGCTGGGCGATAATCTTTTCCATGGGTGGGGCGGGAGTCTGACGTTCGACGCGGCGTCTGTGGTGTTCGAAGGCCTTGACTACACCTACTGGGGCGGTGATGGCAGCGTGGGCGGTTTCGACCTGCTGTACCAGGGGACGGTGGTGCATACGGTCGCCGTCGATGCCGATACCCAGCCTGCCTCGCTGTATTGGCTGCCGTCCGGCTATGCGGGCATGGTGGACGAAATCCGCTTCGTCCGGGCATCGGATGGCTTCATCGTGGACAATCTCGCCTATTCCACGTCGACGCCCGTGCCTGAACCAGAAACGTATGCGCTGTTTGCGGCAGGTTTGGGGCTGCTAGGGGCGCTGGCCTGGCGGCGCGCGGCGGCGAATCCATTGCAGCGGCCAGGGAATGCAGCGGCGCGGCTCGCTCCGGTATACGCTCTGCTGGCACTGACGATGGCTGGCTGCACGGACGGTTGCTCAATCAGGGGGGATGCGACGGACTCGCGCGGCAATGCTGTCAGGAAGGGCTTGGCCGAATCGGTTGCGCAAGCGAGCCCGGGCCCTGCGATGCGTATCGAGCGCCTGCCTTTGCTAAAACTTCACGACTCGATGGGGTGTGCGGATGGATAGACGGGAATCGTGCAGGACGAAACGCTGGGGATGGCTGCTATTGTTGAGTTGCGCGGCCCTGGCCGCAGGCTGCGCCAGCTTGCCCGACGCGCGGACGGAGCGCGTCGGCGAGCGGCGCGTGGAATACGCGCTGGCGGGGCAAGGCACGCCTGTCGTCGTATTCGAAAACGGCCTGGGCGGGACGCTGGACGGGTGGGCCAAGGTCTTCCCCGAGATCGCCAGGGACACCACGGCTTTCGCCTACAACCGGCCGGGCATCGGCGACAGCGCGCCGGCGGATACCCCGCGCGATGGCGATCGCGTCGTGGCGGAACTGCGTACCCTGTTGCGCGATCTCGGCCTGCGCCCGCCCTACGTGCTGGTGGGGCATTCGCTCGGCGGCCTGTACATGCAGCTCTACGCGCGGCGACATCCGGAGGAAGTCGCCGCGCTCGTGCTGGTCGATTCCACCCATCCCGAGCAGTTGAAGGGCGCGGGGGCGCGGGAGAACTGGCCGCTGTGGGTGCGCGCCGTGATAGGCGTGGGCACCAATGCCGCGGCGAAAGCCGAGCTGGATGCGCTCGACGCCACCGGCCAGGCAGTGCTCGCCTTGCCGCCGCCGGCGGGCAAGCCGGTGTTCGTGCTGAGCGCGGAACGGCCCTTGCGCGAGACATCCGCGCTGGCCGACGACGCCAATGCCAAACGCCGCGACATCGTTCGTCTGTACCCCGGTGCCAGACAAATCTGGGTCGATAGCGGCCACGTGATTCCGCTGGAGAAGCCCGAAGCGGTCGTCCAGTCCATACGCGAGGCGGTGCAGGCGTATCGCGTCGAAGGTGCCCGGCCGTCGGAGGTGAACCGGAATGCACCTGTTGCTCGTTGAAGACGACCTCGATCTCGGTACCGCCTTGCAGCGGTCGCTGAATGCGCAAGGCTATGCCTGCACCTGGGTGCGCAGCATCCGGGATGCGCGCGCGCACACCGGCGAGGCAAGGGAAGGCTTCGATTGCGTCGTGCTGGACCTGGGCCTGCCGGACGGTCAGGGGCTGGACCTGCTACGGTACTGGCGGGGAAACCAGCGGAATGTCCCGGTGATCGTGCTGACCGCGCGCGACGCCGTGGCCTCGCGCATCGACGGCCTGGACGCCGGGGCGGACGACTACGTCATCAAACCGGTGGCGACCGAAGAGCTGGCCTCGCGTATCCGCGCCGTCACCCGGCGCGCGGCAGGGCAGGCGTCGTCGATCTGGGAATTCGGCAAGCTGCGGATCAATGTCGGCCGGCGGGAGATCAGCCTGGACGGCGCGCCGGTCGCGCTGTCCCCGCGCGAATTCCAGATCGTCGAGGAACTCGCGCGCAACGCCGGCGAGGTGGTGCCCAAACACCGCATGGCGAGCGCGCTGCAACCCTACGGCGAACCGCTCGAATTCAGCACGCTCGACTGGCATATCCACAACCTGCGCCGCAAGCTCGGCGCCGGCATCATCCAGACCGTGCGCGGCGTCGGCTACTGCCTGGGCGAATAATCCTGGAAACCTCAGTTGACCGCTTCTCAGCCCTCGTCGGGCCGCATGGGGGCTGGCGTTTGCGCCGCCGATTGGGCTCGCCCGTATGGTGGGGCCGCTACGCACCCGATTGCGCGATTTTCGCGCCGCCTGGCGGCGTTGCTCCTCCTTGCGGGGCCGGCCCCGCGGCGTCGTCGCGCCTTGCCAGACGACCCGAAAACCGCACACTCGGGCGCGTCCAACTGAGGTTTCCAGGATGATGGCCGCGCCGCGCAAACCCCTGTCCTGGATACGCATCCAGATGATCGGCCTCATGCTGGCGTCGGCCCTGATCTGGGCGGCGATCTACGGCGTGGGCATGGCCTTGATGTACTGGCCGGAATCGGGCGGATTCGACCGCCAGCTCGCGCTGTTCGGCCAGGGCCTGCGCAAGGTCGCCGAGGAGGTCAATCCTGTGCCCGCGGACTTGCAGGATGCATTGCGCGGCGTGGACACGGTCGTGAAAGCCTTTGCGTCCGATCCGGACGCGGCGAAGGGCACGGTGGGCTTCAATATCTGGCAGGCTGGACATACCTGGATGACTGGCAGCGAGCACATCCCCAAGCGGCGCGCCCGGCGCGTCGCGGTAGAGGGTTTTTACGACATGACGCTCGCGGGCGAACCTTATCGCATCTACAGCGTATGGACGGCCGACCGTGCGCTGCGCATCGACGTGATGCAGAGCCACGCGGGCCGCAGCGCCGACTTCAACAACGTGATGTTGAGCCCGGCGAGCATCGTGACGCCGTTGCTGGTGGGTTTTCCGCTCCTGCTGCTGCCCGTGCTCATCGTCATGCAGTGCGGCCTGAAACCCCTGCGCACGCTGGCCAGCGAACTGGCGTCCCGCAGCCCCGACGACCTGAAGCCGGTACAGGTGGACGACCTGCTGGCAGAGCTGCAACCCGTCGTGGACGAAGTCAACGGCACGCTGGGTCGGCTGGAGGCCCTGCTCCGCCGCGAGCGCGAATTTCTCGCCGATGCGGCACACGAATTGCGCACGCCGCTGGCGGTGATCAGCGCGCAGGCCGACGAGGTGCTGCGCGCGGCCACGCCCGAAGCGCGCCGGCAAGCCGGCCTCGGCTTGAGCGCCGGGCTGGATCGCGCCAATCGGCTGGTGAACCAGTTGCTCATTCTGGCGCGCCTGGAAGCCCAGGCCGACGATCCGGACGGCCCGGTCGACGTCGCGAATATCGCCCGCGATTGCCTGGCGGCGTATTCCCGCGAGGCCAAACCGAAATCGATCCGGCTTGCCTACCGCGGCCCCGACCATGTGCCCGTCGCGGGGGCGGGGCACGCACTCGAAAGCATCGTCGGCAATCTGGTCGGCAATGCCGTGCGCTACGGCGAACCCGGCGGCCAGGTCATCGTCCGGATCGATCCCGACGATGGCGGTGCGTTCGTGCTTTCAGTGTGCGACGACGGCCCGGGCATTCCCGCCGAAGAACGCGCGCGCATCTTCGAACGCTTCCGGCGCGGCAGCCAGCTGGGCGCCACCGGTTCCGGGCTGGGCCTGGCCATCGTCGCCTCGGCGGCCCGCCAGTTCGGCGCGCGCATCGACGTCGGCGAAGGCATCGGCGGAAAAGGCGTGTGTTTCACGGTTTCCTGGAGCGCGCGCGACCTCACTCGCAGCGCGAACCGGGTATGAATATGCGCGCCGCCATCTGTCTGGGCTACGGCCCGCCCGAAAGGGTCTGCATCGTCCGCTTGCCCAAGCCTGTTCCCAAGCCCGACGAAATCCTGATCCGCGTGCGCGCCAGCACGGTGAGCTCGGCCGACCATCGCATCCGCGCGCTGGACATGCCGCCCGGCATCCCCCTCTGGCTGGCGCGTGCGGCGCTCGGCTGGCGGCGGCCCCGGCGCGGCGTGTTGGGCACCGAACTGGCCGGTACCGTCGAAGCCGTGGGCAAGGCCGCGAAGAATTTCCGGGTGGGCGAGCGGGTGTTTGCCTTTCCCGGCGTGGAACTCGGCGGGCATGCCGACTACCGCTGCCTGCCCGCCACGGGGCGCGTCGTGCACATGCCGGACGGCATGGATTTCATCGAGGCGGCGGCCATGTCGTTCGGCGGCACTGCCGCGCTGGATTTCCTGCGGCGCGGCCAGGCGATGCCGGGCGAGCGCATCCTGATCCGGGGCGCGTCGGGCGCGGTCGGCAGCGCGGCGGTTCAGCTGGCGCGCCATTCCGGCCTGCGCGTCGCCGCCGTATGCAGCGGCGACAACGCGGCGTGGGTGGAAGCGCTCGGTGCGGAGCGCGTGATCGACTACCGGAAGACTGACGTGTTTGCGCACGGCGAGCGCTACGACCTCGTGTTCGACACGGTCGGCGGCGTGCCGCTGGCCAAGTGGGCGCCGCTTCTGCGCCCCCGCGGCCGGCTCCTGTTGCTGGCGAACGGTCTCTCGGACGTGTTGCAGGTGTGCGGGCGATCCCTGCCGCGCGACGTTTCGCTGGTCACGGGCATGGCCGGTGAAAGGCGGCAGGACCTGGAACACCTGGCGGCGCTTTTCGCCGCGGGCGCCTATCGCCCCGCGATCGATCGCGTCTACCCGTTCGCCCGGATACGCGAGGCCCACGCCTACGTCGACACCGGACGCAAGCGGGGCAGCGTCGTCGTCACCTTCGACCATGGCGGTGCGACAACACTGGATTCATCAACCACTGATCTTGAGAGGCATCGCGCAACATCATGAACAAGACCGACTGGGCGAAACTCGCGTCCGCAGTTTCTTTGCTGCTGCCGGCCACGGCCTTCGGCTTCGGCGCCGTGCTGCACTACCAGGGCGAGGAAGGCGACCGGGAGGCTTATTTCGCCGACGTGCGCGTAATCTCCAACCGCTCGCCGGCTGACCGCTTGACGGGGCCGACGGTAGTCATGGAAATCGATGTGACCGCTGTCTACGAAAACCCGAACAAGCCCGAGTTCGTTCACATGAAGCTCGAATTCGAATGCCCCAATGCGTTTTCGCTCGACGCGAAAACGCACAAGCTGTCCGAGAACACGCAAAAAGTCCGGGTGGGCGATACCGTCAGGTTCAGGCTCGGCGCTGGCAGCTACACCCTGCGCCGGGCGGATTTGCAGGCCGAGCCGCTTTCGGTCAGCGACTGGAAAAGCTCGAATGCCCCCATGCTTTCGAAGGCCGGAACAATCGCCTGCAATCACATCGAATTCGACCAGGCCCTGCATGCCGCGATCCGTGGCAAGGATTTCGATTTCGATGGCTTCGGCAAACGCATCGGCAAACTCGGTCTGCCGCCGGACATGATGCTCCTGGGGCAGGTTCTGCCATCGGAGTTCCTGGATTTCTCCTGGAAATTCCTGTGGTGGGAAAAATATTTCGCGGGGGAGCGCCCCGACCCCAGCGGAAAATGGAGCAAACGGCTCTCCAAAGCTGAAAAAACGGCCGCCATCGAACGGCTGGAAGCGCAGCGCAAGAAGATGCAACCTGAAATCGAGGCTGCCCGCCAAAGCCTGATGGCGGGTATCAAAAAAAGCGAGGCCGAGCGGGCTGCGATCGCCAGCGCAGCGGTGCGCCCGGATGGCAAGAAACTCACGCCGATCGAGGCCAATCTCATCGTCTTGTGGAAAGGCCGGCCAGAAGCGGAGGTGATCAGGGTCATGGGCAATCCGGAATTCAATCAGGCGGGCGACAGCCGTTTCCTGCGCTATACCCGTTACTGGGAGAAGCCAGGTTTCACCGCCTTCAACGCCCAGGGTGCCGTGGTTGGCGGTGAGATGGGCGGGTACGCGGAGTGCTTCGCCGAATTCAAAACCCGGCAGGACAGCAGCGGTGAGTGGCGCGTGGAGGATGTGCTGGTGCGGTCGAACTACGAGGGCGATGGCTTGGGCCGAACCCGGAACCTGTGTGAGGACGTCGCTCGTGCGGCGTCTCGTTGAACCAAAGGGAGACAGGAATGAAAAGGATGGTTCTGGTGATGCTGCTGTTGCTTCAGGGGCGTGTGCTTGCCGCGAGTGGGACGTCGTTCGACGTACTTTCCAGCGTGATGGATACGACGAAGAAGGAACTGAATGCCAAACAGGAAACGGAAAAGGGCAGGAAGGATTTCCAGAATTCCAAGTACGGGCGGCTGTACAAGGACGGCTACTGGCAGTTCTTTCAGGGCAAGTGACACGCGCCGAAGGGCGAATATTGCACGGCCCTGTTCGTGCGCGAGGACATGCTCGTGTCGATCATGGGCCCCGGCGGTGCCTACCGGGGGGCGTTGATGATGTTTTCTTCGCTGGCAGAGAATTCAGCGTTTCCGCGTGCTTCGGGTTCCAGCAAGATCAAGGTCACCCTGAAGCAGGGAAGCGATGCGCCGGCCACCGTGCACGCGTTGAACCAGCTGTTCGGGGACAACGAGACACCGGTGATCACCTTTGCCGTGCCGAGCATCGAGGCCGCCCTGGGCGGGATGGAGGACAGACTGGATTTTCACCTCGAATACGAGGGGAAAAACATCGGCGACATCGAGTGGCATTCCGGATTCAAGGCGCGCGACGAGCTCAGGAAATGCCTGGAAGGGAAACCCTACTATGACAAGAATCCGCTGAAGGACAAGTCGGTCAAGTAGCCATTTTTTTAGCAGCAGTCGCTTTCGTCCTCGCGCTTGGGGCACCCCTCGGGCCGCTTGGGCGCAGGCAGGGGGCAGCGGTTGATCTCGTCGGCGCTGCGCTGGAAATAGCAGGTCAACATGCTCGACGAGATGCAGATCAGCCAGAACACGAAAAACCCGATGGTGTAGGCGGCGACGCGGTGTTCGATCAACGCCTCGCCGCGATACATGAGTTCGAGCGGGTCGAACAGCGTGGTGAAGATGACATCGGCCACGCCCGCCACGAGGAAGGACGGCCACAGGATGGTGATCGTGCGCTGCAACATGGCGGACTCCTCGTGGCGGGTCAGTCGTCGGGGTTGTTGATCTTGCGCTTGAACAGGGACACCAGGTAGACCGCCATCCCGATAATGAAAACGATGGTGAACAGGCTCAACAGGCCGATGGGATGGGTGAACAGCAGATTCAGCACGACGTCCATTTCATTCTCCCGGGTTATTGAAAGTTGGGTTGGGTTCAGCCCTTGCCGTGAAGCGGGCGGGCTGGTGGAGCGGGGTGTACAGAACGCCGGCCAGCCGCCAGGTGGCGGCGGCGTCGGTGAGTTGGAGTTGCCATTTGCCGTCGTGGAGCATCGGCAGGGCCGCGCGGTAACGGCCCTTGCCGGCATGAACGAGCGTCAGCGTCCGGTCCTCGCCCTGGCGGGTCGGGTGGGCCAGCGTCAGGCCGAGCGTGTCGGGGTAGGTGTCGATGCGCCCGGTGAGCGTCGCCGTGAGCTCGCCGTCCGCGGCAGCCAGCGTGGCCTGCAGGTCCAGCGCGCGCGCTGCTTCGTCGCGCGCCAGCGTCTGGTTGATCGCCAGCCCGGCCTTGTAATAGTCGCCCACCACCAGGCCATCGGCGTTTCGTGCCGCGATCCACACGGTGGCGAGACCGGCGACGACCGCGGCGGCAGGCAGGCTCATCAGGAACCAGGGCCAGGGTTCGCGATACCAGGGCCGGGCGGCGTGGGAAATCGGCGTGTTCATGGGATCATGCCTCTTGTGGTCAGCGGTTGAAGAACTTGGTCGACACGTCGTCGCGGATGCGTGGGTCGTCGGCCGACTGGACGATGAAGGTGACCGCGATGGAACGCCCTTTCAGCGCGACGGGGTCGGCAACCAGGCTGACCGGCACGTCGATGGTCTCCAGCGGGGCGGCGCTGATCTCGCGCGCGGCGGTCACGACCCGCAGGCCGTCGATGCCCCGTGCCTGGAGGGTGTAGCGATGCACCCGCGCGTCCTTGTTGATGATCTGCAGGCGGTAGACGTTCTCGATCAGGCCGTCGTCGGTTTCCTTCGACAGCGCGGCGCGGTCGCGCACCACGTCGACACGCAGCGGCACGCGGGTGGCGAGGCTCCACACGAAGGCGCCGCCGATCACCGCCATCAGCACGGTATAAATGATCGTCCGCGGGCGCAATACGTGGCGCAGGATGCCGCTGTCGGGGTATTTGCCCTTCACCACGTTCTCGGTGGTGTAGCGGATCAGCCCGCGCGGGTAGCCCATCTTGTCCATGATCTGGTCGCAGGCATCGATGCACGCGGCGCAGCCGATGCACTCGTATTGCAGGCCGTTGCGGATGTCGATGCCGGTGGGGCAGACCTGTACGCAGACGCCGCAGTCGATACAGTCACCCAGGCCCTGGGCCTTGTAGTCGATTTTCTTGCTACGTGGGCCGCGCGGCTCGCCGCGCGACGTGTCGTAGGTGACGGTGAGCGTGTCGGAGTCGAACATCACGCTCTGGAAGCGCGCGTAGGGGCACATGTACTTGCACACCTGCTCGCGCATGAAGCCGGCATTGCCCCAGGTGGCGAAGCCGTAGAACAGTATCCAGAACGTTTCCCAGGGGCCGAGATTGAATTGCATCACTTCGGCCGCGAGCGTCTGGATCGGGGTGAAATAGCCGACAAACGTGAAACCGGTCCACAGCGCGATGACGAACCAGACCAGATGCTTGGCGCCGCGCTTCCTGAGCTTCTCCGCGTTCCACGGCGACTTGTCGAGCTTCTTGCGGGCGAGGTGATCGCCCTCGAGCCATTCCTCGACCCACATGAAGATTTCTGTGTACACCGTCTGCGGGCACGCGTAGCCGCACCACAGGCGGCCGGCGATCGCGGTGAAGAGGAACAGGCCCAGCGCGGAGAGGATGAGCAGTCCGGTGAGGTAGACGAAATCCTGCGGCCAGAACACCAGGCCGAAAACGTAGAACTTGCGCGTGGCGAGATCGAACAGCACTGCCTGGTGGCCATCCCACTTGAGCCACGGCAGGCCGTAGTAGAGCAGCTGCGTGAGCAGCACCATCGCGATGCGCCAGTTGGCGAACACGCCGTGCACCGCGCGCGGCTGAATTCTCTGCCGGATCGCGTAGAGCTGCTGCTCGATCGGCGCTTCGGATGAGGCTGGGGTTTGCTTGTTTTCAGTCACTGCGTGGATCCGTGGGAGCCGGGCTGCCCGAGCACACGTCGCCATGCGCTTGGGCAGCCCGCCGGCACCGGGCCGGCGGGAGCGTCTTACTGTTTCCGCTGCGACAGGCCGTACACGTAGGCCGCCAAGAGGTGCAGCTTGGCGTCCTTGTTGGACGTCGTGCCGAGCGTCTGCGCCATGCCGGGCATCACCCCGTTGCGGCCCTTGGCAATCGACTCGATGATCGCCGCCTCGGAACCACCGTACAGCCATACCTTGTCGGTGAGGTTCGGCGCGCCCATGGCCTGCATGCCGGTGCCGTCGGGCATGTGGCAAGCCGCGCAGTTCTCCTCGAACTTGGGCTTGCCCACGGCGGCGAGCGCGGCGTCGTGCTGACGGCCCGACAGCGACAGTACGTAGTGCGCCACGGCCTTGGTGCCGTCGGCCCCCAGTGCATCGCCCAGCGCCGGCATCACCCCGGACCGTCCGTCGGCGATCGTCGCCTTGATGGTGTCGGGGTCGCCGCCGTAGAGCCAGTCGTGGTCGGTCAGGTTGGGATAACCGCGTGCCCCGGCGGCGTCGGAACCATGACATTGCGAGCAGTAGGTGAGAAAGAGGTTGTGACCGATGGCGCGTGCCTCATCGTTCGCCGCGACGGTGGCGATGTCCTGCTGCATGAAACGTGCGTACACGGGCTGGAACTTGGCCTCGGCCGCCTTCACCTCGGCTTCGTACTCGCCGAGCTGGGTCCATTTCAGCAGGCCCTGGAAGTTGCCCAGGCCCGGCCAGAGCACCAGATAGGCCAGCGCGAACACCAGCGTGCCGTAGAAGAGACCGAGCCACCAGCGCGGCAGCGGGTTGTTGAAGTCCTGCAGGTCTTCATCCCAGGTGTGCTCGATGAGCTCGGGCTTTTCGCCGGGGGCGAGCCTGCGCGTGGTGTGGGTCTTGAGGAAGATCCAGGTGCCGACGATGCTCACCAGGGTGATGACGCTGATGTAGATAGGCCAGAAGCCATGGGTGAAGTCGCTCATTGCTTGTCTCCTTGTTGAGCGGAAGGGTCGTCGTCGAAAGGCAATTTGCCGGCATCCTCGAAGCGCTGCTTGTTGCCCTTGCTGTAGGCCCACCCGACGATACCGATGAACACCACGATGAAGACGACGGTGACGATGCCGCTGACGGTTCCGCTGTCCATGTCGGTTCAGTTCTTCGGCGCGTGGGTGCCAAGCGACTGCAGGTAGGCGATCAGCGCGTCCATTTCGGTCTTGCCCGCGAGCTCGGCCGGCGCGGCGGCGATCTGTTCCTCGGTGTAGCCGTGGCCGACCAGGTTGAGCCTGCGCAGCTTGGCCTGGATCGCCGTGTCATTCAGCGGACGGTCGAGCCAGGGGTAGGCCGGCATGTTCGACTCGGGCACCACGTCGCGCGGGTTCATCAGGTGCGCGTAGTGCCAGTCGTCCGAATAGCGGCCGCCGACGCGGTGCAGATCAGGTCCGGTGCGCTTGGAGCCCCACAGGAAGGGCCGGTCGTAGACGAACTCGCCGGCGACCGAGTAGTGGCCGTAGCGCTCGGTCTCGGCGCGGAACGGACGCACCATCTGCGAGTGGCAGCCGACGCAGCCTTCGCGGATGTAGATGTCGCGGCCCGACAACTGCAGTGGCGTGTAGGGCGTGAGGCCTGCGACCGGCTGCGTCATCGAGGTCTGGAAAAACAGCGGGATGATCTGCACCAGCCCGCCCACGCTGACCACCAGGATGGTCAGCACGATCAGGAGGCCGATGTTCTTTTCGATGGTTTCGTGCGAAATCATGTTTCAGTCTCCTCAGGCGTGGACGGCTTGCGGGATCGGCGCGTCATTGACGACACGACCCATGCGCACGGTTTTCCAGACGTTGTATGCCATCAGCAGCATGCCACTGAAGAACAGCGCACCGCCGGCGAGACGGATGCCGTAGAAGGGATACATGGTGTTGAGCACCTGCGCGAAACTGTAGGTCAGCGTGCCGTCGGCGTTTGCCGCGCGCCACATCAGGCCCTGCGCCACGCCGGCGATCCACATCGACGCGATGTAGAGCACGACGCCGATGGTCGACCACCAGAAGTGCCATTCGATGAGGCGGGTGCTGTACATCTGCTCGCGGCCGAACAGGCGCGGGATCAGGTAGTACATCGAGCCGATGGTGATCATCGCCACCCAGCCGAGCGCGCCGGAGTGCACGTGGCCGATGGTCCATTCGGTGTAGTGCGAGAGCGCGTTGACCGTCTTGATCGACATCATCGGGCCTTCGAAGGTCGACATGCCGTAGAACGACAGCGCGGTGACGAGGAACTTCAGGATCGGGTCGGTGCGCAGTTTGTGCCAGGCGCCGGACAGCGTCATGATGCCGTTCATCATGCCGCCCCAGGACGGCGCCAAGAGCATCAAGGAAAATACCATGCCGAGCGATTGCGCCCAGTCGGGCAGCGCGGTGTACTGCAGGTGGTGCGGGCCGGCCCACATGTAGATGAAATTGAGCGACCAGAAATGCACGACCGACAGGCGGTACGAGTAGATGGGGCGGCCGGCCTGCTTGGGGACGAAGTAGTACATCATGCCGAGGAAGGCCGTGGTGAGGAAAAAGCCCACCGCGTTGTGGCCGTACCACCACTGCACCATCGCGTCCTGCACGCCCGAGTAGAGCGAGTACGACTTGGTCAGCGTGACGGGGATTTCCAGGTTGTTGACGATGTGCAGGAGCGCGATCGTCAGGATGTAGGCGCCGAAAAACCAGTTGGAGACGTAAATGTGTTTCGTCTTGCGCTTGACGATGGTGCCGAAGAACACCAGCGCGTAGGCGACCCACACCAGCGTGATCAGGATGTCGATCGGCCACTCGAGCTCGGCGTATTCCTTGGTGCTGGTGTAGCCCAGCGGCAGGGTGATGGCGGCGAGCACGATCACCGTGGTCCAGCCCCAGAAGGTGAAGGCTGCGAGCTTCTCGGCCCACAGACGCACCTGGCAGGTGCGCTGCACGATGTAGTAGGAGACCGCGAACAGCGCAGAGCCGCCGAAGGCGAAGATCACCGCGTTGGTGTGCAGCGGCCGCAGACGACCGTAGGACAGCCACTCGATGCCGAACGTAATATCAGGCCAGATCAGTTGCGCGGCGAGGATGACCCCCACCAGCATCCCGACGATCCCCCATACCACCGTCATGATGGCGAACTGGCGGACGACCTTGTAGTTGTAGGTTGTCGCTTCCATACACGTCTCCCGTGATTGATGACTCGATAAATCCCCCTGGATTGCATGACCGCAATCCATTATTGAGGATAAATATATCTATATATGCTTGACCGTGTCAAATCGCCGCGCCCGGCTGGTAGCGCATGACACGTGACTACTGTTGTTTTGGTGCGAAAAGCGCCGCCATCCCATTATCTGTGCCACATTGTGTTTGGTATAGCTCAATTTTCTTACGTTGACATGCATGGCGTCTCCAGACCCCTCGGCACCCGAATCTGCCTCATCCGGCATGGCGAGACCGACTGGAACGTGCAACGGCGCATCCAGGGACACCTCGACATTCCGCTCAACGACACCGGGCGGGCGCAGGCGCTGGCGATGGCGTTCAACGCGGCGCACCAGCGCTTCCACGCGATCTACAGCAGCGACCTCGCACGCGCGATGGAAACCGCGCAGGCGCTGGCGCAGCGCGAAGACCACGTGGTCAAGCCGCTGCCGCAACTGCGCGAGCGCCACTATGGCATCTTCCAGGGACTGACCGTGGCCGAGGCCGCCGCGTGCCATCCCGAGGCGCACGCCCGTTACACGGCGCGCGATCCCGATTACGATTTCGAGACAGGGGAGTCGTTGCGGGCGTTTGCCGCGCGCGTGACCGAGGGCATCGCCTGGATGGTGCGCCATCATCCCGGCCAGACCCTCGCGGCGATCTGCCACAGCGGCGTGCTCGACATCGTCTACCGGCGCGCCACCGGCCGGCCGCTCAGCGCGCCGCGCGATTTCAAGATACCCAACTGCGCGCTCAACTGGTTCCGCTTCGATGGCCAGGGCTGGCATCTCGAAGCGTGGGGCGACCGCCACCACCTGCA
>DYFW01000059.1:13492-17923 GCA_020725005.1 Thiobacillus denitrificans
CGCGCCACCGCGCCGGGCATGTTGGTCACGCAGTAGTGCACGATGCCGTCGGCGATGAAGAAGGGTTCGCTGTGCGTCGTCGGCCGCGAGGTCTCGGCGACGCCGCCCTGGTCGATCGCGACATCCACCAGCACCGCCCCGGCCGGCATGTGAGCGAGCATTGCGCGGCTGATGAGCCGCGGCGCATGGCGCCCGGGAATCTGCGCCGCGCCGATTACGATGTCGGCGTGCGGCAGACTGTCCTCGATCGCGCCGGGTGACGAGAAACGCGTTTCCACCCGCGCGCCGAACAGCGTCTCGGCGCGTGCGAGCTTGTCCGCCTGGCGGTCGATCAGGGTCACTCGCGCGCCCAGGCCCGTCGCCACGCGCGCCGCGTTCATGCCGACCACGCCGGCGCCGAGGACGAGCACGCGCGCGGGCGGCACGCCGGGCAGGCCGGTGACGAGCTTGCCGCTGCCGCCGTGCGAAGTGTGCAGACCGAGCGCGCCCATCTGCGGCGCGAGGCGGCCGGCAATTTCCGACATCGGCTGCAACAGCGGCAGGCTGCCGTCGGGTTTGCTCACGGTTTCGTAGGCGATCGCCGACACACCGCGCGCCATCAGCTCGCGCGCAAGCGCCGGCGAGGCGGCCAGATGCAGGTAGCAGAACAGCAGCTGGCCTTCGCGCAGCCAGCCGAATTCCGACGCCTGCGGCTCTTTCACCTTCATCACCAGCTCGGCCGCCCAGGCCTCGGCGGCGCTGGCGACCACCGTCGCGCCGGCCGCACGGTAGGCCTCGTCGGCAAAGCCGGACGCCGCACCCGCACCCGCTTCCACGCTCACGCGGTGTCCCGCGCCGGCGAGCACGCCCGCGCCCTCCGGCGTCAGCGCAACGCGGTATTCGTGGTTCTTGATTTCCTTGGGAATGCCGATGTGCATCGCGGACCTCGCAGCGGTGGTAGAAGCATCAGCATAGCGAAAGCGTGCGGCGGCCAGAAGCGCCTGCGGCTCAGGCGAGCGCCTGCACGCATTCGCGGACCAGGGCCGGTCCGCGGTAGATGAGCCCGGAATAGAGCTGCACCAGGGAGGCGCCGGCATCGATCTTCTCGCGCGCGTCGGCGCCGGAGAGAATGCCGCCGACGCCGATGATCGGGACTTCGTGCCGCAGGTGACGCGCGAGCTCCCGGACGACGCGGGTCGAGGCGGCCCGCACCGGCGCGCCGGACAGGCCGCCTGCCTCGTCGGCATTGGGCAGGCCGGCCACCGCCTCGCGCGCGAGCGTCGTGTTGGTCGCGATCACGGCGTCGATGCGGTGCATCATCAGGAGCGCGGCAATCGCGGCGATCTGGGCGTCGTCGAGGTCGGGGGCGATCTTCAGCGCGATGGGGACGTATTTCCCGTGCTGCTGGGCGAGATCGGACTGGCGGTGTTTCAGCGCCGAGAGCAGGGCGTCGAGGGCGTCGTCCTTCTGCAGCTCGCGCAGGCCCTGGGTATTGGGCGAGGATATGTTGACGGTGACGTAATGCGCGTGCGGATAGACCTTGTCGAGACAGGCGAGATAGTCGTCGACCGCGTGTTCGTTCGGCGTGTCCTTGTTCTTGCCGATGTTGATGCCGAGCACGCCCGGGTAGGCGCTCGCCCGCACGTTCTTCACCAGATTGTCGACGCCGAGGTTGTTGAAGCCCATGCGGTTGATGATCGCCTCGGCCCGCGGCAGGCGAAACAGGCGCGGTTGCGGGTTGCCGGCCTGGGGCCGCGGCGTGACGGTGCCGATCTCGATGAAGCCGAAGCCGAGCGCGCCGAGCGCGTCGATATGCGCGCCGTCCTTGTCGAGCCCGGCGGCGAGCCCCACGGGATTCGGGAAATCGATCCCCATCACGCGCACCGGGCGGCCTTGCGCGCGCGGCAGCAGGTTCAGCAAGCCCAGGCGGTGGGCGACGTCGAGGCCGGCAAGCGTGAAACGGTGCGCGTCCTCGGGGTCGAGCGTGAAGAGGGCGGCGCGGATGAGCGGGTAGAGCATGGGGCGAGCGGTCGGAAAAAAAAGGGGGCGGGCGGCGGGACAGGAGCGTGTCGTGAGCGGGCGGAATGGGCGCGAGTTTAGCAGGCGGTGCCCGCCCCGGGTCGGCGGGCGGGTGCAAGGCGGCGCCGCTGGATGGTATGCTCACGCTACGCGTCCGCGCGTATTTCTCCGTCGTCACCGCCCGAATCCGCTCCCATGAATCTCCTGCATCGCCTCACGCGTCTCGTTCCGCTTTTCGCCTTCGTGTCCGTGCCGGCCGTCGCGGCCGACCTGCCTCCGCCGCCCCCGCTGGCGGCCAAGTCCTGGGTGCTGATGGACGCCGCGAGCGGCACCGTCCTGGTCGATCACGAAGGCAGCACCCGCCTGCCGCCCGCCAGCCTCACCAAGCTCATGACGGCGCACGTCGCCGCCCTGGAACTCCAGCGCGGCCGGCTCAAGGAATCCGACCTCGCCACCATCAGCGAAAAGGCTTGGCGCATGGGCGGTTCCAAGATGTTCGTCATGGTCGGCGACCAGGTGGCGGTCAAGGACCTGTTGCGCGGCATCATCGTGCAGTCGGGCAACGACGCCAGCATCGCGCTCGCCGAATACATCGCGGGCAGCGAAGACACCTTCGCTTCGCTGATGAACCAGGAAGCCAAGCGTCTCGGCATGGCCGACAGCCATTTCGTCAACGCCACCGGCTGGCCGGCCGAAGGCCATTACGCCAGCGCGCTCGACATGGCGAAGCTCGCGCGCGCCATCATCCTCGAGGACCCCGCGCACTATTCGATGTACGCGGAAAAGGAATTCGTCTGGAACAACATCCGCCAGCCGAACCGCAACCTGCTCCTGTGGCGCGACCCCAGCGTCGACGGCCTCAAGACCGGCCACACCGAGGAGGCCGGCTACTGCCTCGTCGCTTCGGCCAAGCGCGACGGCATGCGCCTCATCGCCAGCGTGTTCGGCACCGACAGCGAGAACGCGCGCGCGGTCGAGACGGCCAAGCTGCTCGGCTACGGCTTCAGCCTGTTCGAGAGCAAGACCTTCTACAAGCGGGGCGAGGCCGTGCGCTCGGTCGACGTGTGGAAGGGCGCCGCGCGCAGCGTCAAGGCCGGCGTCGCCCAGGACTTCGCCGTCGTGCTGCCCAAGCGTGGCAGCGCGGGCTACCAGACGCGCGTGCTGCTGAACGAAGGCGAACTCGTCGCGCCGGTGAAGGCCGGCGCGCCGATCGGGCGAGTCGAACTCGTGAACCCCGCCGGCCAGGTCGTGGCGCAGGCGCCACTGGTCGCGCTCGAGGCGGTCGGGGAAGGCGGCTTCTTCCGTCGCGTATGGGACAGCATCCGCCTCTTCTTCAGGGGCTGGTTCGGCTGACGCCCGGCGGGTCTCAGGCCTTGCGGCGCGGCCCGGTGACGGGCCGTTTTTTTTGGCACGCACCGGCCTCAAGTCGGCGTGCGGCGTGCCGCAATAGCCCTTATGGGGAGGCGTTTGCCATGCCGGCCTGTTTCCTTCCCAGACGCGAGCCGCCATGCCGAAACCGCTCCGCCTCCCGTTCAGGATCGCCGCCGCCGTAGCCGGGGTCGTGCTGCTCGCCGGACTCGTTCTGGCGCTGTTGCTCGACTTGGGACGCTACAAGCCGCGCATCGAGGCCGCCGCGTCCGAAGCGACCGGCATGGAGGTGCGCATTGGCGGCCGTATCGGCGTCGGCTTCCTGCCAAACCTGCACGTCACGCTCGAAGACCTGCGCGTGCGTAACCAAGGCACGGACCTCCTCACCGCGCGCGCGGTGCGCGTCGGCATGAATGCCTTCGCGCTTCTCCGGCGCAGGGTCGAGATCGGCACGGTCGTGCTGGAGGCGCCGCAGGTATATATCGCGCGCGACCGCCAGGGGCGCTACAACTTCGAGACCGGCACGCCCAAGACCGCGCCCTTGCCCGAATTCAGGCTCGATCGCTTCAGGGCGACGGACGGCACGCTGCGCTACGCCGACCGGCAGACGGGGCAGGCGATCGAGGCCACTGCCTGCCGCCTCGACGTGAATGATTTCCATGTCGCCGCGGGTGAACGTCCCGGCGTCATGAAACGCGTGACGCTCGCCGGCAAGCTCGCGTGCGCCGACGTGCGCGCGAAGGGGCAGACCGTGTCAGACCTGGAACTCGCGCTGGCCGGCAGGGACGGCGTCTACGACTTCGATCCGGTCACGCTGCGCGCCTTCGAAGGTGCGGGCAGGGGCAGTTTGCGCGCGGACTACAGCGGGGAGGTGCCGCGCTACCAGCTGCGCTACGACCTCGCCCGCTTCCGTCTCGACGCCGCGCTGAAATCGGCCTCGGGGCAGCGGCCGCCGCAGGGCACGGCCGATTTTTATGCCACGCTGGCGATGCAGGGCAAGACGTCGAAGGCGCTGAAACAGAGCCTGCAGGGCAGGCTCTCGCTGCGCGGCCAGGGCATCGTGCT
>DYFW01000296.1 GCA_020725005.1 Thiobacillus denitrificans
CGCCGTAACGCGGCGCGAGCGCCAGCAAGGCGCGCAGCTCACGGTTCTCGCGCGCCAGGTCGCGCGCCTCGGCCATACTGGCCATCAGGGCGGCGCGCTCGGCGAGCAGCGCGTCGCGCTCCTTCTGCAGCACGCGATGGCGGGTGAAGAAACCGCCCAGTTCCTCGGCGAGCTCGGTCGGCGCGCGCAGGAACTCGCGCACCGGTTGCAGCACCAGCGAAAAACCGCTGCGCAGGCCATCGAGCGCGTGATGGCGGGCATCGAGCACCACGAGGCTCACGCCGATCAGCAGCCAGATTCCGAGCCGTCCCGCCGGCCCCAGCCGGCGGACGAACATGAACTGGTCGGACTTCGCCATCAGCGGCCCCTGTCAGCGAAGCCGGGACCCGCTGCGTTCACTCGTTGGTGAATACCGTGGAGAGCAGGTGCATTTCCTCGAGCGCGCGCCCGGACCCGCGCACCACGCAGGTGAGCGGATCGTCGGCGACGATCACGGGCAGCCCGGTTTCTTCCATCAGCAGGCGGTCGAGGTCGCGCAGCAGCGCGCCGCCGCCCGTGAGCACCATGCCTTTCTCGGCGATGTCGGCGCCGAGTTCCGGCGGCGTCTGCTCGAGCGCCTGCTTGACCGCGCTGACGATCGCATTGAGCGGTTCGGTCAGCGCTTCGAGGATTTCGTTCGACGAAACGTTGAAACTGCGCGGCACGCCTTCGGCGAGGCTGCGGCCCTTGACTTCCATCTCGCGCACCTCGGCGCCGGGGAAGGCGCTGCCCATCTGCTTCTTGATCTGCTCGGCGGTGGCCTCGCCGATCAGCATGCCGTAGTTGCGGCGGATGTAGCTGATGATCGCCTCGTCCATGCGGTCGCCGCCGACGCGCACCGAGTTGGCGTAGACCACGCCGCCGAGCGAAATCACGCCCACTTCCGTCGTGCCGCCGCCGATGTCGACGACCATCGAGCCGGTCGCTTCCGCCACCGGCAGGCCGGCGCCGATCGCCGCCGCCATCGGTTCCTCGATCAGGTACACCTGGCGCGCGCCGGCGCCGATCGCCGATTCACGGATCGCGCGGCGCTCGACCTGGGTCGAGCCGCACGGCACGCAGATGATGATGCGCGGGCTCGGGCGGAACATGCGGGTGTCGTGCACCTTCTTGATGAAGTACTTGAGCATCTGCTCGGTGACGGTGAAGTCGGCGATCACGCCATCCTTCATCGGCCGGATCGCCTGCAGGTTGCCCGGCGTGCGGCCCAGCATCATCTTGGCCTCGGCGCCGACCGCCTGCACGGTGCGCTTGCCGCCCGCCGCCGGGTCGGTGCGGATCGACACCACCGAGGGTTCGTCGAGCACGATGCCGCGGTCGCGCACGTAGATGAGCGTGTTGGCGGTGCCGAGATCGATCGCCAGATCGGTGGAAAAAAAGCTGGTCAGGAACTTGAACATGGTGGCGTCCAACCCGCGCCGGGCGGGCAAAAGGGCAGAAAAAACAAGGGGGCTATGATACCCTAACGCGCTTCGTTCCCGTTAGCATCAGGCGGTTTTCCCCATGTCCCTCACCCCGGACGACGTCAAGCGTATCGCCCGTCTCGCGCGCATCGAAATCGACGACGCGCAGGCGCAG
>DYFW01000297.1 GCA_020725005.1 Thiobacillus denitrificans
CCAGCTTGCGCATAAAGCTACTTGCTCCCATTTTCACTTCCTCCCGGTTTGCGTGTAGGGAAAAACACCACTACTGGCAGGGAGTCTAGCGGGACGACATGGCCAAAATCCTTGACGAGGATCAAGGCATTCACAGCGTGCCGTATTACCAGCGCCGAATATTAGCGCTCGTTCAAAGCCTCTTCTCGACCCAGCTGGTGACGCTCGCCAGCGCGGCGGGCAGGTGTTCAGGCTGGGTGCCGCCGGCCTGGGCCATGTCGGGACGTCCGCCGCCCTTGCCGCCCACCAGGCGAGCGACCTCATTGACCAGTTCGCCGGCCTTGAGCTTGCCGGTGAGATCGGACGTCACACCGGCGATCAACGACACCTTGCCGTCGGCCACAGCCGCCAGCACGATGGCGGCGGACCTGAGTTTGTCCTTGAGCTTGTCCATGGTGTCGCGCAAGGTGGCCGAGTCGGTGCTTTCGAGCGTCGCGGCCAACACCTTGATGCCCTTGACGTCGACCGCCTGCGCCACCAGATCGTCGCCCCGCACCGCGGCGAGTTTGCCTTTCAGGGCGGCAAGCTCGCGTTCGAGCCTGCGCACCTGGTCGAGTACCGCGACGACGCGCGCCGGCGCATCCTTGGGCAACACCTTGAGCGTGCCGGCAACCCCGCCGAGCGCCTCTTCCATTTCCTGCATGTAATGCAGGGCGTTGTCCCCCGTCACCGCTTCGACGCGGCGGATGCCGGCCGCCACGCCGCCCTCGGCGGAAATGCTGAACAGACCGATGTCGCCGGTACGCGCCACATGCGTACCGCCGCACAGCTCGCGCGACGAGCCGATATCGAGCACGCGCACATGGTCGCCATACTTTTCGCCGAACAGCATCATCGCCCCGGACTTCTGCGCCTCGGCGATGGGCATCACCCGGCAGATCGTGGCAGTGTTGGCAAGGATTTCGGCGTTGACAAGGTTCTCGACCTTGCGGATTTCCTCGTCGGTCATCGGCGTGTTGTGCACGAAGTCGAAGCGCGTCTTTTCGGGATCGACCTGCGAGCCTTTCTGTTGCACATGATCGCCGAGCACTTCGCGCAAGGCCTTGTGCAGCAGGTGGGTGGCCGAATGGTTGCGCATGGTGCGCTGGCGCGCCAGCACGCCCACCTTCGCCGTCACGCCATTGCCGACTTTCAGGGTGCCGGTCTTCACCACGCCATGGTGGCCGAACACCGCGGCCTGAATCTTCTGCGTGTCCTCGACGGCGAAGATGCCATGCACCGAGTGCAACACGCCCCGGTCGCCGACCTGGCCGCCGGATTCCGCATAAAAAGGCGTGTTGTCGAGCACCACGACGCCGATTTCGCCCTCCGCGAGCTCATTGACGGGCGAGCCTTCCTTGTACAGCGCCAATATGTTGGCGGTGAATTCGAGATTTTCGTAGCCGTGAAAGGCAGTCGGCGGGCCATCGTAGTCGAGCGTCGTCGCCATCCTGAACTTGCCGGCGGCGCGCGCCTGTTCCTTCTGGTGCGCCATCGCCTTGTCGAAGGCGGCGGCATCCACGGTGACGTGGTGCTCGCGACAGATGTCGGCGGTCAGGTCGAGCGGGAAGCCGAAGGTGTCGTGCAGCTTGAAG
>DYFW01000298.1 GCA_020725005.1 Thiobacillus denitrificans
TGATGTTGCGCTCGACCGACAGCGCCACGTCGCGCAGGCCGGCGACGTCGACCGTGGCGGCGGCGCCCATGTAGATGCGCGCCGCCGCGTCGCGCACTTCACCGAACCTGTCGCTGCTGCCCGACAAATCGCCCTGGGCCGTGAGGCTTACCACGCCGGACGGCGCGACGATGCGCGCGCCAGCGGCATCGGCCGTCGCGCCCTCCAGGACGATCGTCTTGCCCGAACCCGCGATTTCGGACTTGTTGAACACCTGGTCGTCGCGCAGGGAACGCGTGTTCTCCGTTTCCGGCGTCACCTCGGTCACGCTGCCCGCCCCGAAGGTCAGCGTCCCCATGCGCGTCGCCAGCGGGTTGTAGACCGAACTGCCGTCGCTCGCCGTTTCCTGGTAGCCGGGCGCCACCGTGTCGCGCGCCTGCAGATAGATCGAGCCGTTCATGTCCACGGTGCTGGTGGCGCTGAGCCGGCCCTGCTGGTTCACCGCCAGCGCGGCCAGGGTGATGTTGCCGCGCGCCGCGGTGATCTGGCCGAGGTTGCTGACGACGCCCGGCGTGGCCCCGGCATCGACCTCGACGAGGAAACCGCGCAGCTTCGAGCCGCTCGCCGGCGCGGCCAGATAGACCTTGCTGCCGCCGGCGAGGATGGTCTGCCCCTGCGGGGTCGCGATGGTGCCGGCGTTGGTCACGCGCGGCGCCAGCAGCATCACGCGCCCATCCTGGCTGGTCGTGATGGTCGCGCCGGTCTCGACCTCGACCAGGCTCGTCGCGTATAGCGCGTCGTCGCCCTTCCATTCGAAGACCGGATCGGCCTTGGCGCCCTCGGTGCCCTGCTTCGCCGACAGCAGGCCGTTCTCGAACAGGTCGTCGGCGATGTCGAGCGATGACGCCACCAGCCCGCCGACATTCACCTGCGCCCCCTCGGCGAACAGGATGCCGTTGCGGTTGACGAGATAGATGGCGCCGCCGGTGCCGCCGGTATCGCGCGCCACCGATTCGAGGATGCCCATGATCTCGCTCGGGCTGTTGCCGCCGATCTTGTTGAGCGTCGCCGCCGCCGCGTTCGGGTGGCTGAAGGTGACGCGGTAGCCCGACTCGATGTCGAAGCTGTTCCAGTTGAGCACCGCCTTCTGCGATTCCTGGACAATCGTCATGCGCGTGCCCGTCGTCGCCGGCGCGGCCGCGACGCCGCGCGTGACGAACTGGGGCGCCGCCACCGGCAGCGGATTCGCCAACGGCACGCCGCGCGGCGTGCGCGCTTCGGCCCCCGGCGCGAGCAACAAGGCCATGCCCGCGGCGGCAGTCGCCGTGAGCGCCGCCCCGCGCCGACGCACGGAAGCTTTACCATGTCCGCGCGCCCACTCCATCACCGCCATCCAGACGCCGCGCGCTCCATTGAAGACCAGCCGATACGTTCCGCGATTCATGCCCGTCTCCTAGAACTCGTAGCCCATGCGCACATGCAGGCGCGTGTCGTTTTTCTTCGTGCGCGGCGCGCCGGCCGCGTCGTTGGCGCCGGCGCGCAGTGCCTGGGCCAGGTCGAGCGCAAGGCGCAGGCCGCTGCCGTCCTTCAGGCGCAAACCGACGCCCCAGCTGCCG
>DYFW01000299.1 GCA_020725005.1 Thiobacillus denitrificans
GCCGACGGGGACCATGGCGTCGATCGACTTGAGGCCGGTCTGCACCGGCTGGTCTACCGATTTACGCTCGATCACGCCGGGCGCGATGCGCTCGATCGGCATGGTGGTGTCGGCGGCGATGGGGCCCTTGCCGTCGATCGGCTGGCCCAGCGAGTTCACCACGCGGCCCAGCAGGCCACGCCCGACCGGCACTTCGAGGATGCGGCCGGTGCACTTGGCCAGATCGCCTTCCTTGATGTGCTCGTAGTCGCCCAGCACCACGGCGCCGACGGAGTCGCGCTCGAGGTTCAGCGCCACGCCGAAGGTGTTGCCCGGCATTTCGATCATTTCACCCGACATCACGTCGGACAACCCGTGAATGCGAACGATGCCGTCGGTGACCGACACGATCGTGCCCTGGGTGCGCAGCTCGCTCGTCGCACCGAAGTTCTCGATCTTGGCCTTGATCAGTTCGCTGATTTCGCTTGGATTCAATTGCATGTCTGTTCTCCGAACCGTGAGGTTCCGATAAATATCTGTTGGGTTAGCCCTGCAGGGTGAAGGCCATCTTCTGCAGACGCCCTTTCACCGAGCCGTCTATCACCTGGTCGCCGATCGCGATCACGGCGCCGCCGATCAGCTCGGGGTCGACCGCGACCTGCACGTTCACCGCGCGGTTGAACCTGGCCCTGAGGCCGGCGACGAGATCGTCGATCTGCGCCTGCGTCAGCGGCTGCGCGCTGGTGATCGTCGCCTCGAGCGTGCCTTCGGCGTCGGCCTTGAGCGCTTCGAACTGGGCGCGGATTTCCGGCAGCAGCGTGAGGCGGTCGTTCTCGGCCAGCACCTTGACGAGGTTGGCGCCGCGCTCGCCGAGCTCAGCGCCCGCAACCTCGATGACGAGATCGGCCACGCGTTCGGCCGGCACGGCCGGGTCGGCGATCAGCGCGGCGACCTGGGGGTCGGACACGATCGTCGCCAGTGTGGCGATGCGCTGCGACCAGCCTGCCAGGTCGTTTTCGGCTTGCGCCGTGCGGAACACCGCTTCGGCGTAGGGACGTGCCAGGGTAGACAGTTCGCTCATGATTACAGCTCGGCTTTCAGCTGGGCGAGGAGGTCAGCATGGGTTTGCGCGTTGACTTCGCGGCGCAGGATCTTCTCCGCGCCGGCGACGGCCAGCGCCGCAACCTGTTCGCGCAGGCTCTCTCGCGCACGGTTGGCTTCCTGCGCGATGCTGGCCTGCGCGGCGGCCAGCTGGCGTTCGCCTTCCTGGCGTGCGGCATCCTTGGCTTCCTCGACGATCTGCGCGGCACGTTTCTCGGCCTGGGCGATCACCTCGGCCGCCTGGGCCTTGGCGTCGCGCAGGCTGTCGGCAGCCTTCTTGGCGGCCAGCTCCAGCTCGTGGCGGCCGCGATCGCCCGCGGCGAGGCCGTCGGCGATCTGCTTCTTGCGCGTCTCGAGCGCGTTCATGATCGGCGGCCACACGAACTTCATGCAGAACCACACGAAGAAGATGAACGTGATGGACTGGCCGATCAAAGTTGCGTTGAAATTCATATCCGCACCTTTAAATGACGGGGTTAGTAAGGTTCCGAATCAACCCGCGAAT
>DYFW01000300.1 GCA_020725005.1 Thiobacillus denitrificans
ACCATGACCAGCCTGCGGCCGCCAGCGCGAGCACCGACAGCACGAGGGCGAGCAGCGCCGCCGCCGGGACCGGCGGAGGGGCAGCAGGCCGCACCGGGGTCTGGACGGGGGAATCGGACGTATCAGTCATGCAGGCTTCCTGAACCAGTTAATCAGGCCTTCGACCAGGCCGGCGTCGCCGCCGGCGGTGGCGATGACCTGCGTCATGCCGAAGCGGCGGGCGGCGTCGGCGATTTTCTCATGCGGGACGAAAAGCGGGGTAGCCGCGAGCAGGTCGCGCCCGCCTTCGCCCAGGAGCGTCGCGAGATTGGCGAGCGTCTCCGCGCTGGTGACGGTCACCGCGTCGATGCCGCCGGCACGCCAGCGCGCCAGGAGCGGTGCGGCATCGGCGGCGGGGCAAACCCGCCGGTAGCATTCGAGGAGCCGCACGCTGGCGCCACGCGACGCCAGCGTGTCGGCCAGGAGCGGCCGCCCGCCGACGCCGCGCACGATCACCACGCGCTTGCCCGCCACCTGCTGCAGCGCCGACAGCGCCAGCAGCGCCTCGCTGTCCTGGCCGTCCGGCGTGATGGCGGCGACGCCGCGCGCCTGCAGGGCCCGCGCCGTGCCCGGCCCCACCGCGAACACGACACAGCCCGCGGGCAGCGCGCCGATCACCGGCATGCCGAACTGCGCCGCGTTGGGGCTGACGAAAATCACGATGTCGGCGCCCGCGAGTTGCACCAGCGGGCCGGCCAGTTCGGTCGCGGGGATCGCTTCGATGGCGAGCGCCGGAAACGCCACCGCCTCGCCGCCCGCCATGCGGATCGCCTGCACCAGCGGGCCGGCCTGATGCTCGGGCCGCGTCACCAGCACGGCGCGTCCGGCAAGCGGCCCCGTCATGCCGGCAGGGCGTCGAGGATGGCGCGCGCGCCCTGTGCCAGCAGCTGGTCGGCGAGCGCCTGCCCGACCGCCTCGGGGTCGGCCGCATCGCCCGACGCGCTGCCGTGCAGATACGCGCTGCCGTCCGGGTGCGCGACGAAACCATTCAGCACCAGGCGGCCCGCCTGCAACACCGCGTGGGCGCCCAGCGGCACCTGGCAGCTGCCGCCGAGCACCCGGCTGACCTGCCGCTCGGCGCGCACGCAGGCCGCGGTTTCGGGATGGTTGAGCGCGGCGACCATGGCCGCGACCTCGGCGTTGCCGCTGCGAATCTCGATGCCGAGCGCGCCCTGGCCGGCGGCGGGGATACTTTCATCCACCGCGAGCAGGCTCTTGATGCGGTCGCCCAGGCCCAGCCGTTTCAAGCCGGCGGCGGCGAGCAGGATGGCGTCGAACTGGCCGTCGTCGAGCTTCTTCAAACGCGTGCCGACGTTGCCGCGCAGCGGCTTCACGACGAGATGCGGGTAACGCGCGCGCAGTTGCGCTTCGCGGCGCAGGCTGGACGTGCCGACCACGGCCCCCGGCGGCAGGTCGGACAGATGGGTGTGACGATTCGAGACGAAGGCGTCGCGCGGATCCTCGCGCTCGCCGATCGCCGCGAGCGCGAAGCCGGGGGGCAGGTCCATCGGCACGTCCTTCATCGAGTGCACCGCGAGGTC
>DYFW01000060.1 GCA_020725005.1 Thiobacillus denitrificans
CGCCAACCTCGTCAACGAGGCGGCGCTGTTCGCCGCGCGCGCCAACAAGCGCCTGGTCGACATGGAGGATTTCGAGAAGGCCAAGGACAAGATCCTCATGGGCGCCGAGCGCAAGTCCATGGTGATCTCGCCCGAGGACAAGAAAAAGACCGCGTATCACGAGTCCGGCCATGCCGTGATCGGCATGACGCTGAAGGGCTGCGACCCGGTGCACAAGGTCACGGTGATCCCGCGTGGCCGGGCGCTGGGCGTGACCATGTCGCTGCCCGAGCAGGACCGCTTCAGCCTCTACAAGGACCAGATGCTCGACCAGATCACCATGCTGTTCGGCGGTCGCGTCGCCGAGGAGATATTCGTCGGCAGCATCTCGACCGGCGCGTCCAACGACTTCGAGCGCGCGACCAGCATCGCGCGCGACATGGTGACGCGCTACGGCATGTCCGACGCCCTGGGGCCCATGGTCTATGGCGAGAACGAGGGCGAGGTCTTCCTCGGCCGCTCGGTCACCACGCACAAAAATGTGAGCGAGGCGACGATGCAGAAGATCGACGCCGAGGTGCGCCGCATCCTCGACGAGCAGTACGCGCTGGCGAAGAAGATCCTTACCGACAACCGCGACAAGGTCGAGGCGATGACCGCCGCGCTGCTGGAATACGAGACGATCGACGCCGAGCAGATCGACGACATCATGGCCGGCCGGCCGGTGCGTCCGCCCAAGCCTTCGGCGACGCCGCAGCCCCCCGCGAGCGGTGGCGACAAGCCGAGCGCGCCGGCGCCGACCGCGCAGCCGGCCCAGGAAACCTGAGCGCCGGCATCGCTGCCCGGTACAATGGAGAGGCTGCGGCTTCTCCATTTTTTATGTCCGTCCTGCATGCCGGTCCGTACCGGCTCTCTCTCGCCCGGCCCCTCGTCATGGGCATCGTCAACGTCACTCCGGATTCGTTTTCCGACGGCGGGCGGCTGGCCAACGTCCAGGCAGCGGTCGCGCACGCGCTCAAGCTGCGGGAGGCGGGCGCCGATATCCTCGACGTCGGCGGGGAATCGACCCGTCCCGGCGCGGCGCCGGTGTCGGCCGAGGTGGAAATCGAACGCGTGCTGCCGGTAATCGAAGCGCTCACGGCACAGGGCTGCGTGGTGTCGGTCGACACCATGAAACCCGAGGTGATGCGGGCGGCGCTCGCTGCCGGCGCGGCGATGGTGAACGACGTCATGGCCCTGCAAAATCCCGGCGCGCTGGCCGCGGTGGCGGCGTCCGGCGCGGCGGCCTGCCTGATGCACATGCGGGGCGAGCCGCGCACCATGCAGCAGGCGCCGACGTATGGCGACGTGGTGGACGAGGTGGCGGTCTTCCTGGCCGGGCGTGTCGCGGCCTGCGAGGCGGCGGGCATTGCCCGCGAGCGCCTGGTGATCGACCCCGGCTTCGGCTTCGGCAAGACGCTCGAGCACAATCTGGCCTTGCTCAGGCATCTGGACCGGCTCGTCGCCGTCGGCGTGCCAGTACTGGCGGGCATGTCGCGCAAGACCATGCTCGGCACGCTGACCGGACGTGGCGTGGGCGAACGCGAATTCGCCGGCGTGGCGGCACACCTGATCGCCATCGCGCGCGGCGCGCGCCTGGTGCGCGTACACGATGTGGCGGCCATGCGCGACGCGCTGGCCATCTGGAATGCAGTGGAGGAAGGATACGATGGGACGTAAGTATTTCGGAACCGACGGCGTGCGCGGCAAGGTAGGGGAATCGCCGATCACCCCGGAGTTCGTGTTGCACCTGGGCTACGCCGCCGGCCAGGTATTGGTGGCCGACCGCGGCAGCCTGCCGCCCAACCAGCATCCGACGGTGCTGATCGGCAAGGACACCCGCATCTCCGGCTACATGCTCGAGGCCGCGCTGGAAGCCGGGTTCACCGCCGCCGGGGTGAACGTGCTGATGACCGGGCCGATGCCGACGCCGGCGGTGGCCTATCTCACCCGGGCGCTGCGCCTGCAGGCGGGCGTGGTGATTTCCGCTTCGCACAACCCCTTCGAGGACAACGGCATCAAGTTCTTCTCGGAAAGCGGCCAGAAGCTGCCGGACGCCGTGGAGGAGGCGATCGAGGCGCGGCTCGACCACCCGATCGTCACCGTCGAGGCGCGCCAGCTCGGCCGCGCGCGCCGCATCGAGGATGCGGCCGCGCGTTACATCGAATTCTGCAAGAGCACCTTCCCCAATCACCTCGATTTGCGCGGCATGCGCATCGTCGTCGACTGCGCGCACGGCGCGACCTACCACGTCGCGCCGCACGTGCTGCACGAACTGGGCGCCGAGGTGATCGCCATCGGCAACGAGCCGAATGGCTTCAACATCAACGACCATTGCGGCGCGACGCATACCAAGGCCTTGTCGGAAGCGGTGCGCACGCATCGGGCCGATCTCGGGATTGCGCTCGACGGCGACGGCGACCGCCTGATGATGGCCGACGCCAGCGGGCGCATCTACGACGGCGACCAGCTGCTCTATGTCATCGCGCGCCACCGCATCAAGAGTGGCTACATGAAGGGCGGGGTGGTCGGCACGCTGATGACCAATCTCGGCACCGAGCATGCGCTGGCGCGCCTCAATATACCGTTCGAGCGCGCCAAGGTCGGCGACCGCTACGTGCTCGAGCGCCTGCACGCCAATGGCTGGACGCTCGGCGGCGAAACCTCCGGCCACATCCTCTGCCTCGACAAGCACACGACCGGCGATGGCATCGTGTCGGCGCTGCAGGTGCTGCGCGCACTGCGCGAAACGGGAGAGACGCTGGATGCCTTCACCGCGGACCTGGAAACCTATCCGCAAGTGATGATCAACGTCCGCGTGGGCAAGACGTTCAAGCTCGAATCCGCCCCCGGCGTCGGCGCGTCGGTGGAGGCGGCGGAGCGCGCGCTCAACGGCAGTGGCCGCATCGTGCTGCGTGCCTCCGGCACCGAGCCGCTGATCCGCGTCATGGTGGAGGGGCGCGATGCGTCATTGGTGCGTCAAACGGCTGAAACCATCGCTGCGGCCGTCAAGACTGCGGCAGGCGGATGATTTCCAGCTCTGACATATAACTGTAATATTCGCGCCTTACCATGTGGGTACCGCTTGTGCGGCAACGTCCACGACTACGGAGATATTACATGTTCATTCTTGACAAGCTGGCCAGGGCAAGCCTGGCCGCGGCCCTGGGCCTTGCGATGTCGGCTGGCGCACTGGCCGCCGACATCACGGGCGCCGGCGCGACCTTCCCCTATGCCGTCTATACCAAGTGGGCGGAAGCGTATCGCGCGGCCACCGGCAACAAGGTCAACTATCAGGCGATCGGTTCTTCCGGCGGAGTCAAGCAGATCAAGGCCAAGACCGTCGATTTCGGCGGCACCGATGCGCCGCTCAAGCCCGAAGACCTGGTCCAGTCCGGGCTGGTCCAGGTGCCGACCGTGATGGGCGGCGTCACCCTCGTCATGAACGTGCCCGGCTTCAAGTCGGGCGGAATCCGGCTCGACGGCCCCACCGCGGCCGATATCTTCCGCGGCGCCGTCACCCGCTGGAACGACCCGGCTATCGCGCGCCTGAATCCGGGCGCCAAGCTGCCCGACCTGGCGATTACGCTCTCGCATCGCTCCGACGGCTCGGGCACGACCTACGCGTTCACCCATTACCTGGCGAAACAATCGCCCGCTTTCCAGCGCGAGGTCGGCGCCGGCAATACCGGTAACTGGCCGCGCAACGCCGTGGGCGGAAAGGGCAACGCCGGTGTCGCCGCCAATGTGCAGAAAATCCGCGGTGCCATCGGCTACGTCGACATCGCCGACGCGCTCAGCAACAAGATGAATTTCGTCGCGCTCAGGAACAAGGCGGGCAAGTACATCGTCCCGAGCCAACAGGCGATTGCCGACGCCGCGGCGGGCGCGGACTTCAACGTCAAGGGCATGGCGCCCGACCTGCTCGACCAGCCTCACCCGAACGCCTGGCCGATCACGACCGCGACCTACGTGCTGATCTATGAGAACGGCAGCGACCCGGCGAAGCAGAAGGTCGTGGTCGATTTCCTGACCTGGTCGCTCAACAACGGCCAGAAGCTGGCGACCCAGCTGGGCTTCGTCCCCTTGCCGCCGAACGTGGTCAAGATGGTCGAGGCCGAATTGAAGAAGGTCAAGTAAGCCGGCGAAACGATGGCAGATGCCGGGCCCCCCGGCTATCTGCGCAAGCGCCTTCCCGGCGGGCGTTTGCGCAGATAACAACAGGCTATCCCACGTGAGCGAGCGCGACGCGTCCGGCGCGGTCGACCTGCATCTCAGGCAGGTCAGGCGGTTCCGGCTTCAGGACAGTTTTTTTCATCATTCCACCCAGCTCTTCGCCTTCGTGGTGCTGGCGACGCTGGTCGGCATCCTCGTATCGCTGACGATCGAGGCCTGGCCGAGCCTGCAGGCCTTCGGCCCGTCGTTCTTCTGGACCAACGTGTGGAGCGTGCCGGACGACCAGTACGGCGCCCTGGCAGCGATCTACGGCACTGTCGTGACCTCGGTGCTGGCGCTCCTGATCGCGGTGCCGATCAGCTTCGGTATCGCTTTCTTCCTCACCGAAACCTGTCCGCCGTGGCTGCGCCGTCCGCTCGGGACCGCGGTCGAACTGCTCGCCGGCATTCCCTCCATTGTCTATGGCATCTGGGGCCTGTTCGTCTTCGCCCCCCTGTTTGCGGAATACATCCAGCCCCCGCTGCAGGACTGGCTGGGCGACGTGCCGGTCATCGGCGGCTGGTTCGCCGGCCCGCCTATCGGCGTGGGCATCCTCACCGCCAGCATCGTCCTCTCGCTGATGGTGATTCCCTTCATCGCCTCGGTCATGCGCGACGTGTTCGAAACCGTGCCGCATGTCCTCAAGGAATCGGCCTACGGCATGGGCTGCACCACCTGGGAAGTGGTGCGCCACATCGTGCTGCCCTACACCCGTGTCGGCGTCATCGGCGGGATCATGCTCGGGCTCGGTCGCGCGCTGGGCGAAACCATGGCGGTGACCTTCGTCATCGGCAACGCCAACCGTATCAACCCCAGCCTGTTCGAGCCGGGCACCTCGATTGCCTCGACGCTCGCCAACGAATTCGGCGAGGCCGACCCGGGCCTGCATATCGCGTCGCTTTTCACGCTGGGGCTGGTGCTGTTCGTGCTGACCTTCATCGTGCTCGCAATTTCGCGCTGGCTGATCAGCCGCAGCGTGGGCTCCGAAGGCCTGTGAGGAACGCGCAATGACTCTCTACACCCGCCGCATCTGGATCAACCGCCTCGGCATCACGCTCTCGATGCTCGCGATGAGCCTGGGGCTGATCGCCTTGCTGTGGATCCTGTGGACGCTGTTCTCGAAGGGCTTTGCCGCACTCAGCATCGACCTCTTCACCCAGGACACGCCGGCCCCCGGTTCCGAGGGCGGTGGCCTGCGCAATGCCATCGTCGGCAGCGGCCTCATCCTGTTGTTCTCGATGCTGATCGCGACCCCGGTCGGCATCCTTGCCGGCATCTACCTCGCCGAATACGGACGCGTGTCGAAATTCGCCGCGTTCACCCGCTTCATGACCGACATCATGCTGTCTGCGCCGTCCATCGTCATCGGCCTGTTCGTCTACGCGCTGTTCGTGGCGACCACCGGCGGCTTCTCCGGCTGGGCGGGTTCGCTGGCGCTGGCGCTGATCGCCATTCCGGTCGTGGTGCGCACCACCGAGAACATGCTGAAGCTGGTGCCGACCAGCCTGCGCGAAGCGGCCTTCGCCGTCGGCGCGCCGCGCTGGCAGGTGTCGCTCAAGGTGACGCTGCGCGCGGTGAAATCGGGCGTGGTGACCGGCGTACTGCTGGCGATGGCGCGCATCACCGGCGAGACGGCGCCACTCCTGTTCACCGCGCTCAACAACCAGTTCTTCAGCACCAACATGAGCGAACCCATGGGCAACCTGCCGGTGGTGATCTTCCAGTTCGCGCTGAGCCCCTACGAGAACTGGGTCAACCTGGCGTGGGGGGGCGCGCTGCTGATCGCGTTCCTGGTTCTGGCGGTCAACATAGGCGTGCGTATCGCGTTCCGCAACAAAGACAAACGTTAATTCCCCGGAGCTTTTTCCGATGCCCGAACAAACCAAGCCCACGATCGAGAACGCCGCGCTGGAGGTGCGTAACCTCGATTTCTACTATGGCGACTACAAGGGGCTCAGCAACGTCAACCTGGACATCGCCAGCAACAAGGTGACCGCCTTCATCGGCCCCTCGGGCTGCGGCAAATCGACGCTGCTGCGGACCTTCAATCGCATGTACGACCTCTATCCGCGGCAGCGTGCGGAAGGCGAGATCCTGTTCCACGGCAAGAACCTGCTCGACAGGAAACAGGACGTGAACCTGGTGCGCGCCAAGATCGGCATGGTGTTCCAGAAACCGACGCCGTTCCCGATGACGATCTACGAGAACATCGCCTTCGGCGTGCGGCTCTACGAGCGCATGTCGCGTAGCGCCATGGACGATCGCGTCGAATGGGCGCTCAAGAAAGCCGCGCTGTGGGGCGAGGTGAAGGACAAGCTGCACCAGAGCGGGCTGTCGCTTTCCGGCGGACAGCAGCAGCGGCTGTGTATCGCGCGTGCGGTGGCGGTCAAGCCCGAGATCGTCCTGCTGGACGAGCCGACCTCCGCGCTCGACCCGATCTCGACCGCCAAGATCGAGGAACTCATCAACGAGCTCAAGAGCGACTACACCATCGCCATCGTCACCCACAACATGCAGCAGGCGGCCCGGATTTCCGACTACACGGCCTTCATGTACCTAGGCGAACTCGTCGAGTTCAACGAGACCAGCACCATCTTCATGAAGCCCGACAAGAAGCAGACCGAAGACTACATTACTGGCCGTTTCGGCTGATTTCACAACATGCCGACGCGTCCGGCGGTTGACCGGCGAACGCATAGCGCTTACCATCGCGCACTTTGTGTTGGACGGGTTTCCATCCTGGATAGTTAGAACGATGCGCAAGAAGCTCGTAGCCGGTAACTGGAAAATGAACGGCAGCCTGGCGGAAAATGCCGCGCTGCTGGCCGCGATCAAGCCTGCACTCGCTGGCATCGAAGCCGCCGTGTGCGTGCCGTTTCCCTATCTTGCACAGGCGCAGGCCGCGCTCGCCGGCTCGTCGATCGCCTGGGGCGCGCAGAACCTGTCCGATCAGGCCAAGGGCGCATACACGGGCGAAGTGTCGGCCTCGATGCTGCGCGATTTCGCCTGCACCTACGTGATCGTCGGGCACTCCGAGCGGCGCAGCCTGTACGGCGAATCGGACGAACTGGTCGCGAAGAAATACATGGCGGCGCAGGCTGCCGGTCTGGTGCCCATCCTCTGCGTCGGCGAGTCGCTGGCCGAGCGCGAGGCGGGCGTGACCGAACAGGTCGTCGCCCGCCAGCTCGACGCAGTGATCGCCGCCGCGGGCGTGGCGTCGCTGGCCAACGCCGTCGTCGCTTACGAGCCGGTGTGGGCGATCGGCACCGGCAAGACGGCCAGCCCCGAGCAGGCGCAGGCCGTGCACGCCTTCATTCGCGGCAAGGTCGCCGCACTCGATCCGGCCGTGGCCGCCGGGCTGGTGATCCAGTACGGGGGTAGCGTGAAAGCCTCGAATGCGGCAGAATTGATGACTCAGCCGGATATCGACGGCGGCCTCATCGGCGGCGCCTCACTGGTGGCCGACGAATTCATCGCGATCTGCCGCGCCGCTGCAAACTAGGCTACACCGAGCACACTGGCATTCATGGAAACACTGGTCTGGGTCGTACACGTACTTGTCGCCATCGGAGTTATTGCCCTGGTGCTCCTGCAGCACGGCAAGGGCGCCGACATGGGCGCGGCCTTCGGCAGCGGTTCGTCCGGCAGCCTGTTCGGGGCGAGCGGCTCGGCCAATTTCCTGAGCCGCGCCACGGCGATCCTGGCGACTTTGTTTTTCCTGACCAGCCTTGGGCTGGCCTATTTTGCGCTACAGCAGCACAAGCCGACCAGCGTCATCGAGCGCACGGCCGTGCCGGCAACGACGCAGCCTGCCGCCCCGGAACCGGCTCCCGGCTCCAAGGCGGCAGACATCCCGCAGTAAAAAGCAGTATCCAACGGGCGCATGCCCATTGGCCGACGTGGTGGAATTGGTAGACACGCTATCTTGAGGGGGTAGTGACGAAAGTCGTGCGAGTTCGAGTCTCGCCGTCGGCACCATCAATTTTCCTGATTCATACATTAATCAGGACTATCTTGTAAATATCTGATTATTAAAATAAAAGTACCAATTGTTCGGCTTGACACCTGTGGTGTCTGGGCCGTAGACTCCGATCGTATAACCAACAAGCCTGGGCGGGCAGAGTCGGAGGAAGCCGGTGCTTGAGAACTATCTCCCCATACTGCTGTTCATACTGGTCGGGCTGGCCTTCGGCGTGGGCCCGATCGTGACCGGTGCGCTCCTGGGGCCCAACCGCCCCGACAGCGAGAAGCTTTCCCCCTATGAATGCGGCTTCGAGGCCTTTGAAGACGCGCGCATGAAGTTCGACGTGCGCTATTACCTCGTCGCCATCCTCTTCATCCTGTTCGATCTGGAAATCGCCTTCCTTTTCCCCTGGGCCGTCGTGCTGGAGGAAATCGGGATGGCTGGTTTCCTGGCGATGATGGGATTTCTGGGGATACTCGTGGTGGGCTTCATTTATGAGTGGATGCGTGGGGCACTCGAGTGGGAATGAGCATGCTGGCGACCGCAGGGCTTGAACGATGAGCATCGAAGGCATCCTCGAACAGGGTTTTGTCACCACCAAGGCCGACCAGCTCATCAACTACATGCGCACGGGTTCGATGTGGCCGATGACCTTCGGTCTTGCGTGCTGTGCGGTGGAAATGATGCAGGCCGGCGCGTCGCGCTACGACCTCGACCGCTTCGGCATCGTGTTCCGGCCGAGCCCCCGGCAATCCGACGTGATGATCGTCGCCGGCACGCTGTGCAACAAGATGGCGCCGGCGTTGCGCAAGGTCTACGACCAGATGGCCGAGCCGCGCTGGGTGATCTCGATGGGGTCGTGCGCCAACGGCGGCGGCTACTATCACTATTCGTATTCGGTGGTGCGCGGCTGCGACCGCATCGTGCCGGTCGACATCTACGTGCCGGGCTGTCCGCCCACGGCGGAAGCGCTGCTGTTCGGTATCATCCAGTTGCAGAACAAGATCCGCCGCACCAACACCATCGCCCGCTGACCCCCTATGGCCCAGACTCCGGAAGCCCCCGTTTTGCCGCTCGAAACCGCGCTTGGCGATGCGCTGGTGCAGTCCTTCGTGCGCCTGGGCGAGCAGACGCTGGTGATCAAGGCGCAGCATTACGCCGCGGCCATGGGCACGCTGCGCGATCATCCCGATTGCCGCTTCGAGCAGTTGATCGATCTCTGCGGCGTGGACTACGCGGACTACGGCGATGGCGCCTGGGAAGGCCCGCGCTTCGCCGTCGTGGTGCACCTGCTGTCGCTCACCTACAACCAGCGCGTGCGGGTGCGCGTGTTCTGTCCCGACGACGACCTGCCGGTCGTGCCTTCCGTCGTTGACCTGTGGCCATCGGCGAACTGGTTCGAGCGCGAGGCTTTCGATCTCTTCGGCATCGTGTTCGAAGGGCACCCCGACCTGCGCCGCATCCTTACCGACTATGGCTTCATCGGGCACCCCTTCCGCAAGGACTTTCCGCTGTCGGGCAACGTCGAGATGCGCTACGACCCGACGCAGCAGCGCGTGATCTACCAGCCGGTGTCGATCGAGCCGCGCGAAATCGTGCCGCGCATCGTACGTGACGAGAGCTACGGGGCAGGGCGCTGACATGGCCGAGATCAGGAACTACACCATGAACTTCGGCCCGCAGCACCCGGCCGCCCATGGCGTGCTGCGGCTGGTGCTGGAACTCGACGGCGAGGTGATCCAGCGCGCCGACCCGCACATCGGCCTCTTGCACCGCGCGACCGAGAAGCTCGCCGAGCACAAGACCTTCATCCAGTCGGTACCCTACATGGACCGCCTCGACTACGTCTCGATGATGGTCAACGAGCACGCCTACGTGATGGCGATCGAAAAGCTGCTCGGCATCGAGGTGCCGGAGCGCGCGCAGTACATCCGCGTGATGTTCGACGAGATCACCCGCATCCTGAATCACCTGCTGTGGCTGGGCGCGCATGCGCTCGACGTCGGCGCGATGACGGTCTTCCTCTATGCCTTCCGCGAGCGCGAGGACCTGATGGACTGCTACGAGGCGGTGTCCGGCGCGCGCATGCACGCGGCGTATTACCGTCCCGGCGGCGTCTACCGCGACCTGCCCGACACGATGCCGCAGTACCAGGCGCAGCACACCCGCAACGAGGCGGCGCTCAAGGCGATGAACGACAACCGCCAGGGCTCGCTGCTCGACTTCATCGAGGATTTCACCAACCGCTTCCCGACCTACGTCGACGAATACGAGACGCTGCTCACCGACAACCGCATCTGGAAGCAGCGCACCGTCGGCATCGGCGTGGTGTCGCCGGAGCGCGCCAAGGCGCTGGGATTCACCGGCCCCATGCTGCGCGGCTCCGGCGTCGAGTGGGACCTGCGCAAGAAGCAGCCCTACGAGGTCTACGACCGCCTGGACTTCGACATCCCGGTCGGCACCAACGGCGACTGCTACGACCGCTATCTGGTGCGCATCGAGGAAATGCGCCAGTCGAATCGCATCATCAAACAGTGCATCGACTGGCTGAGAAAGCATCCGGGGCCGGTGATTGTCGACAACCACAAGGTGGCGCCGCCCGACCGGCTGTCGATGAAGACGAACATGGAAGAGCTGATCCATCACTTCAAGCTCTTTACCGAGGGGATGCACGTGCCGGCGGGCGAGGCCTATGCCGCGGTCGAGCATCCCAAGGGCGAGTTCGGCATCTACCTGGTGTCGGACGGGGCCAACAAGCCGTACCGGCTGAAGATCCGCGCGCCGGGTTTCGCGCACCTCGCTGCGCTCGACGAAATGGCGCGCGGTCACATGATTGCCGATGTCGTCGCCATCATCGGCACGCAGGACATCGTTTTCGGGGAGATCGACCGCTGATGCTGTCGCCAGAATCGCTCGCGGCGATCGACGCCGAAGTCGCCAAATATCCTGCCGAGCAGAAACAATCGGCGGTGATGAGCGCGCTGCGCATCGCCCAGACCGAGAAGGGCTGGTTGAGACCGGAGCTGATCGAATACGTCGCCGAATATCTGGGGATGCCGGCGATCGCGGCGTATGAAGTCGCGACCTTCTACAACATGTACGACACCCAACCGGTCGGGCGCCACAAGATCACGCTGTGCACCAATTTGCCGTGTGCGCTGATGGGGGCAGGCGAGATCGCCGACCACCTGAAGCAGAAGCTCGGCATCGATTTCGGCGAGACCACCGAAGACGGACGTTTCACGCTGAAGGAGGGCGAGTGCATGGGGGCCTGCGGTGACGCCCCGCTGTGCCTGCACAACAATCACGCCATGCACACGCATCTCACGCCCGAGAAGGTGGACGAGTTGCTGGACAAGCTGAAATGAGTCTGCTCAAACCGACCCCCAAGGTCTGCAGCTGGACCCGGGAATTCGACAATCCGGGCTCGCTGGCAACCTATGTTGCCAACGGCGGCTACCAGGCATTGCGTCGCGTCGTCACCGAGAAGGTGCCGGGTGACGCCATCATCGCCGAGTTGAAGACCAGCGCGCTGCGCGGGCGCGGCGGCGCAGGCTTCCCCACGGGCCTCAAGTGGAGCTTCATGCCGCGCGCATTTGCGGGTGACAAGTACATCGTCTGCAACAGCGACGAGGGCGAGCCAGGCACCTTCAAGGACCGCGACATCCTGCGCTACAACCCGCACCAGCTGATCGAGGGCATGGCGATCGCCGGCTACGTGCTCGGCGCCAGGGTCGGCTACAACTACATCCACGGCGAGATCTGGGATTGCTACGAGATCTTCGAGGCGGCGCTAAAGGAAGCGCGCGAAGCGGGCTACCTCGGCGACAACCTGTTCGGCACCGATTTCTGTTTCCAGCTGCATGCGCATCACGGCTACGGCGCGTACATCTGCGGCGAGGAAACCGCGCTCCTGGAATCGATCGAGGGCAAGAAGGGCCAGCCGCGCTTCAAGCCCCCGTTCCCGGCGAGCTTCGGCCTTTACGGCAAGCCGACCACGATCAACAATACCGAGACGCTGGCGTCCGTGCCATGGATCGTGCAGCATGGCGGCCAGGCCTTCCTCGAACTCGGCAAGCCGAACAACGGCGGCGCCAAGCTGTTTTCCGTGTCGGGCCACGTCAACAGGCCGGGCAACTACGAGGTGCCGCTCGGCACGCCGTTCGCCGAGCTGCTGGCGATGGCCGGGGGGGTCAGGAACGGCCGCAAGCTGAAGGCGGTGATCCCGGGCGGCTCGTCGGCGCCGGTGCTGCCGGGCTCGATCATGATGGACTGCACCATGGATTTCGATTCCATCGCCAAGGCCGGCTCCATGCTGGGCTCGGGCGCGGTCATCGTGATGGACGAGACGGTTTGCATGGTGCGCGCGCTGGAGCGGCTCTCGTATTTCTATTTCGAGGAATCGTGCGGCCAGTGCACGCCGTGCCGCGAGGGCACCGGCTGGATGTACCGCATCATCCACCGCATCGAGCACGGGCAGGGCAGGGCCGAAGATCTCGACCTCCTCAACAGCGTGGCCGGCGGGATCGGCGGCCACACCATCTGCGCGCTGGGCGACGCCGCCGCGATGCCGGTGCAGAGCTTCCTCAAGCATTTCGGCGACGAGTTCGCGTACCACGTCGAACACAAGCGTTGCATGGTGTAAGCGATGGCCACGTTGAATATCGAAATTGACGGCAAGGCGCTCCAGGTCGAGAGCGGCAAGACCATCATGGATGCGGCGAACGCGGCCGGCATCACCATTCCGCATTTCTGCTACCACAAGAAGCTCTCCATCGCGGCCAACTGCCGCATGTGCCTGGTGCAGGTGGAAAAGGCGCCGAAGCCGCTGCCGGCCTGCGCCACCCCCGTCACCGACGGCATGAAGGTCTACACCCGCTCCGAGTACGCGATCAAAGCGCAGAAGGCGGTGATGGAGTTTCTCCTCATCAACCATCCGCTCGACTGCCCGATCTGCGACCAGGGCGGTGAATGCACTCTGCAGGATCTTGCCGTGGGCTACGGCGCGTCGTCGTCGCGCTACCAGGAAGTCAAGCGCGTCGTGCGTGACAAAAACCTCGGGCCGCTGATCGCCACCGACATGACGCGCTGCATCCACTGCAGCCGTTGCGTGCGCTTCGGCCAGGAGATCGCCGGCATCATGGAACTCGGCATGGCGGGCCGTGGCGAGCATACCGAGGTCATGTCCTTCCTCGAAAGCCAGGTCGCGTCGGAACTGTCGGGCAACGTCATCGACCTGTGCCCGGTCGGCGCCCTCACCAGCAAGCCCTTCCGCTACAGCGCGCGCAGCTGGGAGCTGTCGCGCCGGCCTTCCATCAGTCCGCATGACAGCCTGGGGTCCAACCTCGAAGTCCATGTGAAGGACAACAAGGTGATGCGCGTGGTGCCGCGCGAGAACGAAGACGTCAACGAATGCTGGCTGGCGGACCGTGACCGTTTTTCCTACCAGGGGCTCAACACGCCGGAGCGGCTGACGCAGCCGATGCTCAAGCACGATGGCCAGTGGGTCGAGACGACCTGGCAGGAAGCGCTTGAATTCGTGGCGGGCAAATTGAAATCGCTGCCGGCCGACCGCATCGGCGCACTGTCTACGCCGTACCGGCCGGCGGAAGAACTCTATCTTCTGCAGAAGCTGATGCGCGGGATGGGCAGCGGCAACGTCGACCATCGGCTGCGCCAGTCCGACTTTTCGCTCGACGACCACGCGCAGGGGGGCTTCTGGCTCGGCATGCCGGTCACCTACATGTCGCGGCTCAACCGCATGCTCGTCGTCGGATCGAATCTCAGGAAGGACCATCCGCTGATGGCGCACCGCATCCGCGAATCAGTACGGTGGTATGGCGAGCTCAACCTCATCAACGCGGCGGATGACGAGTTCCTCGGCAAGGTCCATGCCAAGCGCATCGTCGCGCCGTCGCAACTGGCGGCAGCACTGGCAGGCGTATGCCTCGCGCTCGCCGAATTGAAAAACCAGCCGGTGCCGGCGATCGCCGCACCGTATCTGGCGGCAGGGAGCGTCGCCGACGACACCGCGAAGAAAATGGCCGCCAGCATTTCCAGCGGCGAGACGCGCGCGGTCTTCCTCGGCAACATGGCGCAGCATCACCCGAGCTACGCGCAGATCCACGCGCTGGCGCAGGAAGTGGCGAAGCTCGCCGGCGCCAGCTTCGGTGTCCTGGGCGAAGCCGCCAACAGCGTCGGTGCGGTAGTGGTCGGCGCCGTGCCGCACCGTGGCGCACTCGGGCAGGCGGCGATCAAGGGTCTGAACGCCAGGCAGATGCTGGCGCAGCCACTTTCCGCCTATCTCCTGTTAGGCGTCGAGGCCGAACTCGACACGCATGATCCCGTCACAGCGATGGCGAGCATCAACGCCGCAGACTTCGTCGTCGTGATGTCGCCCTACAAGGGCAAGTCGCTCGACTACGCCGATGTGCTGCTGCCGATCGCGCCGTGGACCGAGACGTCCGGCACGTTCATCAACACCGAAGGCCGGGTGCAGAGCTTCGCTGCCGTGGTCAAGCCGCTCGGCGAGACGCGTCCGGCGTGGAAGGTGCTGCGCGTGCTCGGCAACCTGCTGGGGCTGTCCGGGTTCGAGCACAACGATTCGCAAGAGGTGCTGCGGGAAGCCTTGGGCGACACGCCCACCGGCAACGTGCAGGGTTTTCTCAGCAACGAGGTGAGCGGCGTGGCGGCGATTCCGCCGCAGGCTATCGACGGCCTCGAGCGCGTCGCCGAGGTGCCGATCTATCAGACCGACGCCGTGGTGCGTCGCGCGCCGGCCCTGCAGATGACGCGGGATGCCGCGCTCCCGGTCGCGCGCATGCATGGCAGCCTGATCGAAAAACTGGGTCTCGCCGAAAACGGCCGCGTGTCGGTGCGCCAGACGGCATCGGCGCTGACGCTCAAGGTCGAGCGCGATGACCTGTTGCCCGAGACCTGCGTGCGCGTGCCGGCCGGGCACCCGCTGACGGCGGGCCTGGGCCCGATGTTCGGCCCGATCACGGCGGAGCCGGCCTGATGGAAGGGGGAAACGTGGACTGGGCTGCCGTGCAAACCGTCGTCTGGACGCTGCTCAAGATCATGGCGATCGTCGTGCCGCTGATGCTGGGCGTCGCCTACCTCACCTACGCCGAGCGCAAGGTCATCGGCTGGATGCAGGTGCGCATCGGCCCCAACCGCGTCGGCCCGTTCGGCCTGCTGCAGCCGATCGCGGACGGCTTGAAGCTCCTGATGAAGGAAATCATCATTCCTTCTGGTGCCAACAAGGGCCTGTTCATCCTCGGCCCCATCCTCGCCATCGCGCCGGCGCTGGCGGCGTGGGCGGTGATACCGTTCACCGACACGCTGGTGCTCGCCGATATCAACGCCGGCCTGCTGTACGTGATGGCGATCACCTCGATGGGCGTCTACGGCGTCATCATCGCCGGCTGGGCGTCCAACTCGAAATACGCCTTCCTCGGCGCGATGCGCTCGGCGGCGCAGATCGTGTCGTACGAGATCGCGATGGGCTTCGCGCTGGTCGGCGTGCTGATGGCGGCGCAGTCGCTCAATCTCACCGACATCGTGCAAGGCCAGGCGGGCGGCGTGCACCACTGGTACATCTGGCCGCTGTTCCCGCTGTTCCTGGTGTACCTGATTTCCGGCGTGGCCGAGACCAACCGCGCGCCGTTCGACGTCGCCGAAGGCGAATCCGAGATCGTCGCCGGCTTCCACGTCGAATATTCCGGCATGGCCTTCGCGGTGTTCTTCCTCGCCGAATACGCCAACATGATCCTGGTCGCCGCGCTGACCACGCTGATGTTCCTCGGCGGCTGGCTCTCGCCGTTCCCCTTCCTGCCCGACGGCATCGTCTGGTGGCTGCTCAAGACCGCCTTCGTGCTGTTCCTCTTCCTGTGGTTCCGCGCCACCTTCCCGCGCTATCGCTACGACCAGATCATGCGCCTGGGCTGGAAGGTGTTCATTCCCATCACCCTCGTCTGGATCGTCGTCGTCGGCGCCATGATGCAGACGCGGTATGGTCATCTCTTCCACTGAGCGTGCCATGAAAAGGCTATCCCTATCATGAAACGAGTGGCCCAATTCTTCGGCAGCCTGCTCCTGGTCGAGCTTTTGCGCGGCATGATGCTCACCGGCCGTCACCTGTTCGCGCGCAAAATCACGGTGCAGTACCCGGAAGAAAAGACCCCGCAATCGCCGCGCTTCCGCGGCCTGCACGCGCTGCGCCGCTACCCCAACGGCGAGGAACGCTGCATCGCCTGCAAGCTCTGCGAGGCAGTGTGCCCGGCGCTCGCCATCACCATCGAATCGGAACAGCGCGCCGACAGCACCCGTCGCACCACGCGCTACGACATCGACCTGACCAAGTGCATTTTCTGCGGCTTCTGCGAGGAATCCTGCCCGGTCGACTCCATCGTCGAGACCCGCATCCTCGAATACCACGGCGAAAAACGCGGCGATCTGTATTACACCAAGCCCATGCTGCTCGCGATCGGCGACAAGTATGAGGAACAGATCGCCAAGGACCGCGCGGCGGATGCGAAATATCGGTAGAGACCAGGACAGGATCCGGGAATTAGGGGTGGTGCGCTGCGCGCGCCACTTGATTGAAAACAAACGAAACGGGAGGTAGGCAAACGGATGATTTCGAGCATGGGCGCGAAAACTGGTTTCACGCCCCTGGCCCCTAACGCCTAGCCCCTAACCCCTATGTACACAACCGCGATCTTCTACTTCTTCGCCGCCATCCTGGTGTTTGCCGGGCTGCGCGTGATCACCG
>DYFW01000301.1 GCA_020725005.1 Thiobacillus denitrificans
TTCACCATCTGCACGATCTCGACCTTGTCGAACTGGTGCTGGCGGATCATGCCGCGGGTGTCGCGGCCGTAGGAGCCGGCCTCGGAGCGGAAGCACGGCGTGTGGGCGACGAACTTCAGCGGCAGCGCGTCGGCAGGCACGATTTCGTCGCGCACCAGGTTGGTCACCGGCACTTCGGCGGTGGGGATGAGGTAGAGCCGGTCGGCGTCGGCCTCGCACTGTTTCGAGTCGCGCGGCACGTGGAACAGGTCGGCCTCGAACTTGGGCAGCTGCCCGGTGCCGCGCAGCGAATCGGCGTTCACCAGATACGGCACGTAGACTTCCGTATAGCCATGCTCGCGGGTGTGCACGTCGAGCATGAACTGGGCGAGCGCGCGGTGCAGGCGGGCGAGCGCGCCCTTCATCACGGTGAAGCGGCTGCCGGCCAGCTTCACCGCGGCGGCAAAGTCGAGCTGGCCGAGTTTTTCGCCGAGATCGACGTGGTCGCGCACCGGGAAATCGAACTGGCGCGGGCTGCCCCAGCGGGCGACTTCGACGTTGCCGGTCTCGTCGCGGCCGACCGCGACCGATTCGTGCGGCAGGTTCGGCACGCCCATCAGGAAATCATTGAGTTCGGCCTGAATTTCGGCCAGCCGCGCTTCCATCTGTTTCAACGCGTCGCCCAGCCCCGCCACCTCGGCCATCACCGCCGTGGTGTCCTCGCCCTTGCCCTTCAGCATGCCGATCTGCTTCGACAGGGTATTGCGGCGGCTTTGCGCATCCTGGGTACGGGTCTGGAGCGTCTTGCGCTCCGACTCGAGTGCGTCGAAGCGCGCAATGTCGAATATGAAGCCGCGCGTGGCGAGGCGCTCGGCGACTTGGGCTGCATCCTTGCGCAGCAGCTGGATATCAAGCATGGGAATCCGGGAAAGACGTCGAAAGCGGCATTTTCGCCGATCGCCCCGCCCTCCGGCTAGGGGCAACGGCGAATTTAGGCCGCCTCGACCATCCCCACCGCCTCTTCCACGTCGACCGCGACGATGCGCGACACGCCCTGCTCCTGCATGGTGACGCCGGCGAGGTGCTGCGCCATTTCCATGGTGACGCGGTTGTGGGTGATGAACAGGAACTGTGTCTGGTCGGACATCGCCTTGACGAGGTTGCAGTAGCGCTCGGTGTTGGCGTCGTCGAGCGGGGCGTCGACCTCGTCCAGGAGGCAGAACGGCGCCGGGTTGAGCTTGAACATGGCGAATACCAGGGAGAGCGCGGTGAGCGTCTTCTCGCCGCCCGAGAGCAGGTGGATCGACGCGTTCTTCTTGCCCGGCGGCTGCGCGAACACCTGCACGCCGGCGTCGAGCAGCTCCTCGCCGGTGAGGATGAGCTTCGCCTGGCCGCCGCCGAAAAGCTGCGGAAACAGCTCGCCCATGTGCCGGTTGACCGTGTCGAAGGTGTCCTTCAGCCGCGCGCGCGATTCCTGGTCGATGCGGCGGATCGCGTCTTCCAGGGTGTTGACCGCCTCGCTGAGGTCGGCGCACTGCGCGGCGAGGTATTCGCTGCGCGCCTGCGCCTGGGTGAG
>DYFW01000302.1 GCA_020725005.1 Thiobacillus denitrificans
AGCGCGTCGATGCGTCGCGACATCAGCCCGCTGTCGAGATCAAGGGCGCCACCTATACTGAGCTGAAAGTAGTGCAGGACACGGCGGGCCGCTGGCTCGCGCAGTGCGTGATCGACGTTTGAGGGGACCTTCGATGGATATCGCCCGGTTCGAGCAGGTGTCGGCGTTCGAATGGCGCGTCGCGCCCTTTGGCAGTATGCGTGTTCCGGCCGTGATCTTCGCCGACGCCGGATTGATCCACGACATGGACGACAAGGTTTTCGAGCAGATCACCAACGTTGCCAGCCTGCCGGGAATCGTCGAGGCGGCCTATGCCATGCCGGACGCGCACTGGGGCTACGGCTTCCCCATCGGCGGCGTTGCCGCGTTCGACGCCGAGGCGGGGGGCGTGGTCTCGGCGGGCGGCGTGGGGTTCGACATTTCCTGTGGCGTGCGCACGCTGCATACGGGGCTCGCCGTCGCCGACATCGAGCCGGTCAAGCAGCGCCTCGCCGACCGGCTGTTCGCGCGCATACCGGCAGGCGTCGGGAGCACGGGCGAATTGCGCCTCGACGCCGCCGAAATGGATGCGATGCTGCGCGGCGGGGCGCGCTGGGCGGTCGAGCGCGGCTACGGCAGCGCGGCCGATCTCGATCGCATCGAGGAGCGCGGCTGCATGGCCGGTGCCGAGCCGGACAAGGTATCGGAACACGCCAAGCGGCGCCAGCGCGAGGAAATCGGCACGCTCGGCTCGGGCAACCATTACCTCGAACTGCAGGAAGTCGTCGAAATCTACGACGTGCGCGCTGCCGACCGCTTCCGCCTGCGGTTGGGCGAGGTGGTGGTGAGCATACATTGCGGGTCGCGCGGGCTTGGTCACCAGATCGGCACCGAGTACCTGCGCGACATGGTGGTTGCGGCGGCACGGCATGGCATCACGCTGCCGGACCGCGAACTCGCCTGCGCGCCGATCAAGTCTGCGCTGGGGCAGGCCTATCTCGGTGCGATGCGTGCGGCGATCAACTGTGCATTGGCGAACCGTCAGGTCATCACCCATCTGGCACGCCGTGTCTTCGCCGACGTTCTGCCAGGCACGCACCTGAGCCTCATATACGACGTTTCGCACAACACCTGCAAAGTCGAGCCGCACACCCTCGACGGCCATACCCGCCAGCTCCATGTGCATCGCAAGGGGGCGACGCGCGCCTTCGGACCGGGGCATCCGGCATTGCCGCCCGAATTGCGCGATGTCGGCCAACCGGTGTTGATCGGTGGCAGCATGGGCACCGCGTCCTACGTCATGGTCGGCACCGAATCCGGTGCGACACGTGCGTTCGCGTCGGCCTGCCATGGCGCCGGGCGCGCGATGAGCCGGCATCAGGCGACACGGCAATGGCAGGGCCGGGCACTGGTGGACGAACTGGCGAGCCGCGGCATCCTGATTCGCAGCCCCTCGCTGCGCGGCGTCGCGGAAGAGGCGCCGGGCGCCTACAAGGACGTCAGCGCGGTGGTCGAGGCAGCCGACCGCGCCGGACTCGCGCGCAAGGTGGCGAAGCTGCGGCCGCTGGTCTGC
>DYFW01000303.1 GCA_020725005.1 Thiobacillus denitrificans
CGAAATTGCCGGTATGCAGGCGGATCAGCACCGGCGCATCCGCCACCTCGCCCGCCGGATTCGTCAGCGTGATTTTCTTGCGCGCGGACCAGTCGTCATTCCACCAGGCATAGGCGGTGAGCGAAAAAAACGACAGCAACAACGCGAACGCGGATACCAGGAAACGCATGGGAATTCGACCGGGTTGAACCAAGCCCTTGATTTTCCCGGTGCACAATGACAGGCAATGGAAACGAAAATGGCCCGAACGGGCCATGGCCGCCAGCCCGTGACGCACGGCTACGGCGTAAGGCGGCAACACCTTGCCGCCGCAGCGGTCGTCGCGGCACGGCGACGTCGGGAAAGTCTTCCCGACCTACGGCGCCGCTGTTTACGGGAGTTTGCCGTAGGGTGGCAATACCTTGCCGCCGCAACGGTCGGTGGTGCGCGAACATGTCGGGAAAGTGTTCCCGACCTACGGCGCCGCTGTTTACGGGAGTTTGCCGTAGGGCGGCAATACCTTGCCGCCGCAGCGGTCGTCGCGGCACGGCGACGTCGGGAAAGTCTTCCCGACCTACGGCGCCGCTGTTTACGGGAGTTTGCCGTAGGGCGGCAACACCTTGCCGCCGCAGCGATCGTCGCGGCACGGCGACGTCGGGAAAATCTTCCAGACCTACGGCGTAGCGATCAGCGATCGCCAAAACGGCACGGGTACCCGAAGCCGCCCGTGCCGTGCGACTGCATGCCTTGGCTTATTGCCTGCGGCGACGCGCCGCCCAACCCACCAGTCCCAGACCGGCCATCAACATGGCCCAGGTTTCGGGTTCGGGCACGGGGGCGGTATAACCCGCCAGGTCGGCCGCCGGCACCTTGTAGGCATACAGCACGCCGGGAATCAGACTGTAGCCGGTGGTGTCGCCCACGGGCGTCGTGGTGACGCTGCCGTTGCTCGCCACTGCAAAACAATTGCTCGTCGTGCCCAGATCGCACTGCATGCGCGCGCCGGTCACGGGGTTGAAGTAAATATCGAACTGGGTGCCGGTGCCGTTTTGCGTCACCGAATAGTCGTTGTCGGTACCCGCCAGCAGCAGATAGGAACCATCGTCGAGACGCGGCCCGATCGCCAGGCCTTCCCATTTTTCCGGCGCGAGCCCGCCCAGCGCCGCGAGGGCGCTGGCCGCCAGGTCGAGGAAAGGCGTGGCGCTCTTGGCGACCGGCGTGAACACCGCGCCCGCCGCGTCGAGATCGATGCCGGACACATCGGTCGCCCCGGCCAGATCGATGATGTATACCTTCTTGTTGGGCGAGGCCAAATCCGAATCCACGCCCAGACCGCGGTTGTTGCGCTCCAGCACCATGAATTCGTGATCGTTGATCGCCACCAGCGAAGAAATTCCGCGCCCCTGGCTCGATCCTTCCATGCGGTAGGCGAACTGCCCCACCGCCATGCCGGTGTCGTTGTCGAACTTGACGATGCGGTTGTACACGCCGCTGCTGCCGCCCTCGTCCAGCATCGCGCTTTGCAGCATGGCAAAGGTGTAGCGGCCATCGGGCGACACCGCCAG
>DYFW01000304.1 GCA_020725005.1 Thiobacillus denitrificans
CATCTTCCTGGTGTTTCCGTTCACCCGCCTGGTGCATGTATGGAGCGGCTTCGCGGCAAGCACCTATGCGGCACGCGCCTGGCAGATCGTGCGGCCGCGCGGGTGAAGGCGATCACGCTGATTTCGCCTCAGTCCTCTCCCCGTTTGCGCAAGGGAAAGAGGATTGAGCGCTCAAACCGAACAAGGAGACTGACATGACGCATGTTGTCATACTGGGTGCCGGCATTGCCGGGGTGACCGCCGCTTACGCGCTGAAGGCCAGACTCGGCCCCAACGACCAGGTCACGGTGGTGTCCGACAAACCCTATTTCCACTTCGTGCCGTCGAACCCCTGGGTCGCGATGGGGTGGCGCGAACGCGACGACATCGCCTTTCCGATCGCCCCCCATCTCGAGGCGCGCGGCATCAAGTTCATCCACAGCGGCCTCAAGCGCATCCAGCCCGACGTCATCCAGGTCGATCTGGAGAACGGCGACGTCCTGTTCTACGATTACCTACTGATCGCCACTGGGGTCGCCGGCATGATCGACGCGATTCCCGGCCTCGCCGAATACACCCATTCCGTGCTTCATCTCGAACAGGCCGAGCAGGCGCTCGCCGCCTATCGCGAGTTTGTCCGCCATCCCGGTCCCATCGTGATTGGCGCGGCGCCTGGCGCAAGCGTGCTCGGCCCGCTTTATGAGTATGCCTTCCTCGTCGACGCCGACCTCAAGCGGCGCAACATCCGCGATCGCGTACCGATCACCCTGGTCACGCCTGAACCCTGGCCCGGCCACCTGGGGTTGGGCGGCGAGGGCCCCAGCCGCGGCGCGGTGACTGCCGCGCTGATGGATACCCGGATCAGCGCCATCTGCAACGCGCGCACCGTACGCATCGAACGCGACACCATCGAGATCGAAGAACTCGACACTGCCGGCAACGTGAAGCAGCGACACAGCCTGCCTTACGCCTACAGTGTGTATTGGCCGGCCTTCGGTGGCGTGCCGGGCGTACGCACTGCACGTGTTCTCGTCGACGAGCGCGGCCTGGTCGTGGTCGATGAATTTTTGCGCAACCCCGATTTTCCGAACGTGTTCGCCCTTGGCGCGTGCGTGGCTCAGCCCGCGCTCGAACAGACGCCCGTGCCGGTCGGCGCGCCCGATTCGGTGTATTCGATCACCCGGGCGGGAGAGATCGTGGTGCAGAACATCCTGGCGACGATGGCCGATGCGCCATTGACCAGTCATGTGCCACAGCGCGCGAAATGGCTCACCGACATGGGCTCGAACGGTGCCGCCTATCTATCCGAGCCGCAGGTGCCGCTGCGCGACATCAACTGGATGCGCCAAGGCCGCTGGGTGCACCAGGCCAAGGTCGACTTCGAAAAGTACTTCGTCAACAAGGTGCGCCTAATGCCAGCGAGCCAGGCGCTCTCGCCGGCGTCCCAGATCGCCGGTGTGATGAGCCGCTTGCTGTCGGGCCCGCCCGACATGCAGCGGCCGGCGGCCGCGGGCAACGGCAAGCCTATCGAAATCCGCCTGCAACCAGACCCCCTGATCGAA
>DYFW01000305.1 GCA_020725005.1 Thiobacillus denitrificans
ACGCATCCAGCAGGCCACCGTGCTGTTCGACCCCGACACCGGCGAGACGCGCATGATGCGCAGCAAGGAGGAGGCGCACGACTACCGCTACTTCCCCGACCCCGACCTGCTGCCGGTCAAGCTCGACGAGGCGTGGATCGAGCAGGTCCGTTCGACGCTGCCCGAACTGCCCGCGGCGATGCAGGCGCGCTTCGTCGAGCAGTACGGCGTGTCGGCCTACGACGCATCCGTGCTCACCGGTTCGCGCGCGATGGCCGATTATTTCGAGGCAGTGGCAAAAGCCTGTGGCCAAGGCAAGCTCGCCGCCAACTGGGTGATGGGCGAACTCGCCGCCGCGCTCAACAAGGCCGATCTGGGCATCGAACAGAGCCCGGTTCCCGCCGCGCAGCTCGCGCAACTCATTGCCCGCATCCACGACGGCACGCTCTCCGGCAAGCTCGCCAGGCAGGTGTTCGAAGGCCTGTGGGAAGGCGCGGGCGAGGTCGACGCCATCATCGAGGCGCGCGGCCTGAAGCAGATGTCCGACGCCGGCGAATTGGAAAAGATCATCGACGAGGTGCTCGCCGCCAATCCGAAGTCGGTCGAGGAATTCCGTTCCGGCAAGGACAAGGCCTTCAACGCGCTGGTCGGCCAGGTGATGAAGGCCAGCCGCGGCAAGGCCAACCCGGCGCAGGTCAACGAACTCCTGAAAACCAAGCTGCAGTAAACGGCACGGGGCGCCGACGGCGCCCCGTGCCCTGCGCTTGCCACAAGCCTAGTGTGGTGTTGCACGCTAGTTCTTCTGCGTCAACTCGCGGTAACGCGCCTTGTCGGCCTCGTATTTCTCGCGCACCTGCTGCATGGCCTCCTCGTTTTGTTGCACGGTCCGCTTGAGTTCGAGGCGCTCGCGCTCCGCCTGCGCCAGGGGCTCGGTCAGCCCGGGACCGGCCTTGCGCCCGCTTTTCTCGACGGTGGCGATGCGGGCGCGCAAGTCGGCGATGTTCTTGTCGACCATCCCGGCGCGAATCTGCGCGCCCTTGATCGCCAGCTTGTGGTGTTCGAGCGCACGGTCGCGCGCAAGATCGATCTCGGCCTCGCTGGTGTAGGTCTGGGTCAGCGCACGGTCGCGCTGGATCTGCTTCTGCTGTTCGAGCTGGAGCCGCTTCTGTTCTTCCAGGCGCTCGGCCTCGGCGCGACGCTCGGCCTCGGACTGGGTGCGCTTGATCACCAGCCCCTGCTTGTTGAGCTGCTCGCCGCCGCTTTTCTGGTAGGTGGGCGGCGGCGTATCGGAATAATGGACGCGGCCGTTGCCGTCGACCCAGCGGTACATCGCTGCCTGGACCGGGCCAATCGCCAGCAGCAGGACAAGCAGCGCGCTAGACGCCGTACCTTTCACGGTAGGCCGCCACGGCCTGCAATTGCGCTTGTCGGTTTGCATCACGTTCCAGAAACTCCACCAGGTTGTCGAGGGTGACCACGGCCACCACCGGAATGCCGTACTGTTCATGCACTTCCTGCACCGCCGACTTGTCGCCGCTGCCCCGCTCCATGCGGTCCAGCGC
>DYFW01000306.1 GCA_020725005.1 Thiobacillus denitrificans
AACAGCACCCCGATGTGAAACAGGTTGCTGCCCAGCCGCAACTGGCCGCGCTTCAGGAGTTGCGAGGAATCGCTTTTCCAGGTGTATTGCTCGCGGTCGAAGCGGATCAGGCTGCCGAGCAGGAATACCGTCAGCGCGATGTAGGGGTAGATCCCGAACAGGAAGGTTTGCGTGTGGGACATTGTCGATGCTCCTTTCAGCGAGGTGTTGCAGCCGCCACGGCGCGCCGGCGCGAAACCGGCATCTGCACGACTGCGATTTGCGGGCCCGGGTTGAGCAGCGGCTCCGTGCCGTCGGCCGCGGGGCCGAACATTTCCATGGCCTCATCCATGTCGCGTACCGGCGGTTCGGTCAGCGCCTGCGCCGCCACCGGCGACAGCGCCTCCAGCACCTGGAAGACGGTGGCGTAGGGGCTGCCGTTCGTGTCCAGCTTGCGGCCGATGGCGGCCAGCACGTGCACCGCGTCGCCCAGAAGCGGCAGCGCTTCTTCCGCCGGCAGCAGCGAGAGGAACTCGAGGAACAGCGGCACGTAGTCCGGCAGCTCGGAGGCGGAAGCGTCGAAGTTATGCTTCCAGTATTCCTCCAGCAGGTCGATCATGGCCGAGCCGCGGTCGCGCGATTCGCCGTGGATGTGCTCGAACAGGTGCAGCGAATGCGAGGGATTGCGGTCGAAGGTGGCGACGTAGTTCTCCTGCAGCTCGATCAGCCGGGTGTCGCTCAAGAGATTGAACAGCGGCGCGAGCCGGCCGGCGGCGTTGCCGTTGGCACCGGCTTCCGCCACCAGCGCGGCGTGCATCTCGGGCAGCGCCGACAGCCAGTCAGATTCCGGGTACAGCAGGAGCAGGGACAGGACCTTGAAGGTTTTCATTCCGATTCTCCTCAACCCGTTTTCTTCCGGGCGTGCAGCTGGGAAAGGTCCACGGGCACGGCGTTCTTGCGGTTGCCGAACAGCGTGGTATTGGGCGACACGCCGTCCGAACAGCCGTTGCCGAAGGAAAAGCCGCAGCTCGCTTTTTCCTCGAAGGTATTGATGACTTCCTCGCGGTGCGTGCTGGGGATGACGAAGCGGTCCTCGTAGTTGGCGATGGCGAGATAACGGTACATCTCGTCGGCCTGCGCGGACGTGAGCCCCACCTGGTCGAGCGCGGCGGTGTTGGGCACCCCGTCCACCGACTTGCCGCGCATGTAGGCGCGCATCGCCAGCATGCGGTCGAGCGCCGAGACCACCGGCTGCTCCTTGCCGCCGGTGAGCAGGTTGGCGAGATAGGTGACGGGAATGCGCAGCGATTTCGTATCCGGGATGATGCCGTTCATGCCCATCTTGCCGGACTCGGCCGCGGCCTGGATCGGCGAGAGCGGCGGCACGTACCACACCATCGGCAGCGTGCGGTACTCGGGATGCAGCGGGAAGGCGATCTTCCAGTCGATCGCCATCTTGTACACCGGCGATTTTCTGGCGGCGTCGAGCCAGGCTTCGGGGATGCCTTCGGCGCGCGCGGCGGCGATGACGGCGGGGTCATTCGGGTCGAGGAAGAT
>DYFW01000307.1 GCA_020725005.1 Thiobacillus denitrificans
TGCAGCGCCTCGGCAATTTCCGCGATTTTTTCCATTGCCATGCCAATAAGCAAAGACACATGCGGTTCATCGATCTCGCACTTGGCGTCTGCGCAGACAAGCAGACCCTCGACGTCATACAGCAGGTCGATCTGCTGACACACTGACGTGTCGACAGGGTCGACAGGCAGGCCAATATCCAGGCTGTCGAGGGCTTCGTTGATCGCGGGGATCTTGCTGCTGATGACCCGCAGGGCGCGGACAAGGTGCGGGTTTTCGTCGGCGTCGCATAGCGCGATCGCGCCGGCGATGATGGCCGCTGCTTTGTGGAGTTCGTGGTTCTGAAAGTGAAGGGTAGAATTCTTGGTATCCATTCTCGTTACTCCTGTTAACGTGGGTGGTTAGGGGTGGCCTCGTGCTTCAACACTTGGTCGCCCCGCTCATCCGACAGGGCTGCCGGACCGTTTCACTCTACGCCAGCCCGCACAAAAAGCAAACCGCCCCGCCAGAATCGACGCTACGGCGTTTTTTCTGTGTGGTTGGTGCCGTAGGTCATCCGAACAAGTTCGACGCTATCTGCGGCCTCCATACCGCAGCGCAGCGGTCGCGAGGTCGGCCGACTGCGGGATGCCAGGCACGGCCACGACAGGAATCCTCAGCGGGTCGGCGGCGAGGTCTTTCTTCAACTGCTCGACCGCGTCCTTCACCTGTTTCACGATGCCGGCGTCGTCGACGTCGAAGGTGAGCTTGGCGGCTTCGGTCTCGAGCTGGCCGAGCTTCTGCTGCAGCGTCTCGCGCACGCGGTCGGCGGTTGCCTCGGCGCTGTTCACCGTGTCCATTTCCAGCCGCTCCAGCTCGCGCAGGAAGTAGGACTTCTGGAAGCTGGCGGTGCCCTCCTGCGCGGCCACGTCGCCGAACAGGCTCTTCGCCTTCGTCAGCGCGGCCTGCGATGCCTCGAAGTCGCCGCGCTCAAGCGCAGCGCGCCCGAGCGTGAGCTGCAGGCTCACGTCGAGGCTTGTCGCCTCGCCGACGCTGCCGCCAGCCAAGTCCGCCTTGAGGGCGGCATACTCGGCGGCGATCTGCTTCCGGCGGTCCTTGAACGTGGAGAGGAAGTCGTCGAGCGGGCTGGTGGTAAAGGCCTTGCGCAGCGCATCCTGCAGCTCTTTGCCGTACTTGTCCGCGTCTTCAGCGCCGCCCTTGGCGGCGTCGGAGACCGACTGCCGCACCCGCTCAATCAAGCCGGCGCGGGTCGCCTCCAGGTCAGCGATCTTCTTTTCCCAGGCGGCGATGTTCGGCGAGCCTGCCGCCTCGACGCGGCGCAATTCCAGAAGCTGCTGCTGCAGTTTGAAAATCTCCGAGTTGTAGTCCTGCACGCGCGCGCCCGCGTCGCTGATGCGGTTCAGCACATCCTCGCTGATGTAGCCGAAGCCGAAAAACTTGATCTTGTCCAAGGCCGTGCCGGTTTCCAAAACTTCGTTGAACGCGGCGATGTAGAGGTTCAACGATTCGAGCGGCCCCGACAGCGTCTTCGCGCGCAGCGCGTCGAAGCCG
>DYFW01000308.1 GCA_020725005.1 Thiobacillus denitrificans
CATCATGCGCGTGGTGCGCGAATGCGGCAGGAAGGGCAGGAACACGCCGGCCGGCTGGTGGTTGCTGCCGGTGGCGTAAAGGCCGATGCCGTATTCGGCGCAGGCCGAGAGCACCGGATGGGTGAGCGTGATCTCGCGATGGTTGAGGACGATGACGGCGATGTCCTCGAAGGGGACGAAGGCCGTTTCCTCCTGGTCGATGGCGAGGGAAAAATGCTCCCGCCGCAACCGGGCGGGGCGGGAGATCATCACGCTACGCCAGACCACGGCGCTGCTCCGGCGGCGCGAGGTAGATGTTGCCTAAGACGTCGACGTGGAATTTTTCGAACGCGATAGCGGTCTTTACGCCTGTGCGGATGAAGCCATCCTTACCGACGCTTGAGTTCCGGTCGTGCGCCCAAAGACCGACGTTTCCTGTCGAGCGGTCACATCCGGAAAAATAGCCGGTCAGGGCTTCTTGTTTCAATGTGACTCGCATTAGATCGTTGGGGTGAGCCGAAAACAGAAAGTCGAAATTCTGTTCGTCGATCAACGTCCATTCCTCCTCATCCTTGAACGCCACAATCGCCCGGTTCGGTAATTCCTTAGTTACCGCGTGATGCACATACACTGGCACCAGGTGAAACTTGCCGTCCTTCTTGTGGCGGAAGACATCGACACGCAACATGGTGTCGTTCTTGGCGATACCGCCGCGCACCGGAATACCGGAAAGTTTGTCGATCACCATCGTCACGGTGCGGACGACGGGGCCGGTCGGGTTGCCGTCGCGGTCGGGCTTCTTCAGCGGGTTGTCGGGCGGAAAGGCTTTGTCGCCCTTGCCGCCGTGCGCTTCCAGTCGCGCTCGTATGGCGGCGTAGAGTTTTTCGTTGCGATGCGGGTCGATCAGTTTGTCGAGATCGGCGAGTTTCAGGCTTGAGAGCGCCACTTTTTGCGTGACGCCACCCTGCGCCTTGAGCCGTTCCGGCTGGGCGTAGATGGTGTCCTTGTGCGCCGCGCCACCGTTGCGTCGCTGCGGCGCGCGCGAGACGAACAGCGGTTTTGCGGCGGTTATCGCTTCCGGCGGATAGGTGCCGAACATTTCCAGTTGGGCGCGCAATTCGTCGGCATTGTCCAGATTGAGCCGCGCTTCGAGTTCCTGGCGGAAATGCGGCCAGGGATCGGGGAAATGTGCGTGCAGTTGCTGGAACATCGCCGGATCGACGATCTCGCCGGTTTCCGGATCGGGGAAGCCGTCGCGCGCTTTCGCCAGTTCCTTGGTGCGCGCGTAGTCCGCCAGCCGTTTGACCATGCCGTGGCTGCATGCCGCAACCACGGCGGCGTCGAGTGCGTGGTGGCGGTCGCTGTCGCCGCGCACCTTGAGCAGCCCCCAGCGGGCGCGCAGGAAGGCGGTGGTCTGGCCGTTGAGCACCACGCAGCGCTTGTTCGTCGTCGCATCTGCCGTCCCGCCAGCGCCGACTTTCGGGGCCAGCTTTAGGTGACGCTCGACGTAGTTCTTGAAGAACTTGCAGATGTAGCGCGTGTCGTTG
>DYFW01000061.1 GCA_020725005.1 Thiobacillus denitrificans
TCCGCACGGCCGGGCCGGTTTCGACGACCATCGCCGGATCACCGACCAGCATGGCTCCCTCGCCGAGTTCGGTTTCCCAGTCCTCGAGCACGGCGCTCACCGTGACGTGCCGCGCGCCGGCGTCGGCGGCGTTCTTGATCAGATTGATGAACACCTGGTGCAGCCGCTCGCGGTCGACCTCGATCTCGGCTTCCGCCAGCGCCCCCACGCACATCTGCACGCCCGCCGGCAGCTGCCGGTTCACCAGCGCGAGCGAGGACTGCACCAGATCGGCGAGCGGCAGGCGCTGCCGGTACAGCCTGGGCTGGCGCACGCTGTCGAGGAGCCGCCGCACGATGCGCCGCGCGCGTTCGGTCTCGCTGTCGATCTGCGCGAGCCACAGGCGTTTCATCTCGTCGTCGCCGGCCTCGCCCTCCTCGAGCAGCAATTGCGCCGAGGTGGAGATGTTCGACAAGGGGTTGTTGAGCTCGTGGGCCACTCCGGATACCAGCACGCCCAGCGCCGCCGCCTTTTCGTTGCGGCGGGCCTGATCCTGCTGCTGCCGCATGTGCTTGAGCATGGCGTTGAAGGCGGTGACGAAGGACTGGATTTCCTGGTCGCGCGCGGACGTCGGCAGCGTGCGTGCGCGGCCTTCGTCGATCGCGTGCAGTCCTGCCTCGAGTTCGCGCAACGGCCGCACCACGCGCCGCACCAGGAAGAGTCCGCCGGCCAGCCCCAGCACCACGACGCCGGCGAACGCCAGCATCAACGACAGCGCGGCGCGCTGCGTGGCTTCGGCCAGATGCTTGCGCTCGCCGCGCGACAGGCTGGCCGACAAGGTGCTCAATTCGTGGCCGAGGTCGCGGATCACGGCGCGCGCGGCGGCCTGTTCGGACGGCCCGAGACGCGGATAGCGCTCGAGCGCGTCGCGATAACGCTCCAGGAGATCGCCGATCCGGCGCAGCATGGCTTCGCCACCGATGGCGCTGAAGGCTCCCCGGTTCTCGGCCAAGGCCTGCCGGGTGACCCCGATCTGTGTCAGCAACTGCGCGTGACTGTCGTGATCCCGGTAGAGAAACAGGTTTTTCTCGTCACGACGCATTTCCAGCGTGGCCTCGCGGAAATCGGTAACCGCCTGGCCTGCCTCGATCTGGCGATTGAGATAATGGAGATCGACGAAGACGATGACAGCGAAGCCCAGCATGACGAGCTTCGAAAACCCGTAGGTGCGCAGGATTTTGTTGCGAAGACTGGGCATGATCGCCCCGGAAAATCCGAATGTTGCAGTTTAAAACACATGCAACGCATAGTGATACATCTTGCAACACCCAGATTCTGTTTTTTCCGCTCAAAAACATCAAGATATTGATTATTAAGAAATTTATTTCCTGGCACGAGGCATGCTTTGGCATCGTTACCCCATCCACCGGAGCCCACCATGAAACTGACCCAGGAAATCCAACACATGCTGAACGCGCTCGCCTACGCCAATGCCGGTGAAAATCTCACCCTGCGGCAAAAGGACCGGGCGCTCGCCGGCAGTACGGCGCCGGTTGCGCCACCCACGCCAGCCGAACACCCCGCAGCCGGCCCGCAGGTCGGCCTCTACCTCGGCAGCGAGCTTCCGGCCGACGTGATGCAATACGTCATCCAGACCTGCAGCCGTCTGCGGCATGGCCTGCGCGTGCTGACCTTCCAGCCGCAGAACGAGGCCGACGCGCTGCTGGCGCCTTACCGCGAAGCGCTCGACGCGGCCGGCATCCGCACGGAATTGAGCCTGCTCACCGGCGAGCCGCCGGCCGCGCTGGTCCATGCGCTACGCAAGCGCCCCGACGTGGCTTTCCTCATCTGCAACGAATCGGGCTACCTGGGCCGCAGCCTGCTCAAGGGCAGCGTAAGGCGTGACGCCATCCCCGTGCCGGTCGTTCTGGTCGCCGCCCGGGACGCGACGGCCACCCGGCAGACGCCAGTCGAGGAAACGGACGCCGCCAGCCGCGCGGCCTGAACTTTCCCGCGAATGCCCCGCCGGCCCGCACGGGCCGGCGCCCTGCAACCCCGATCGACCCCCCCATGCTGAATCGCCTGTTCCCCTTCCTGCGCTGGTTTCCCATGCAAGGCGAGACGCTGCGCGGCGACCTCGTCGCCGGCATCACGGTCTCGCTGATCCTCATCCCGCAATCGATGGCCTACGCGACGCTCGCCGGCCTGCCGGTGGTGTACGGCCTGTACGCCGCCTTCCTGCCGGTCATGGTGGCGTCGATGTGGGGCGCGTCGCGTTTTCTTCACACCGGCCCCGTCGCGCTGCTGTCGCTGATGTCGGCGGCGGCGATCGAACCGCTGGCGAGCCGCGGCACCGATGAATTCATCGCGCTGTCGATGACGCTCGCGCTGATGGTCGGCGTCATGCGGCTCGCACTCGGCGCCTTCCGCATGGGGGTGCTGATCAACCTCGCCTCGCACCCGGTGATCAACGGCTTTACCAACGCCGCCGCGCTGATCATCGGCCTGTCGCTGCTCAACACCTTCATCAACGTGCCGATGCCGCGTTCCGACCTGTTCCTGAGCGATCTCTGGCAGGTGGCGGCGCAGTTGCCGTTGGCGCACTGGCCTACCATCGCCTTCGGGGTCGGCACGCTGGTCGTGATGTCGCTGCTGAAACGCTGGGTGCCCAAGCTGCCCGGCGTGCTCGCGGTCGTCGTGCTGGGCACCCTGATCAGCGCGGCGGTCGGTTTCGAGAAGACGGCCCTGGTCGCACCCGGGCAGATCGTCGATGCCGACGCGCGCGCGGCCTACCAGAAGTTCGCCGAACTCGAGACGGCGCTGTCGCGCAACAAGGCCGCGCAGGGCGAGGTGCGCAAGCGCATGGCGATGCTCGCCAAGCGCGAAACCCACGATTACCGACTGGAGTCGGAGTCCCTGCGCCTGCTCGGCGAGGAACAGGCCCTGAAGAAGCAGCTCTACGGGCAGCGCGTCGCGGTGTTCCGTCATGCACTCGAACCCGTCACGGGCGAGGACGGCGTGGTGCGCTACCGGGCCGCGGCCGACGCCGGTCCGGGGGCGACGCCCTGGCGGTTTGTCGGCGTGAAGGACGGGCAGTTCCGTCTTTCCGGGGGCGGGCAGGTCGTCGGCAACATCCCGGCCGGCCTGCCGAGCTTCATGGTCCCGTCGCTGGACCTGGGCGTGATGGGTGGCTTGCTGGGCACGGCTTTCATCATGGCGCTGATCGGATTCATGGAAGCGACCTCGATCTCGCGTGCGCTCGCGGCCAAGAGCCGTGAAAAGCTCGACCCGAACCAGGAACTGATCGGCCAGGGACTGGCCAACATCGTCGGCAGCTTCTTCCAGTCCTACACGGTGTCAGGTTCGTTCTCGCGCTCGGCGGTGGCGGCGAAGTCCGGTGCGCGCACGGGGTTCTACGCGATCATCAGCGCCGTCGGCGTCGTCATCGTGATGCTGTTCCTGACCGACTATTTCTATCATCTGCCACAGCCGGTGCTCGCCGCCATCGTGATGAGCGCAGTATTCGGCCTGATCGACTTCAAGTCGCTGCGTCATTCCTGGAACGTGCGCAAGAGCGACGGCGTGGTCGGCGGACTCACCTTCGTCGCCACGCTTGTGATGGCGCCGCAGCTTGCGAACGGCGTGATGGTCGGCGTGGTGCTCACCATCCTGCTGTTCCTGCGCGGCGTAATGCAGCCGCGCAGCGAAGTGCTGGGGCGGACCCGGGACGGCACGCTCGCCGGCGCCGCCAGCCACGACCTGCCGCCGATCAGCGAGCACTACGTCGTGCTGCGTTTCGACGCTTCGCTGGTGTTCATCAACTCGGCGTTCTTCGAGCAGGCCGTCATGAAGGCGATCAGCCAGTTCCCGCAGGCCAAGGCGGTGCTGGTGATCGGCAACGGCATCAACGAAATCGACGCCAGCGGCGAGGAAAAACTGCGCGCGCTCGCGACCGACCTCAAGCACGCCGGCATCACGCTGATGCTCTCGGGCCTGAAGAAACCGGTGCGGGAAGCACTCGCGCGCGCCGGGCTGGACGCGGTGCTGGGGCGGGAGAACCTGTTCCCCGGCAAGGACCTGGCGCTACGGGTGCTGGCCGAGCGCTACGATCACGCCACGCCCGGCGCCGCGGATCATTCGTCCTCGTCGAGCTCGGGATCCCAGCCGCGCGATTTGGCGCGCTCGGTCGCCATGTCGTAGAGCTCGGCATGGCGCTGGCGCAGCTCGGGGGGCAGGAAACTCGGCAGGTTGCCGTATTTGTCCCATTCCCGCTCGACCTCGCCCATCAGGTTCTGCATGCGTTGCAGATCCCAGCCGGCGCAGTCCTCGGTTTCGGGAATGAGGCCAAACAGCCAGGCGTCGAGGACGACCCGCGACAGCACGGTCATCCCGTGCGAGTCCTGGTGGAAGCCCGGATAAGTCATCTTGTTGTTTGGCATGGGATTACCGTGAGTCAGGGAAGATCGGCGCGTTCACTCGACCCACTTGCCGAGATAGGCGTTGACGACATCGAGCACGGCCTCGGCCTTGATGACGAGACCGAGGTCGATCATTTCGGAGCCCATCACCATGCCGTGGTTGTTCGCCGGCACCGGCGCCGGCACCAGGTGGTTGGCCTCCTCGCGGAAGAACACCGCGGCGACCACGCCGGCGAACAGGAATTTCCTGCCGCCGCCCTGGGTCGGCCGCATCGCGTCGGGCTGGTAGACGAACACCGGACTGCCGCTCGAGCCGGGGTACACCGCGGCGTCGATGAGAAATTCCTTGCGCCCCTCGAAATCGAGCGCCATCGGCGTCGCCGTGGTGCCGCGCCGCAGGATGGGCATCAGGTTGGTCTGGTCCCACACGCCGCTCGGGTAGCCGACGAACAGCACGTCTTCCAGCGCGTCGAGCGCCCGCTGCGTCGCCGCGTCGGGCGCGAGGCGGCTGTCGATGGCGTGATAGTAGAGCTCGACGCCCTGGTCGCGCGCCGCCTGCTCGAGCGGACGCATCGGGATGATCGCAAGATCGACGTCGGGATCGGGATGCATGAACCAGGCATGCGGGAAATCCTCGATGTTGAGCTGGAAGCGCTGCCCGAACACCGGCTGGCCATTGCGCTTCTGCGTGAACACCAGGCCGCCGCGGCGCACGCCGTCGACCAGATGGCGGTTGGTGACGATGAAGGTGGAAGTGCCGCGCGGATGCGCGTGGCTTACGACGAAGGCGGTGCCGGATCCCTCGCTGCCGTCCTCCAGCACGGTATCGACCCGTACGGTGTTGAACAGCAGCTTCTTGGTGATGGAGTTGATTTCCATGCTCGCCTTTCTCTCGACGGTTTACGCGGCTGCCGGCTTCACCACGCAGAACAGATCGTCACGCGCCGCGTCGCCGAGGCGCTCGTAGATCGCGGTGATCGCCTGGTCTTCGGTGGCAAAGATGTTGTTTTCGCCGACCGCCTCGATCAGGCGCGTCTGCCGCATCACGTCGATGACCTGCTTCTTCAGGCCGGAGAACACCAGGGTGATGCCGCTCTCGCGCAGGCGTTCGACCAGGTGGTGCACGACTTCCTCGCCCGAGGCGTCCATCTGGTTGATGCCGTCGCCGACGATCAGCACGTACTTGACCTTGGGCCGCTCGGCCAGCGCCTCGAGCACGGTGTCCTCGAAATAGGATACGTTGGCGAAATACAGGGAACCATCGTAGCGCATCGCCATGATGTGCTCGCTGGTGGGCAGGTCGGGGTTGACCTTGATGTCGCGCAAGGTGCCGTCGCTGTAACGGCCGAGCAGCGCGACGCGCGGCTTCATCGTGCGCAGCAGGAACAGCACGATCGCCAGCCCCGCGCCGACGAGGATGCCGTTGTCGAGATGGGGGGCGAAGAACAGCGTCGCGAAGAAGGTGACGATCGCGGCGATGCCGTCGTGCTTGTGCGCCTTCCACGCGTGCCTGACGCCTTCGATGTTCACCAGGCCGCCGACCGCCATGATGATGATCGCGGCAAGCACGGCCTGCGGCAGGTGGTAGAGCAGCGGCGTGAGGAAGAGCAGGGTGACCAGCACGATCAGCGCCGTGAACACCGACGACAGGCCGGAGGTGGCGCCCATGTTCATGTTCACCGCCGAACGCGAGAACGAGCCCGAGGTCGGATAGGACATCGAGACGCTGCCCGCGAGGTTGCCGAGTCCCTGGCCGATGAGCTCCTGGTTCGGGTCGAGGCGCTGCTTGGTGCGCGCGGCCATCGCCTTCGCGATCGAGATCGCTTCCATGAAGCCGACCAGGGCGATCACCAGCGCCGCCGAGAACATCGGGCCGAGCTTGTCCATCTCCAGCGTCGGCAGGCTGAACGTCGGCAGGCCCTCCGGAATGGTGCCGACGACCTCGCCGCCGCCGACCAGCTTGAAGCCCTTGCTGTCGACCTTGCGGATGCGGTATTCGGCGCTGTCCAGCTTGACGCCGGCCGGCGCCTTGCCGACCGGGTAGACCGCGACAGTCGCGCCCGCGTCGTCGATCTGGCGCACCACCGGAATCTTGCGCAGTTTCTTGCGCTCGCTCGCCGAGATGTCCTCGGCGTTCCTCAGGGCGATCTTCGCCAGCGCGAGGTCGGCCTCGAGGCTCACCGCCTTGACGCTGTTTTCTCCTTCGGCCTTGATCACCGCCGCGAGCGCGTCGTTTTTCTCGGCGATCGCGACGTTCAGGCGATCGACTTCGGCGATCGCCTGGACGACGCGCCCGATCTGCGTCTTCAACTCGGCATCGGCCACCTGGTCATGCACCGCGCTGGCGTTGCGCTCGAAACCGACCGCCCACGAAATCAGCGTCGTCAGCACTACGGCGACCAGCACGCCAGGCCACCTCGGGACGTACTTCTTCATCGCCCACATCAGCAGCATCGCCCCCACGCCCATGGCGAAAGTCGGCCAGTGCGTATCGCCGACCTGGCGGAACACGCCGAGGATGTCATGAATGAAGGATTCGCTGCGCGGCATCGACACGCCGAGAATCTTCGACACCTGCGACAGGCCGATGATGATCGCGGCGGCGTTGGTAAAGCCGACGATGACCGGGTGCGAGAGGAAGTTTACGACCACGCCGAGCTTGAAAATGCCCAGCGTCAGCTGGATCAGCGCGACGAGGAAAGTCAGCATGATCGCCAGCGCGATGAATTGCTCGCTGCCCGGCGGCGCCAGGGTCGCAACCGACGAGGCGGTCAGCAGCGACACCACCGCTACCGGACCGGTGGCAAGCTGGTTGGACGACCCCCACATCGCCGCCACCGCGACCGGCAGGAAGGCCGCGTACAGGCCGAAGTAGGCCGGCAGACCCGCGAGCTGCGCATACGCCATCGACTGCGGAATCAATACCAGCGCGACGGTGAGGCCGGCCAGGAAATTGATCTTGACGTCATCGGCCTTGAGGGGAAACCAGCGGAGAAATGGCAGGAAACGGATAAGCTTGGGGTTCATGAGTCGCTACGCCAGCAGCGCCGGCGCCATCCAGTCAGGCAGGTGGTCTAAAAAGCTTGGTATTATAACAACAAGTCCATTTCGACCCCGCCAGAACCCCATGTTTTCCCATCGCGCGAGCATCGCCAGCGCCCTGCACAGCTTTCGCCTCGATGGCCGCATGCTGTGCTACAACAACTTCGTTCCCAAGCTCTACAACTGGTGCCTGTCGCTGGGATTCACCCCGGGCAAGATCATGCCGTCGCGGGCGTTCTGTTCGGACGAGAGCCAGGGGTTTCCCATCATCCTCATCGCCAAGCAGTTCGGCGCGTTTCCCTTCAACCACGGTCGCGTCGGCGGCATCGTCTCGGTCGACCGCCACGGCCCGCACGCCGACCACGGCAAGGACCTGCTCCTGCTTCAGGCAAGCCACGTCGGCTATGAGCCGGACAGCGGCGAATTCGGCGTCTACCGCCGCTTGCAGTCGGAAAACGAGCACCTGAGCTGCAGCTGCGGCAAGATCGGCCGCATCATCGAGTGGTACAAGACCGAATACGACTACGCCTGCGAGAACATCCGCCTGCTGCGTCACGAAGGCCAGCTCGCCGTGCTCATCGATTACCAGCTGATCGCAAGCCCGCGTGCGCAGGGCCTGTTTCTCCTTTTCGAGAACCTGGTGCAGGGCGCGGTCGGCGAGACGCTACCGCCACCACTGTCTACGCGCAGCACCGGCCACATCTTCGCCGCGTCGAGTCACCTGATCGCCCGTCTCGGCGTCGACACCTGGCCGCAGACGGGCAGCGTCGCCATCGGCCAGCATCTCGCTGCCGAGGATTTCTATTTCCAGCACGAGGGCGGCCATCTCGACCCCTTGCAGGACCAGCTCGAGCATAATCTGCTGGCACCGATGCCCTGGATCCTCACCTCCAGGCACCCACTGCTGACCGCGGCGTGCGCCAACACCATGGTCGAGTTCGACCGCACCTTCCGCAGCCTGGTGCAGTCGTCCGCCATGAGCGGCCGCAACCTGGTGTTCGTCGCCGGCGTCAACATCGACATCTCGCCCAATCCCGGCGAGAACTTCCCGCTCACCAAGTTCGTGCCCTGGGCCGCCTTCCTGCAGCATGCCGACGGCCGGCGCGAAATTCTCGAGCAGGACGAACTCATCGAGCGGCTGGGCAGCGTGGCCGGCACCAGTTCGGCGCAGATCGACCTCGAGCGCTCGATCGCGCTCATGGCGCAGAAACCCGCAGTCGACGTGCGGCTGTAGGCGAAGCGTCTTCTCCGCCCTTCGGGGCGCACCCTTCCAGGTTAGCGGGCCTTGCGCCCCGCGGTCGCCTTGCGCTTGCCACTCGGTTGCCAAACGACGCTGTGAGCCTCCAGATAATCGCGTATCAGTCGCCGCACCACCTGCGAAGGCGTGACGTCCTGCTCCGCGCACAACTGCTCCAGCGCCTGTTTCTTGGCCGGGTCGAGCAGCACGGTCAGGCGGGCAGTCTTGGACTCCATAAGTGATTGCTTAACTATAATTTAATGATAATAATATCGTCATACGATACACACGGCCTGTCAACCTGCCCGAAAGGATAATCCGCATGATCGCCCTCCTCGAGGCCCACCGCGCCGGTCTGTTCGCACGCAAGCATTGGCTGCCGAACATCGCCGCGGGCATCGTCGTCGGCGTGGTCGCCCTGCCGCTCGCCATGGCCTTCGCCATCGCCTCGGGCACGCGCCCCGAGCAGGGCATCTACACGGCGATCTTCGCCGGCGGCCTGGTGTCGATCTTCGGCGGCAGCCGGGTGCAGATCGCTGGCCCCACCGGCGCCTTCATCGCCATTCTTTCGGTGATTACGGCGAAATACGGCATCGCCGGGCTACAGGTGGCCACGCTCATGGCCGGCATCATCCTCCTGCTGATGGGACTGGCGCGCATGGGCAGCGTGATCAAGTTCATCCCGGCGCCGGTGATCGTCGGCTTCACCGCCGGCATTGCCGTCATCATTTTCGTTGGCCAATGGGCCTACTTCCTGGGCCTGCCCAAGGTCGGCGGGGAACATTTTCACGAAAATGTCTGGCGCCTGCTACTGGTGCTGCCCGAGACGCATGCGCCCACCACTGCGCTCGCGGTGATGAGCCTGCTGCTGGTGATCTATTCGCCACGCATCCCGGGCTTGTCTAAAATCCCCGGCCCGCTGGTCGCGATGGTCGCCGCCACGCTGGCCCACGTTGCCTTCGATCCGCCGGGCGTCGCGACCATCGGCACCGCCTTCGGCGGCATCCCGACCGGCCTGCCGCCGCTCCACCTGCCCGATCTTTCGCTCTCGCAGATGATTCTGCTCATTGGTCCGGCGTTCACCATCGCCATGCTCGGCGCGATCGAGTCGCTGCTCTCGGCGGTCGTCGCCGACGGCATGGCAGGCACCCGCCACGATTCCAACCAGGAACTCATCGGCCAGGGGATCGCCAATATCGTCACGCCCCTGTTCGCCGGCTTCGCCGCCACCGGCGCGATCGCGCGCACCGCAACCAACATCCGCAATGGCGCCACCAGCCCGCTCGCGGGCCTGATGCATGTCGCCACGCTGGTCGCCGTGGTGCTTTTTCTTGCGCCGCTGGCGGAGCACATTCCCCTGGCTGCGCTGGCGGCGATCCTGTTCGTCGTCGCGTGGAACATGAGCGAAGCCCCCCATTTCATCGATATCCTGAAGAAGGCGCCACGCGCCGACCGCGTCATCCTTGTCATCACTTTCCTGCTGACGGTGTTCGCCGATCTCGTCGTCGCGGTGAACGTGGGCGTGATCCTGGCCATCCTGCATTTCCTGCGGCGCATGGCCGAGGTGGTGGAGACGAAGGAAATGGACACCCTGGCCCTGCAGTCCGAACTTGCCCGCCACGGCTTCAGAGAATTGCCGCCTGGCATGATGGTCTACGAGATCGCGGGGCCGATGTTCTTCGGCGCGGTGGAGAATTTCGAACGCGTACTCCTGCAGACACATACCGACCCGAAGGCACTGATCATCCGCCTGCGGCAGGTGCCGTTCATGGACATCACCGGGATCCAGACGCTGGAGGTGGCAATTACAAAGTTGCGTCGCCGCGGCATCCATGTTGTGCTGAGCGAGGCGAACGCGCGAGTGCTCGGCAAGTTGCAGCGCGCGGGGGTGGTGGGCAAGATCGATGCGCCGGACTACGCCGAGACATTCGTCGACGCCGTTCGCATGCTCACTGCCGCCGAGGCTCCGCCGGCTGCGGCCTGAAGTCGCTTATTCCCAGGTCGCGCGCTGGTTGATCTGCTCGATCGCGCGCACCGCGGCGCGCGCGGCTTCCTCGGTTTCCGCCTCGGACCCCATCATGGTGAGGCGCCCGAAGTTGCCGAAGGCCTTCACGTCGACCAGCGTGATGTGCGCCGCCTTTTCCGCCTCGTTGGCGGCGTAGACGATGTAACCCGCCGGCTCGGTCTCGAGGATGAACATGCTCTTGCCGGGCAGGATCATCGAGCCCTTGCGCAACTGGCGGTTGATCAGCGTCGCGTGGTCCGGCGTGATCGCGCGGATGATTTCCTTCCACGCGATGCGGCAGGCCATGCGCGACTCGACCGTGGTGTCGAGCTCGCGCAGGATGATGTTGCCGGCTTCCTGCACGTCGCTCTGGTTGCGGTAGTGGATTTCCATCGAGCCGAACGAGCGCTCGACGACCTGCTCGCCCATGCGCACGTTGGTCGCCTTTAGCGCGATGTCCGACAGGCGGTGAACCGCCATGCCGGGCGCGACCTCGATCCACATGCAGGCGTCGCCGGGAATCGGCAGGAAGCCCTGCGACGAGGTCGCAAGATACGACGCCAGCTGCGGCTGCAGCGAGTCGATGAAGACGAAGGTGCGCAGCGTGATGTCCATGCGCTCAGGTCGTCAGGCCCATGTACAGCATGGGCAGTTTTTCGGGAAGGCGCTCGACGTGGTCGAGCACGGTGAAATTCTTCGCGCCGAAGATGCGCGACACGTACTGGTCGGCGTGCGGGTCGAGCGAGAGCGCGTAGGTGGTGATGCCGTCGCGCTGCAACTCCTCAACCGCGCGCTTGGTGTCGTAGCGCAGGTACTGCGGGTCGCGCACATCGTTGTCCGCGGGCTCGCCATCGGTGATGACGAAGAGGATCTTCTTGTTTTTCGGCTGCTGTTTGAGATAGCTGCCCGCATGGCGGAGCGCCGCGCCCATGCGCGTCGAGTACGAGCCGTGCAGCGCGGCCAGCCGCGCCTTCACGACGTCGTTGTAGGGCTGGTCGAAATCCTTGAAGCGCTGGTAGTGGACGTCATGCCGGCCATCGGAGCAGAAGCCATGCAGCGCGAAGGGGTCGCCGATGCGGTCGAGCGCGTCGGACAGGAGCACGGTGGCGGCGCGGGTGAGATCCATCACGCTGTAGTCGTGGCCGCGCACCTTGTCGTTCGACGATTCCGACATGTCGAGCAGCACCATCACCGCCAGATCGCGCAGGTTGCGCTTGTAGCGCATCATGATGCGGGTGTCCGGCTGCTGCCCCATGCGGATGTCGATCATCGCGCGCACCGCGGCGTTGATGTCGAGTTCGTCGCCGTCCTCCTGGCGACGGATGCGCTGCATGCCCTGCGGAATCATCGACTCGATGAGGAACTTCAGGCGCGAGATCACCGGCTTGTTGTCCTCGATGATCTTCTCGATCACGGCGAGATCGCCGAGCTTGGGCCGGCGTTCGAGCACGGTCACCCAGCTCGGCCGTTCGAGCTGGATCTGGTAATCCCACTCGTGATAGTGCACCGGATCGGCAATCGGCTCGCGGCCCTCGAGCTCGTTGATGGTCTTGCCTTCCTGGTCGAGCCAGAACGGCGTTTCCAGCACCCAGATCTCTTCCGCGTCGTCGCCGGCGAACTCGTTGTTGACCTCGTTCACCATCTCCATGACGCTGACCTTCTTGCGCACCTGCTGCTGGCGCTGCCAGGTCGCTTCCAGCGCCTCGGCTTCGTCGTATTCCTCCGACTCCCACACGGTGCGGTTGTCGTCGCGGTAGATCGCGCGCAGCGCGTCGGTGCGCACGTTGTATTCCGGCAGCGGGAGTGTGGCCAGGCTGTGCGCAAGCTCCACGCCGATGTTCCAGCTGGCGCGGTTGGTCGTCAGATCGGGCTCGGCGCGGAACAGCGACACGCCTTGCTGCACCCAGGGATGCGGGTCGGCGGGGTTTTCCTCCAGCAGCGCGCGCGCCAGCCGGTTGATCAGGTCGCCCACGGTCCGGGGTTCGCTGTAATCCGCGGGCGGGTGCAGCGCCAGCCAGGCCCCGCGCATGTTGGGGAACTGGCGGCACGCGAGTTCCTCCACGCGCGCATCCTCGATCGCCTCGATGATGCCGATCTGCGTGGTATTGAGCATCTGCATAGACAGCGGTTCGCGGGTGAACGCGAGGTGCGCCGCGCAGTGGTTCGCCGCAGCGCGGTAGATTTCCACCCCGGGGACGATCAGTTCGGGCGGGGTGTCGTCGCCCATCGGCTTGTAATCGTCGTAGGCGTCGGCGATGTGGATGACGTAGCGCTCGATGTAGGGTTTCAAGCCCTCGCGGCTTTCGTAGTCGCCGGCGGTCGGGCGCATGAAGAAATCGCGTCCCCACATCGCGCGCAGATAGATGTTGAGCCGGCGCTGGACGTCGACGAAGAGCGTGCCCTTGCGCTCCTTCTGCAGCACGGACAGCGCGTCCGGGCTCTGCAGCGAGAAATATTTCAACTGGCCGTCGAAATCGGATTTGTACGCCTGTGCGCCCCACTGCACCCAGCGCCGCAGGCCGCCCAGCGTGAGCTGGGTGAGCAGGCGGTCGAGGTTCTCCAGCATCGGCCGCAGGCCACGCGGCGCCTGCGCCAGCATGATGGAGAGCACGTTGAGGTAATTGCGGAAGAGGTCGGCGTCGCCCAGGCGCTCGGCAGCGAGCGGCGCGGTGCTGACGATCAGCGTCAGTACCTGGCCGGAAGTCTTCGAGGCCATGCCCAGGAGGAAGTTGACGACGTCGGGCAGCACATCCTCGCCGATCGCGCGCGACACCTGCGGCATGTCCTGGATGAAGGTGACGACGAGTTCCTCGCCGCGGCCGAGATTGTGCAGCGCGACCGCGCCCTTCAGGTAGTTGTCGAGCCCGCGCGACGAGAATACGCGCGCCGCCTCGTTCCACGACGCGCGCAGCACGTCCTGGGAGTCGGAGGGGAGATCCGCGAGGAGCTCCTGGTATTCGTCGAGATGGATGGCCATGTCAGAAGACCGGGGACAGAAGTGGGGGGACTCGCCGGCGCGCGGCAGTCCCTCGCTCCGACCCGCTGCCTCAGAAGTAGGTGGTGACGGCCGAATCCAGCGCGTCGCGCATGTCCGGATCGTCGGTGATCGGACGCACCAGCGCCACGCGGCAGGCGGCCAGCGCCGGCACGCCCTTGGCGATGAGCGAGCCGGCGTAGATCAGCATGCGCGTCGACAGCCCTTCGTCGAGACCGTGACCCTTGAGGTTGCGCGCGCGCTCGCCGATGTGCACCAGGTTTTTCGCGACGTCGATCGACACGCCGGATTCGTGGGCGACGATCTCGGCCTCGACGTCGTGCTCGGGATAGTTGAAGTCGAGCGCGCCGAAACGCTGCTTGGTCGACTGCTTCAGATCCTTCATCAGCGACTGGTAGCCGGGGTTGTACGAAATCACGATCTGGAAATCGGGGTGCGCCTCGACCAGCTCGCCTTTCTTTTCCAGCGGCAGCACGCGCCGCGCATCGGTCAGCGGGTGGATCACCACGGTGGTGTCCTGGCGCGCCTCGACGACTTCGTCGAGATAGCAGATCGCGCCATGGCGGGCGGCAAGCGCCAGCGGGCCGTCCTGCCAGCGGGTGCCGTTGGCATCGAGCAGGAAGCGTCCGACCAGGTCCGACGCCGTCATGTCTTCGTTGCATGCCACGGTGATCAACGGCTTCTGCAGTTTCCACGCCATGTATTCGACGAAGCGCGTCTTGCCGCAGCCGGTCGGCCCCTTGAGCATCATGGGCATGCGCACCGAATAGGCCGCTTCGTACAGCTCGACCTCGTCGGCCACCGGGCGGTAGTAGGGCTCGCTCTTCACGAGATACTGCGCCAGAAGGTTCGCGCCACCAGCGTCGGCGGCGGGACGCACGTCGGCAGCCGCCTGCTGCTGCGCCTGCGCGCGCGCCAACGCCTGCTGGCGGGGAGAATAAGTACGCATGAAGGGGTCGTTACGCATGGTGCTTCACCTTATAGGCTGATTCAGTCCGGCCACACGCGCTCGGGGAACAGCGCGGTGCCGCTCTCGGGAATGCCGCCGGCGTGCGTGGCGGGAGCCGCAGGCTTCGCGGCGACGGGCTTCGCGGCGGCAGGCTTCGCGGCCACGGGCTTGGCCGGGGCAGGCGCGGGCTTCGTCGCGGCCGGTTTGGCGGCCGGCTTGGCGGCGGATTTGGAAGCGGGCTGCTGGGCGGCCTTCGCCATGCGCACGCTGGCGGACAGCTTGTCTTTGATATTGGTCATGTTCCGATCACCTCGTTAATGATGGCTTCGATTTCAGCGGCCGCCTGCGCACCCCGGCTGCCCATTTGATACACCGACACGCCCTCGAGCGCGGCGCCGCGGTAGACCGCGCGGCGGCGCACCACCGCCTGCAGCACGGGGATGCCGAATTCCTCGATGGCCTCGTGCATTGCCGCCGAAAGCGCGCTCTTGGGTTCCAGCTGGTTCAGCACCAGGTAGGCCCTGAGGTTCTTGTTGACCTTGCGCGCCTCGTCGATTTCCTGTGGCAGGCGCAGGCTCGCCCACAGGTCGACCGGCGAGGGCAGCACCGGGATCAGCGCGACGTCGCACGCGCGCAGCGCCTGCAGCGAGGCATGGCTGTCGAGCGAGGGCGGGCAGTCGAGCACCATGTGCCGATAGGCCCGGTAGTTCTGGTGCAGCGTGCGCGCGTCCCACTTGCCGCCGATCTGCTTGACCGTCGCGGGGAACGGCTCGCTGCCCTGGCTCGCCCACTGCCGCGACGAGCCCTGCGGGTCGAGGTCGATCACCACGGTGTCGGCGCGGCGCGCGAGCCCGGCGGCAAGGTTCATCGCCAGCGTGGTCTTGCCGGCGCCGCCCTTCTGGTTGATCACCGCCGTGACGTGCGTCGCCATCTCAGCCTCCCGCCGGTTTCCACAATGCGCTGATGCGCATCGCGATCGCATAGTCGGCTTCGCCCAGTTCGCTGCCGTCCGCCGCCTCCAGCGTCAGGTTGACGTAGGTGGTGCCGAAGTTGATGTTCTGCGGATGCACGCCGGTCTCCTCGCTCACCGCGGCGAGCGCGTCGAGGAAGGCGCGCGTCTCGCTGTAGCGTTCGAAGCTGAACCGGCGGAACAGCGTCGGCGGCTTGCCACGGGCTTCCCAACCTTCGGGTACGTCAGCCATGGGCCTGCCCCCGCATGCCGTCGATTTCGTGCACGTGCGCGATTTCCTCGCCGAGGATGGATTCGAGCAAGGCGGCGCTGTCCGGGTCGCGCATGCGCTGCGCGTGCGCCAGGGCCTCGCGGTAAAGGCGTACCGCGTCGACTTCGAGCGCACGGTCGGCAGCCAGCAGTTCGTCCTCGCCGCGGCCGAGCCGCGCCGGCGGCAGATTGCCGGCCGAAGGCGCCACCCCCAACAGGATCAGCCGTTCCATCAGGCGCTCGGCGTGGCCGAGCTCCTCCTCCGCCTCGCGACGCAGTTTCGCAGCCAGCGCTTCGTCGCCCCACAGACGCGCGAGCACGCTCTGCGCGAGGTACTGCTGCACCGCGCCCATCTCATGGGTCAGCGCACGGGCGAGCCAGCCCAGCGTACGTGGATCGACGCTCATCGCGGGCAAGGCTTAGCTGCGCGTCGAGGTGATCTCGGCGTCGCGGCCGCCGCCGTCGGCGTCCGGCTTGGTCGGCAGGATGCCTTCGACTTCGCTGTGCACGCGGGCGAT
>DYFW01000309.1 GCA_020725005.1 Thiobacillus denitrificans
GCTCGCCTCCGCCGCCTACAACGCCGGCCCCGGCCGCGCGCGCAAGTGGCGCGCCGAGAAGCCGCTCGAAGGCGCGATCTACGCCGAAACCATCCCCTTCAACGAGACGCGCGACTACGTCAAGAAGGTGATGGCCAACGCCATCGCCTACGCCGCGCTGATGCACGGCGACGCCCCCTCGCTGAGTGCCCGCCTCGGCACCATCCGCCCGCGCGGCTTCGGCGACGGCACCGCCGAGGACCTGCCGTGAGGAACATCCTGCTGATCGGCGGCACGGGCTTCCTGGGCGGCGCGCTCGCCCACCGTCTCGCCAGCGCCGACTTTTCGCTCCTGCTGCCGACGCGCCGCCCCGAACGCGTGCGCCATCTCGCCGTGCTACCCACCGCGCGCATCGTCGCCGCCGACGTGCATGACGATGCGACGCTGGCGCGGCTGATGGCGGGACAGGACGCCGTCGTCAGCCTCGTCGGCATCCTCAAGGGCGACTTCCGGCGCGCCCACGCCGAGTTGCCGGGCAAGATCGCCCGCGCCGCGACAGCAGCCGATGTTCCCCGCCTGCTGCATGTCTCGGCGCTGGCCGCCGCCGCCGACGCGCCCTCCGACTACCTGCGTTCCAAGGCCGCCGGCGAGGCCGCGCTCCGGGCCGCCTACCCCGCGGCGACGATCTTCCAGCCCTCGGTCATCTTCGGCCGCGGCGATTCCTTTCTCACGCTGTTCGCGCGCCTGCTCAGGCTCGCCCCCATCGTGCCGCTCGCCTGCGCCGACGCGCGCTTCCAGCCGGTCTGGGTCGAGGACGTGGTGTCCGCCATCGTCACCGCCCTCGACCGTCCCGAGAGCCGTGGCCAGACCTACCCGCTCTGCGGCCCGCGCGAATACACGCTGCGCGAGCTGGTCGCCTACGCCGGCGCGGTCAGCGGCCATCCGCGCCCCATCGTCGGCCTGCCGCTCGCCCTCTCCATGCTCCAGGCCTTCCTCATGGAGTTCCTGCCCAACGGCCCGATGACGCGCGACAACGTCCGGTCCATGCAAGTCCCCAACGTCTGCCCCGCCGGCTGCGCGCCGCCCTTCGGCCTCCAGCCGACGCCGCTGGAGGCGGTGGCGCCGGGCTATCTCGCCGGCTGAGCATGCGCATCTACTGCGTCGGCGGCGCGATCCGCGACGAGCTGCTCGGCCTGCCGGTGCAGGATCGCGACTGGGTGGTGGTCGGCGGCTCGCCCGAGGAAATGCTGGCGCGCGGTTTCACCCCCGTCGGCCGCGACTTTCCGGTCTTCCTCCATCCGCGAACGCACGAGGAATACGCGCTGGCGCGCACCGAGCGCAAGACCGCGCCGGGCTACGCGGGCTTCGTCTTCCACGCCGCCGCCGACGTAACGCTGGAAGAGGATTTGGCGCGCCGCGACCTGACCATCAACGCCATGGCGCGCGGCGAAGACGGCGCTTTGGTCGACCCTTACGGCGGCCGCGCCGACCTGGAACGGAAAATCCTGCGCCACGTCTCGCCGGCCT
>DYFW01000310.1 GCA_020725005.1 Thiobacillus denitrificans
CCGGTCAACCCGGCCGCGCCCGACAGCGGCTTCGTCAACTGGCTGCTGCGCCAGGGCCGCGTGCACGTGGGCAATGCCACGCTCACCTGGCGGGACGAGGTGCGTGCGGCCGCCCCGCTCACGATGCACGACGTCGATTTCACACTCGTCAACGTGCGCCGCAGCCACACCCTCAGGCTGCGTGCGGTGCCCCCCCCGACGCTGGCGCGCCCGCTGGCGGTCGAGGCGCACCTGCAGGCGCGCGACCTCGACGATCCCGCGAGCTGGCGGGGCACGGTCGAGGCGAGCGTGGCCGGCGTGGCGTTGCCGCAGCTGGCGCACTGGGTGGCCCTGCCGGTGTCGATCGAACGTGGCTGGGGCGCGCTGCGGCTCACCGCCACGCTCGGCGGCGGGCGCGTGACCCGGGTGGCGGCGGGCATGGATCTGCGCGAACTGAAAACCCGCCTCGACGCCAGCCTGCCCCCACTCGATCTGCTGCAGGCGCGCGGCCGCGCATCCTGGCAGCGCGCAGCGGGCGGCGCGCAGCGTGTCGTGTTCGAGGATCTGCGGGTGATGCGGCCGGGGGCGGTGGCGAGCGGCCCGTTCGATATCGGCCTGGCGTGGGACGGCGACATGCGCGAAGTCAGCGCCCGCGCGCTGCGTCTCGATGCGTGGGACGATCTCTTGCCCAGCCTGCCGATGGACGAGGCGCTGCGTGCGCGGCTGCAGGCCCTGCAGCCGCAGGGCCGCTTCGACGAGTTGCGCTTCGGCTGGCGCGGCGAGCAGCCTGGGCTCGACAACTTCAGCGTCGTCGCCCGCTTCAGCGGCCTCGGCGTGCGCACCGTCGAGGCGCATCCGGGCTGGCGCAATCTCTCAGGGCGCATCGAGGGCGACGCCGCCGCCGGCCGTTTCGAACTCGATTCGCAGGCACTGGCCGTCAACCTGCCGGGCGTGTTCCGCGAGCCCGAGATCGCGCTCGATCGCCTGACCGCGCGCGGGCGCTGGGCAAAGACGGCGCGCGGCCTGCGTCTGCACTTCGACGAAACCCGTTTCTCCAATGCCGATCTCGAGGGCACGCTGCAGGGCGATTACGAAACAATCGCCGGTGGCACCGGCGTCGCCGATTTCAGCGCGCGGCTCACTCGTGCGGTGGGAACCGCGGTGTATCGCTACTTTCCTCATGCCGTCGGCGACCATACGGTCGACTGGGTGCGCAAGAGCGTGCTGGCGGGGCATTCGGACGACGTGAGCGTACGCCTCAAGGGCGATCTGTCGAAATTCCCGTTCGACGATGGCGACGGCGTGTTCCATATCGGCGTGGCGGTGAAGGACGCCGTGATCGACTACGTGCCGGGCTGGCCGCGCATCGAGGGCATCCAGGGCAAGATCGTGTTCGAAGGCAAGCGCATGGAGGTGCACGCGCGGCAGGCGCGCATCTTCGGCGTGACGCTGGCGCCGGTGAAAGCCGTGATTCCCGACCTCGTCCACCACGAGGAGCTGCTCGAAATCGAGGG